>NZ_JACJQW010000023.1:0-131251 GCF_014696905.1 Nostoc sp. FACHB-190
ACGCCAAACGATTCATCAGAGAGTTTTATTTTTTCTGTCATTCTTTTACTGTGGTGAAAGCGTTATTTGAACTAGCAATTCACGGTCAAATTTTTGACTTTCCCAAACTCCATACCTATGGTGTTTTCTCATAACTGATTTAGGATTGCTATATCCTACCTTCGATACCTCTACACCACTCTGGTACTACATCCTTAAAGAAGCTGAACTGATGGAAAGAGGCCTACGTCTAGGCCCTCTGGGTAGTCGCATTATTGGTGAAGTGATTATTGGCTTGCTTCAAGTAGATCCAAAATCTTATTTGAACGTTAATCCTTCTTGGGTGCCAACTTTACCTACTAGAACAGGTAGACCAGAAGACTTTCGGATGGTTGATTTTCTGACTTTTGCTCGTGTAGACCCGGCTAGTCGTGGACAGTAGAGTGAGTGTGAGTACTTAATATTCAACCAAGTACACTCCATCAACTAAAAATAAAGAGGGATAATTCAATCCCTCTTTTCTTTGTATTTAAAAGAACTGACAAGATTTTGAAACCTGTTAGATTTACAAAACTCAGCACTCTTGATTAAGGCTGTTTACGATTTGATGGTCACAGGTTCATATCCAGCCTCATAAGGTGTCACCACAGAAATAAATATCAAGGGTTCATCGCCGTGATTAAACACACCGTGAACACATTGGACTGGTGCTACAACCACATCTCCAACGGTAATTATTTTGCGAGAACCGTCTCTATCTAAATAATATTCACCACTACCGGATAATATTGTCCAAGTATCCTGACCATTAGGATGAATGTGCGCTCCAATTTCTTGTCCGGGTTTGACATACCAAGCAACCACAACTGCATCTGGTGATTCCGTCACAACTGAACGAATTGGTTCACCATCTGTAGGTTGAAAAAAATCAGTACTCTTGAAAATTCTCTCTATACTCATTTTTTGATTAATCTATAAGTTGAACAATATGCAGCAGCATTCAGAATGGACTTTCTACTAGTCTTGAGAACTAACTTAAAATCTGCTGTATAAAATAGACTGACTGATAACAAGATTTATAATACGATTAAACAGGTTTTCTGAGAGAGATATATTGGTAAATATTCTATAAGTTATCGGGTAAATAAATATTATTTTATATTGATAAATGTGGCGCAAATCATTGATTTTAAATTAGGTTTAATTTATCCTTAATTTTGTCTTTTTAAGGATTTTATTTAGTCATATTTTTAATTGATTTGATTACTGGCAATTTCTGACAGGACTTACGCAAAAATTGCCCACAAGCTTAATTTATCGTAGACGCGAAGCGGCTTCCCGCAGGGTACCGCCAAGCCACCTTCGCGTAGCGTCTCCGTCAGGAGAAGAACGCCAAGAAATAGTAGAGTTTGCGTAAGTCCTATCTGATTGTAATGACATATCAAAACCAAAAAATAAAGAGTCAGAACTGATATTCTGACTCTGGAATGATAAATTATTCTGACTCAAACTTTGCTAGTAGCTACAGTTGCTACGCTAACTTTCAAGCGTTTAAGCATGGCTTCTCGCGCTTGTATTGCGAGATCATCATCTAAGGGTTTGAGTGTGATGGGTTGTTGATACTTCAGCCGCAACGCTGTTTGAATTAACCAGTCAGCGACAAAGGGATTTTTCGGTAACAAGGGGCCGTGGGAATAAGTGGCGATCGCATTCTGATAAAATGCACCTTCTGTACCATCTTCGCCATTATTGCCTAAACCATACACCACACGTCCCAAGGCTTCTACCTTACCTAACTTGGTGCGTCCGCCATGATTTTCAAACCCGACAAGATAAGGTTTACTACCAGTCATCTCTTCTAACTCTTTGGCAAGGCGGGAGGCTGTAACTTCAATTACTAAGTTACCAATGCAACGTTTGGTATTTTCCCCAGGATGAATAGATACTAAATCGAGGATTCCTAAACCTTCAATTCGTTGTCCTAGTCCGGGTTCATAATAATGTCCTAGGAGTTGGGGTGAACCGCAAGTAAAAACCCCTGGTGTACCATTGGCAATTTTTTCGCGCATTGCGTCAGCTTTCACCCCTTGCAAATCACGCATCACAATTTCTTGCTGACGGTCTTGTGCGCCTCCACCCACAATTACATCGACAGATTTAATATCTTCGGCAGTGGAATTTTGGTCTAGAGGTAAGACTTTTACGCTGTATCCCCGCCATTGGGCGCGACGTTCTATTGTAATTACATTACCGCGATCGCCATAAGTACTCATTAAAGTAGGATACAACCAACCAATTGTTAATTCTAATTGTTCAGAAGTCATAATTCTTTACTCATAACTGATAATTTATAACTTTTTTCTTTCTCTGATTGCAGAATCCGTAAAAGACTTTTTACGCTGTTACCTGTCACCTGTTCCCTGTCCCCTGCTATATTTTTGCATGGACTTATAGCAATTTTCATCAGATTTCAGTATTTTAGGTCACAGTTTTGTAATTGTCAGACAGCCATAATCTCCACAGGTAACTGTAAATTTACTCAATCTTGGGTAAACAGTTACACTGTTTTTGTGCAAATTTCCCAAAAAGTTAACTTTGTTTAACTAAGCGACAAATTTTTAATATCTCAATGGAGATTATATGCAAGCAATTGAAGCTCCGAATTTGACGGTAATTGCGTATGAAAACGCAGTTCCTGTGTCTCAACTACCTGCTGTGTGGCAAGATATTGCTAACGGAATAGCAGATGTAGGCATCTCTGATCCACAAAGTTATGTTGAAATGGCACAGTTATTTCAATATAAGTTAGAACAAGGTGATGTTGACTTATTTAACGAACGTCCAGAATTAGAATATCTTAAATCATCATTCTCCCAACTATTTGGCAAGTTAGCTTGGGAAACCCTAGAATTTTACGGTTATGACTTTATAAAAACTAGCTATCCTGATTTTGCGACACTGCTTCAAGATTTAGAATCAAAGGGCGAAGAGTTTGCCAATGAATTAAAAGTAGCGCGGATAGGAATAGAACTTTTTCAAGAATTTGGCTATGAACTACCAGCAAGTTTTTATCATGTGCATCTAGCACCAATTTACCGCGATCATGTATTTGAAGAACGCGCCCTAAGATTTGATAAGCGAGATATCAAACATAAGCGTTCTTGGGATGCAATATTACACGCAGGTAAGGTTTTTGCGATGCAAATGAAGGTGCAGAGTATCGCCTCTAAATATGGCTTTACTTATCAACATGGTTGTGGTTGCAATTCTCACCTATCTTCGATTGATACATCTAGCGGGGTATTTGAATATGAATTTACTCCCGAAAAGCGTCAACGGTGGTTGAGAAGTTTTATCTGGACTGCTTGGTATGAGTATGCTTTCTTTCCTATTGTCCCGAATACCAGTTATTTAGTTTAGAAAGTGAGAAAGATGAGGGATATGAGAAAGATGATAAAAAAAGCTTCTCATAAAAGTTTTTTATAAAGCTGCATAGAATTCTATCCCCCTTAACCCCCCCTTAAAAAGGGCTATGGTGTACACACAAGTCAAAAATTTGCTGTATGAAACCGCATCCCGCCTTGAACTAAAGTTCCAGGCTCATAGCCAAAGTCCACTTAAGTGGACTGCAATAGATTTCTAGTTGAGTCCTCTTCAGAGGACTTGTGCTGTGAGACTCGGAATTAATTCCGAGGCGGGATAGATGCACTCAACCCAGATTTGTGTGTACACGGTAGCTTAAAAAGGGGGGAAATTCTTTAAGTCCCCCCAAGATATGTGCAACTTAACATTGAATTGGTATCAATTTCCTATTTACAATTTCCCTATTTCCTAAAGAATTTTTCTGCCGGTGAGAACTTCGCGCACTTCTAACATGGCAGAATAAGTAGGAAGAATGTGTAAAGTTTCGTTGTCTGCTGTATGCTTGAGGGCAGTTGCGATCGCTTGCTTCAAATCTTCCTCGACAATTAAGTTTAAGTTACTCTCCAAAGACTTTTCGCTATAACGCAGACGTAAAGCCATATCATAAACGCGATCGCCACTCACCACAATAGTTCCGCCACGTTCGACTAATTTTTCTGTATCCACATCCCAAATCCAGGATACATCAGTACCATCGGGGGTGCGATCGTTTAAAACCATCAATGTAGTTTTATCAGTACTTTGATTCACTACTCGAATAGTTTCATTTGTGCCTACAGGATTTTTAGATAATAAAATTCTCACCTTTTTCCCATCAATAATTAAATCTTCCGCCCTACCGAATGCAGCTTGGAAATTATTAATAGTATCTTTAATTGTGGTTTCATCAACACCTAATTCGATAGCCGCAGTCACCGCCGCTAAAGTATTGTATTTGTTATACAAACCAACCAAAATTTGTCCCCATTCGCTACTTTCCAGGGTTGGTTTACTCTTGCTAAAACCGCAACTGGGACAAGTAAAATCGCCCAAGTGAGACAAATACACACCTTGATAATCTAAAGAATGTCCGCAATTAGGGCAATAAATAGAATCTACCGCGTGTTGAATTGATTCGAGGTATTGTTCTGGTTCATTCAAGCCAAAGAATAACACACGTTGCGGTAACTGCTGACCGAGGTGCGATAAAGTCGGGTCATCCGCATTGGGAATTACGACTGTTTCTTTGGGAAGTGTGGAAATTACCTTTGTCCAGCGTTTACTGATGGTATCTACTTCGCCGTACCTGTCGAGTTGGTCACGGAACAAGTTTAAACACAGAATAATACGTGGCTGGAGTGGTGTTAATACCTTGGGGACGATATTTTCATCTACTTCCAAAATGGCGTAGTCAGCAGCCAGCGTCCCCACCAAGTTGGTGTTTTCTAGTAAAGCTGTCATCAAGCCATTTTCTAAGTTTGCACCTGTAGAATTATGGGTGATGTGGTAGCCTTTACGTTCCAAAATAGTTTTTAACAGCAGCGACGTAGTTGTTTTACCATTCGTCCCCGCAATGATAATTACGCCATTTTTTACCTGCTGACTCAATAATTGCAACAGTCGAGGTTCTATTCGCCGCGCAATTGACCCTGGTAATACACTAGCAGCACCTAAGCGCAGCGATCGCACCGCAAATGTTACAGTTTTCGCCACCAATACCGCCAAACCAAGGCGCAGTCTATCTATCAGTTTAATTTTATTGCCCACTTCTTTACCTGAATCTGCTCGTGTTTGCTAATTAATCTAGTTGCAAATTTAATCCTGTGAGTTTAGCGAATCCTGGCTCAAAAAGCCAGCGATAGGAAAGTGGGAAGTCTAAAAAAGAAATTTCAAAATTCAGACTTCATACTTCATCCGTAAGACGTTATCTTAAAAAATAGTGCGCGGGTGTAATTACTTATCCAGCCCAGGTTGCCGAATTCAGCACAAACTTACGACAAATCGTAGCTTGCAAGGTTCCTTTTGATGAATATTACAAAGTTGTTTTTTTTACAAAAACGTATGGCTGACTGGCGACGCTTGATATCGAAATGCCTGTTATTGCTTGTGTGTTTACTGATGTTCAGTATTCAACCGGCTTATGCTGGTATTAATGATGATAACTATGATGGCAATATGTTTGTCGTTTATGCTGGCAATGGTTCCTTAGTTCCACCCAGACAGACACTCGCACAGACTTTAACAGAACATAAACCTGCATTTTTAGCATTTTATGTAGATGACAGTAGCGATTGCAAAAAATATGCCATTGTAATTTCTCGCGTCCAAGAGTTTTACGGACGAGTAGCAGAGATCATCCCGATTGATGTTGATACAATTCCAGTCAAAGAAAAATATGATCCCACGGAACCAGGATATTACTATTCTGGGGGTGTGCCTCAAGTTGTAGTGTTTAATCAATCAGGGCAAGTATTGTTAAACAAAAAAGGTCAAGTACCCTTTGAAGAAATAGATGATAAATTCCGCGAAGTGTTTGATTTATTACCCCGTGCTGAATCTGTACAATTAAAGCGCCGTTCTTTTAATGAATTTAGCAGTGAGTTAGCCAAATAACTGCCAGGGTAGACTGAAGATGGTCTACCCTAATTTTTAGTACTGTGGGCTACTGCATCACCAATCAAGCAAAGGATAATGTTTAAATAACCGATTTTCACAAAAGCGCAAATTCATAGTCTCAAGTTCAAAACTATTGACCCTTGACTAATAACTGATGTCAAAAGTTTACACTACCGAAGAGCTAATCCAAATTTTGGCAGCCGAACGCCAAGCTTGTCTAAAAGGAGAGCGTCTGAAGTTAGAGGTAACAGTCTCTGGCAATCCTGTAATAGACCAGTTTATCAGAACCGAGGGGTTCCAAAAGTTTACTGCCTATCAAGATTTTAAAGCAGCTATTCACGATTATCAAAGAGAAAATCATGTTTCCGGTATTGTCTGGCGCGAAATGACAGTCAAAGGCAAAACTTTACGCTATCCAGAAGTAGATACCGAATTAGTCGGGTTGACTAGTGATATCGCTATATTACAATCTGCCAAAGATGCGATATTGAATTTTTGGTATGAAGTAACCAGCGATATGGATTTATATTTAAGTTTTAATAACAGTAAGCAATATCAACAAATTACTACAGATGATGTCCAAAGAATTGCTCACAGAACCGAATGGGCAAGTTTATGGAAGTGGGAAAATCCTAACTTTTTAGAGATGATTTTACAGCTAGGATGGGGAAATCCCGAAGAAGCCAGATATAAACGCGGTAGACCACATTCTGGTAGTGAATATATTCATGCAGTCAACCCAGGTAATTTACCTATTGGTTAAGTACAAGACCCCCGACTTCTTAAAGAAGTCGGGGGTCTAAAACTCTGGAATTTCAAGAAACTACTCACTAAACTATTTTAAGATGTAGGCGATCGCCACAAGTCGATACTGGTAAATTTAAAATTAACACCTACCCTTTCAACGCTTTTCTAAAATTGCGGCGATAGGATTGATTAGCGATAAATAAAACAGGCCATAACAAAGATAAAGCAATCCGATTGAGTAAGGATGGTTGAAAGTTAGTCCTGGTAAATCCATTCCAAAACTTCCAACCTAAACCGACATAACCTACTAGCAAAAGTAATACGATTAATTTGCTCATGTTCAGGAACTCCATTCACTACTGACTAAATTTAAGTTAAGAATTGTCAAAATATCTCAGCAATTCTTAATTTATACTAACAAGCTAGAACTTAGCCGTAATTTTCCGACCAGTTGAGGATGCGATCGCATATTCTCTGATTCCAGTGTAAATTAACATCCAGCATTCTTGCTATTTAACCATGAAGCTAAATTATAAAAATAAAAAGAATATACTATTCTAGATTTTTATGTTCTTTTTTCTACTTTCTTGCTACCTCAACAGTATGGGAAACTGGCATAATAAATGAACTCGATTTTTAGAAATATTTCTTCATTTTTCTAGACAGGCTACTGTGTTGAGTAAATATGCTTAACACTGATTAGATGTCTCTTGTGGAAGTTCCTGAACTCAGAACATCTATAAGACACTAAAGATAAAACCGACATATTTTCATAGCTTTACAAGCAGCTAAGGCTGTAAATCAGGAGGATTTATGCGTGCAGTACTGATGGCAGGCGGTTCGGGGACAAGGCTTCGTCCTTTAACTTGCGATTTACCTAAACCAATGGTGCCGATTCTCAATCGTCCCATTGCTGAACATATTATCAATTTGCTCAAAAGACATCAAATCACCGAAGTCATTGCTACATTACATTATTTACCCGATGTTTTGCGTGACTACTTTCAAGATGGTAGTGATTTTGGCGTACAAATGACCTACGCGGTAGAAGAAGATCAGCCTTTGGGAACGGCGGGTTGTGTGAAAAATATTGCCGAACTACTAGATGAAACTTTTTTAGTAATTAGTGGCGATAGCATCACAGATTTTGATTTAACAGCAGCAATTGAATTTCATAAACAAAAACAATCAAAAGCGACTTTGATTTTAACTAGAGTTCCTAACCCCATTGAATTTGGCGTAGTAATTACCGACGAAGCAGGCAAAATTAAACGCTTTTTAGAAAAACCATCTACAAGCGAAATTTTTTCCGATACAGTCAACACTGGAACATACATTCTTGAACCTGAAGTTTTAGATTATTTACCAGCTAATACCGAAACTGACTTTTCTAAGGATTTATTTCCGTTACTTTTAGCCAAAAATGAGCCGATGTACGGCTATATTGCCCAAGGTTACTGGTGTGATGTTGGTCATTTAGATGCTTATCGGGAAGCACAATATGATGCTTTAGACAGAAAGGTAAAACTTGAATTTGCTTATGAAGAAATTTCCCCCGGTGTCTGGGTAGGCGAGAATACTTTTATTGATGCAACAGCCCATATTCAAACTCCCGCCATAATTGGCGATAATTGCCGCATTGGGGCAAGAGTTCAAATTGAAGCGGGAACAGTTATTGGTGATAACGTGACCGTTGGGGCTGATGCTAACCTCAAGCGTCCAATTGTGTGGAATGGGGCGTTTGTGGGGGAAGAAGCTCAATTAAGTGCCTGTGTCATTTCCCGTGGTAGCCGCGTAGACCGTCGCGCCCATGTATTAGAAGCTGCCGTGGTGGGTTCGTTATCTACGGTCGGCGAAGAAGCACAAATTAGTACTAGTGTGCGTGTTTGGCCGAGTAAAAAAATTGAGTCTGGTGCAATTTTAAACATCAACTTGATTTGGGGTAATACTGCCCAACGCAACTTGTTTGGTCAACGTGGCGTACAAGGTTTGGCGAATATCGACATTACCCCAGAATTTGCGGTGCGCTTAGGTTCGGCTTATGGTTCGATTTTAAAACCCGGTTCTAAAGTTACAGTATCAAGAGACCAACGGAACATTTCTCGGATGGTGACGCGATCGCTGATTGCCGGTTTAATGTCTGTAGGTGTTGATATTCAAAACCTTGATGCTACAGCTATACCCATCGCCCGGACTGTGATTCCGATGATGTCAGTGGCTGGCGGTATCCATGTCAGAGTCCATCCCGATCGCCCCGACTACATCCTGATAGAATTTATGGATGACAAAGGAATTAACATTTCCAAAGCCCAAGAAAAGAAAATTGAAGGGGCATATTTTAAAGAAGATATGCGTCGGGCGTTGATTCATGAAGTTGGTGATGTGGCTTATCCCAGCCAAGTTATTGACAGTTACTGCACAGCCTTTGAAAAATTACTCCACGTTTCTACCCTCACCAACAGTCGCGCCAAAATCGTCATTGACTATGTTTATGCTGTCTCTGGGGCTGTTTTACCCCAAATGCTGGATAAATTCGGCGCGGATGCAGTGGTACTCAATGCCAGCTTAAATAAACACGCTGTTACTACGGCTGACCGCGAAGCCTTATTAACCCAGTTAGGTCATGTGGTGGAAGCCTTGAAAGCTAACTTTGGCGTGCAAGTCTCGGCCAATGGCGAACAGCTAATTTTAGTTGATGAATCAGGCTTTCCCATTCGTGGGGAAATGTTAACCGCCTTGATGGTGGACATGATATTAACCTCTAACCCCAGAGGTACGGTAGTTGTCCCAGTTCACGCCTCTAGTGCGGTAGAACAAGTCGCCCGTCGCCATGATGGGAGAGTGATTCGGACGAAAGCTAACCCAACCGCCTTAATGGAAGCTTGCCAAAAAAATTCTAATGTAGTGTTGGGCGGTAGTGGCGACACTGGTTTCATTTTCCCGCAACTGCATCCGGGGTTTGATTCCATGTTCTGCATTGCCAAGATAATTGAAATGTTAACAATTCAAGAGCGATCGCTGGCTACTGCACGTTCAGAATTACCCCGCGTCATTCATAGAACTCAGACAATTCGCTGTCCTTGGACTGCTAAAGGTGCATTAATGCGCTACTTAGTAGAAACTCACCCAGCCCAAAACCTCGAACTCATCGATGGCGTGAAAATTGGTCAACCATTCGATGATAATTGGCTGTTAGTTTTACCCGATGCCAGCGAGCCATTAGTACATTTGTTTGCCAATAGTAGCGATCGCGATTGGGTAGACGACACCATCCGCAACTACCGCCACCGCGTCCAAACTTTTGTGGAAAGACAGCAAGAATATCACCCAGCAGAAGTTTGAAGATTTCTTTGCTTGGCAAGGGTAGATAGCAGATACAAGATCCCCGACTTCTTAAAGAAGTCGGGGATCTGAAACTCTATTTCATACTTTAGACTTTATACTTCAGACTTTTTCCACTTTTGAGGAAGATGTCAGCATCAAGGGTAATCATCTAGGTTGGGAAAGTCAGGTAATTTAAGAACTACCCATGATTGATATTCAAGCTATTTCGATTCCTGAACCGCAAATTCCGACACCGCAACCCAACCCCCTACCCAGACCGGAACCGACACCACAACCAGTTATTCCCGAACCTGTACCAGAAACTGTACCTGCACCTATTCCGCAAACTGTTCCTGGGACAATTCCCCAAACCATACCTGAACCTGTTTGAATTATCTTAGTAGTTTGAGCCAAAATCTAAAATCTAAAATCCAAAATGCTAAGAGCCGGAATTGTCGGACTTCCCAACGTCGGAAAATCTACTTTGTTTAATGCCTTAGTAGCCAATGCGAAAGCGGAGGCTGCTAACTTTCCCTTCTGCACGATTGAACCGAATGTCGGCGTTGTCTCAGTACCGGATGAGCGGTTAAACGTGCTTTCGCAAATTGCTGGTTCTGTACAAATTGTCCCCGCCCGTGTTGAGTTTGTGGATATTGCCGGTTTGGTCAAAGGTGCGAGTCAAGGTGAAGGTTTGGGAAACCAATTTTTATCCCACATTCGAGAAGTTGATGCGATCGTTCATGTGGTGCGTTGTTTTGAGAATGATGATATTATCCACGTTGCCGGTTCGGTTGATCCAGCGCGGGATATTGAAATTATCAATTTAGAACTCGGTTTATCCGACTTAGCCCAAATTGAACGCCGTATTGAACGTACCCGCAAACAAGCCCGCACCAGCAAAGATGCTCAGTTTGAAATTACAGTTCTCGAAAAATTAGTAGCAGCCTTAAACGAAGGTAAATCTGTCCGTCAAGTCAGTTTAAATGAAGAAGAAGCAGCCATTATTCAAGGGTTAGGACTGCTCACCAGTAAACCGATTATTTACGCTGCCAATGTTTCAGAAGATGACTTAGCTACAGGTAATGAATTTGTCGAAAAAGTCCGACAAATTGCCTCACAAGAAAATGCTCAAGTCGTCATTGTTTCTGCTCAAGTAGAAGCAGAATTAGTGGAATTAGCTGAAGAAGACAAAGCAGATTTCTTAGAATCTTTAGGTGTGAAAGAAGGCGGTTTAAAATCTTTGATTCGCGCGACTTACACCTTGTTAGGTTTGCGGACTTATTTCACTAGCGGCCCCAAAGAAAGCCGCGCTTGGACAATTAATGCTGGTATGTCTGCACCCCAAGCCGCAGGTGTGATTCACTCTGATTTTGAACGCGGATTTATTCGCGCCGAAACCGTTGCTTACGATGATTTAGTAGCAAGTGGTTCGATGAAAAGTGCAAAAGAAAAAGGCTTAGTTAGAAGTGAAGGAAAAGAGTACATTGTCCAAGAAGGAGATGTCATGTTATTCCTATTTAATGTGTAGGTTAATATGAGGGTTTAGAGGTGAAGGGGTGTAAGAGTTCTAGATACATACACCCCCATACCTCTGTACCCTAACCCTGTCAAGGTGACTTTTTTACCTGAGCTAAAAGCTTGGCAGTTGAGACGTTATAACCTGTTAATAATTGCTCTGACTTACCTCCAACAACTTCAATCAAACTTGCTATTGGTATGCCTGTTTCCCTGACTATTTCTGCACTGACATTGACTTCCACCTGGATTTGGGTTAAAGCTTTGTTTTTCTCTCATGCGATCGCCCCACTCTAGCCAATCGCAAGTTGAATATTCTGTAACCTGCAAGCGATCGCCTGATAAGATAATATAATTAAGATTGTTTACGCGCTTTTTGTGTCCTGTTTAAGACAAGCACTGACGATTATTAATGACTGTAACGGTCATTACCCCATTGCCGCTTCACCTTTTGATAATATTATCAACACTGTGACTTGTATTACCCTCTTAACGAAAGCGACCCTTTGGCAAGACTAAAGCCACAGATGCTAACTGCTCAGAAACTAGCAAAATTATTTACAAAATATGGAAACAGTAGATTGCCGCTAGGGTTGGGTAACAGCATCTTTTTTTCGGGAGTTGGTGTTCCAATGGACTTGACTTGACTAATACATTTACAAAATCATATCCGCGAGAGACTTGTATTGGTATAAGCATTTTCGTTAAGCTGGCAACCAAAGATGCAAAATAAGGTCTGAATTGCTTATAAGCGTAATTTTGGTTACGTAGTCATGAAGCATTTGTCCTTGGCTAATGACAGATGATTTATGACCAATGACTGTTTTTGACCCATACCCCACTTGAATAAGATAAAAATGGCAAACAACGAAGAATCACGCGGTTTAAAGTCTCTGTTTGATTGGTTTGCAAATCGAAAAAAATCAGGCTCTACCAACCTGGAACGACAAGAACGGGAAATTGCTGACGGGCTATGGCATAAATGTTCTCAGTGTGGTGTTTTAACCTATACAAAAGATTTGAGAGCTAATCAAATGGTCTGCGTCGAATGTGGACATCA
The DNA here is from genome assembly GCF_014696905.1 of Nostoc sp. FACHB-190. NCBI lineage: Bacteria > Bacillati > Cyanobacteriota > Cyanophyceae > Nostocales > Nostocaceae > Nostoc > Nostoc sp. FACHB-190. Next base: position 12,644 of record NZ_JACJQW010000023.1, read on the forward strand.
TAATCGGGTAGATAGTGATGAACGCATCCGCCAATTGATAGATAGCAATACTTGGCAACCGATAAATGAGCATTTGCGCCCGACCGACCCCTTACAATTTCGCGATCGCAAACCTTATAGCGATCGCCTGCGGGAAATGGAAACCAAACTCGGTCTTGTAGATGCGGTAAAAACTGGTTTAGGACAAATCAACGGAATGCCTGTAGCCTTGGGAGTAATGGACTTCCGGTTTATGGGTGGTAGTATGGGTTCCGTTGTTGGCGAAAAAATCACCCGCTTAATTGAACAAGCCACCGGACGACGTTACCCTGTAGTTATTGTCTGCACCTCTGGCGGTGCGAGAATGCAGGAAGGTATGCTTTCCCTGATGCAGATGGCAAAAATCTCCGCAGCTTTAGACCGCCATCGTGAAGCCAGATTATTGTACATTCCCGTATTGACCAACCCGACCACAGGCGGCGTAACCGCTAGTTTTGCCATGTTAGGCGATATTATTTTGGCAGAACCCAAATCTACAATCGGTTTCGCTGGTCGGCGCGTCATTGAGCAAACCCTCCGCGAAAAATTACCAGAAGATTTTCAATCTGCGGAAGATTTACTCAAGCATGGCTTTGTAGACGAGATTGTGCCTCGTACTCAGTTAAAGAAAACCTTAGCACAGCTAATTGCTTTACATCAACCAGTTACAACAGCCCCTTCGATGATGCTGTGGGAGTCGATGACGTTGAGTTCTACAGCAGTTGAGTAATGAGGGAGTAGGGAATAGGGAGTAGGGAATAGGGTGATCGCAAGAACAAATACATAACTCCCCACTCACAACTCCCAACTCCCTTACCTTCCTGGTTCTTGCACAAAAAACAGTGGTACAAGTGCAGCTAGGCGCAACAAGCCAGAGAGGGCGAATAAGCCAAGTAAGCCGCCCCACAGGGCAAATTGAGCGATAAAACTGCCGATAGTTGTGCCTAAAGCGCCACTAGCACCAGCAACCGCAGCCGCGATCGCAAAATAAATTGACTGATTTTTCATAGGTGCGATCGCTAGTTGCAAATTGTTATTACACAAGTCAATTGCTGCCCAAGTTATGCCAGCCAAAATATGTAAAAGTGGCAACCATACCCAAATATCAAGTTGACTGGCATTAATTCCCAACCACAAAATTGGTGTCAGCCCTACCAAAATTCCCACAAAAATTAAAATAGGTAAATTGCCTACCCGGTCTGCTAATTTGCCCCACCAAATCAGCATCAATAAATTTGCGCCAGCCTGTAAACTGCCGTACAGCGTTACCCAACTAACATCTATATTCAAAGTATCTAACATATAAAGGTTAAAGAAGGGTGCGCTCAAATGAACAGCAAACATCCATAAACTGATATAAATCAGAAATATTAAAAAATTGTAGTTTTTCCAAATACTAATAGTAGGTAATGCAACTAATTCATCTGTTGTGTTGTTTGGAGATATGGAAGCTAAAGAATTTTGCAATTGAGGATTGATGTCTATTTTGAAATATTGGCAACCAATACTAACAATGCCAAATATCACCCCAATTAACAGCACTATTCCATAGCCTTGAATATTTCCACCATCCCAATGAGATACGATTAAACCAGCCAAAGGCATACAAATTAAATTAGTCAAGCTAACCGCACTGTTGCGAATCCCGAAATACCTACCGCGCAATCTTCGGGGAACAATTATGGCTAACCAACTCATCCAAGATGCACACCCCAACCCGCCTAAAAGATGAGTGGCTAAAACAATCAACAAGGTTAATACAACTAACTGTTGAGAAGTGATACTGCCCCAACTAAAAATAGCAATAGCGATCGCTAAAATTAGCCACAATAATCGAGATGTTCCGTATATCCCCAGCGCATAGCGAAAACGGCTAGTAGTACGTTCTGATAAATAAGCACCCAAAGGCTGAATCAGATTCACCAACATGGGTATAGAAGATAACAACCCAAACACCACCGGACTAGCATCTAATTCCACAAGGAAATTGCTAAGTAAAATACCGCCTGTAGTTATCGAAAAAACTGTTGCTAAAACAGCATCCACTGTAGAGGCGCGTAAACTAGTCCGAATAGCATCCTTGGGAAAACGAAAAGCAGGTTTGGGAGTTGGAACAAGAGTAGTTGGTGGGGTAACAATCTGGGGTATTTCCAGAGTTTCCAGAGTCAGAGAAGCAGCAGTTTCAAGCTGAACAGAATCCATAGTTGTTTTTGAAGTAACGCACCTCAGCGCAGTTTTGGTTATAATTTTTTGTTATTTTATCTTGCTTATTCTCAACAAAAATTCAGATTTATTAAACATCTGTCTTGAGCAACAGACGATATAAGTGAAGTGAAAACTCATGTCATCCATCTGTGAAAAGAATCAACTTGGGGAAATTTTTGGGTGTAGTTCTAGTGATGGCGATCGCTTTTATTAGCTGTCACCAGCTACCATTAACAACAACCAAAGCAGTCACCGTTAAACTGAGTGGCTGGGCTGGTTCTCAAGTTGAGCAAAAGCTATTAAAACAAGTTCTACAAGACTTTGAAGCCCAGCATCCCAACATCAAAGTTAAATATGAAGTTATTTCCGACCAATATATGGATGTCATCAAAACCCGTTTGGTTGGAGACGCAGCCCCTGATGTATTTTATCTTGATGCACTGGAAGCGCCTTTTTTGATGAGTCAAAATGTTTTGGAACCTTTAGATAATTACATTCAACCAGAATTTGACATAGAAGACTTTGAAGTTACCCTGTTAGATAGCTTTAAATATCAAAACCATATTTATGGGCTACCAAAAGACTATTCTACATTAGCTCTTTTTTATAACACAAAATCTTTGAATGCGGTGGGCTTAAATAGTCCTCCAACAAATTGGTCAGAACTGCGTTCTTACTCCCAAAAACTAACAAGCAAGCTCAACAAATATGGTTTTGGTGAATTACCTGAATTAGCACGACAAGTATATAAAATTAAAGCCTTTAATGGACGTGTTATTGATGAGAACGGTTACGCTACCTTTGCCAGCGAACAAAGTTTACAAGGCTTACAATTAGTTATCGACCAGTATCAAAAAGATAAATCATCCGCCCAAAAATCTGATGTTGGGACAAACTCAGGTAGCGAAATGTTTGGACAGGGTAAAGTCGCAATGGTGATTGAAGGTAACTGGGCGATTCCTTATCTCCAAGAAACCTTTCCTCAACTAGAATTTGCCACAGCAGAATTACCCACCATTAACAATCAAAAAGGCACAATGGTGTTTACTGTCGCCTATGTGATGAACAAGCAATCTCAGCAAAAAGCAGCAGCTTGGGAGTTGATTTCTTACCTAACTGGTAAAGCCGGAATGCAAAAATGGACAGCTACAGGATTTGCATTACCAACCAGAAAATCGGTAGCACAAAAATTAGGCTATGACAAAGATATTCTGCGAAAACCATTGGTTGCAGGGGTGAATTATGCAACACCGTGGCAAGTTGGTAAATATCCCGCAGCTATTATGAATAATTTTGATAATCAATTTGTCAGTGCTTTGTTGGGACAACAATCATTACAGCAAGCAATGTTAAAGGCGCAAACCACAGCTAATCAGCAAATTAAACTGATGGAATAGTCTATGGGAATCCGGTTTGATTTCTGAATTTATTTGTGTAGGTAGGGAATAGGGAATGAGGAGTCGGGAGTAGGACAGAAGGCTGATCTGAATGTACTGATTTTTTTCCCAAATCAAATATGAGTCCTATAGCAGCGAAAAGTAAATCGGACACCATTTACTCAAGTTCATAGCATAAAGTAAATAAACAGCCAAGAAATAAATTTCTGGCTGCCAATTTAAATTAAGTTCAACTTTATCCTGTCTTCAATCGCAAGATTTACTCTGACTGAATTGGGTTATCTTTAGGGTTAACTAACTTCAGTAATTTCTGTTTAATCTGAGCGTCAAAAACTTCCCATTTCATCTTGGCGTAGGCTGGATTTTCGTTACTACCTGAGAGGAAACCCATTGGAATTTCAAAACCACCCGCACTGGTTCTACCACCGCCAAAAAAGCGTCCGGTGCTGTCTTGACCAAAGGCTTCTTTGATAAATTCATCGGGGTCGAGGGTGAGTTTGGTGGTTCGCAGGGAGCCGATGACAACTTCGAGTTCATCGTCTTCATCGTGAACGATACCGTAAACTACGGCGGTGTGGACGTTTTCTTCTGTGACTAAGAAATCAGCCGCTTGGGGAATCGCATCGCGGTCGTCGTAGCGCAGATAACCAACGCCGGCGATGGAAAAGTTATTCTGCACTATACGATTTTTTAGCGATCGCTCAATTACATCCATCACTCGCTTAGAACGGTTCGCCTGGAGAATCGCGTTTAATAATTGAGCATCATAAAATCGACTCAGGTAAGCAGCCGCCATAAAATCTTCTTCTTGTGCTTGCATCAGTCGATTTGTATCCGATCTCAAGCCGTGCATCAAGGCTGTAGCACATTTTACGTGTTGGCTAATGCTGCTGTCTAAAGCCAATAAACCTGACTGCAAATACTGAGTAAAAATCGTTGCTGTCGCTCTGACATAAGGACGGACATCAACAAACTCTGATTTAAGTTCTGATTGTAAGCTGTGATGGTCAATCACTGCTACTAAGGGTATGCCTGAATGCTGTACAGTCGCTAATAACTGACTGGTGGTTCCCTGGTTATCAATGAGTACAAAACCTTGATAACAAGACAAATCTTTAGATTTGACGTTTTGCGGTGTCCAACGCTGTGCAGGTAAATTTGTCAGCTTGACTAAGGCAATATTTTCCTGATGGCTCAACGTCCCAGCATAAATAATTTCACACTTAATATCATATTGTTGAGCAATTAGCTGGTAAGCCCACGCACATGAGAGCGCATCAGGGTCAGGAAAATCCTGCAAAATAATTAGCTGGCGCTCATGTCTATGGGCTAATAAGGTCTTTTGTAGTTCCTCTGCTTTTTGAAAAGTTAAGGAATTGTTACGTTGACTGAGATAAACACTCACCCCATCGCTGGTAGATGCTGGTAAGGATGGCCGATTCAGAGGTAGTTCAACTACTTCTTGGTGGTCTACCTCAGCATCTTCTGGATTGGGTTCTGTGGTCAATGAAAAACTCTCTGACTGCTTCAAGGAAGAATTTAGTTGCATAGAAAACATCTTTGTTAAGTGTGAGGCTGGATTGATTGAGAAAGTTACAATCAGGGTTTTACTGATTTAGCCACACATCTTGATCTTCGCAAAAATATAGAATACTTGGGATACGTATCTTGGTGTATTTTTTGTCAAGATAACCCGGCAAAATTTTATGAAGTTCTGCCAAATTACATATAACGGCAGAAAATCAATGTTTCAGCTTTGTGATCAAACTCTAATTTTTCCCTTCCCTAGACCATTCTCTCAGTTGGAGAGAATTTTTGACTCAAGTCTAGATTTTTTTGGTTTATGGATATACAATAAAAGACTGTTGAATTCTTTAGGCAGATGCCAGCACACTACTTTTGCAGCTACTGTCGGGTCATACCCATAAGCAGATGCAACTCCTGTATAGGATGCAACACCAATCATAGTAGTATGTGAGCAATCTAACCTACTGTTGCCCCAACTCAAACAAAACCATCACACCAACAATCAGTCATTGTGGCTGTGCTAACTAGGGTGGAATTATTAGTGTCAAAGACCTATCACATACTTTTGCCACTCTTGATGCAGTCCACTTTTAAGATGCTTACTAACCTCAAAATAGAGGCTGCTGTAAGGTTGGCGGGGTAGATGACGCAGTAGCATGTGGGCTTCTTGAGGCGTGCGATTGCCCTTTTTTACATTGCAACGGACACAAGCCGTAACGATGTTTTCCCAGGTATCGCCACCACCACGCGATCGCGGTATGACATGATCTAACGTCAACTCATCCCCTGTATAGCCGCAATATTGACAAGTGTGACCGTCACGGTGCAAGAGGTTCCGGCGAGTCAGAGGCATTTCCTTATAGGGAACACGCACGTAATGACGTAGGCGGATCACCGTTGGTAATGGAAAACCCGCGTAAAGTAGTCTGCCGTTGTGTTCGACTCGTTCTGCCTTGCCTTTAATTAACAAAACCGCAGCACGTCGCCAGCTCGTAATATTAAGCGGTTCGTAAGAGGCGTTTAAGACTAAAACCTTCCCCATTGATTAACGCTCAAGGTATTAGTTTTACATATATTAACACGATTCTCTTCTCCTTGGGAGATGAGAATAAATTATACTTCCGGAATAATTGAATAATTGTTGTATTTAAATTAGAAATTTGAAAATAAGAGTCGGAAAAGTTAAGTTGCACGGCACAATTTTGATGATAAATCGCCAGTTAGCCTGATTTTGGGCAGAAATTTGCGGTATTAAGCAACACTTGTAAATTTTTATTAACTGGGGTTGATGATCTTTCCCAAACTCAAATACTTCTGATCTAAACATTCAATTGGTCTTAAGAAAAACTTTTCAATTAACACGGAAGTAGTTTATATGAGTATGAATATCTATTAGTGGTGGTGTGATAGGAGAACGGAAATATGCTGAGTCGTGATCAAATGACGGGTATTGCATCTAATCAACAGTGTGACACCTATGCGTGGTTTTCCCAGCGTGCGTGGGTAGAAATTGACCTAGAGGCGTTGTCACACAATGTCAAGCAACTAAAACAGTTGTTATCACCACGTACTCAGTTGATGGCGGTAGTAAAAGCTGATGCTTATGGGCATGGTGCAGTTACAGTCGCGCAAACAGCATTACAATCAGGTGCGAGTTGGTTAGGGGTGGCGACAGTCCCCGAAGGGATTCAATTACGAGAAGCAGGGATACAAGCACCCATATTAATTTTAGGGGCAACCCAGACACCAGAACAAATTCATGCGATCGCCCATTGGAAACTCCAGCCGACGTTGTGCAGTCCTAAACAAGCTTTAATTTTTTCCAATATTTTAGAAGCAATTAACTACGGTTCTCCTGTACCTGTACATATTAAATTGGACACAGGAATGTCACGGTTAGGGACTGATTGGCAAGTAGCAGCCGAGTTTGTGCAGTTAGTAGAACGCTTACCACATTTGACCATAGCCAGTGTTTACTCCCATTTAGCGACTGCCGATAGTCCTGATCCGGCAATTATGGCAGAACAGCATAGCAGATTTAAAACGGCGATCGCCCAAATTCAAAAAATCGGCATCAAAATTCCGAGCTTGCACTTAGCCAACACCGCCGCCACCCTGGCAGATTCCCAACTGCACTACGATATGGTCAGAGTGGGTTTAGGGGTTTACGGTCTTGCGCCTGCACCACATTTACAACGCAAGATTAACTTAAAGCCTGTTTTACAAGTAAAAGCGCGAGTTACCCAGGTGAAAACGATTGCGGCTGGAACTGGTGTTAGCTATGGTCATCAATTTGTGGCTGATAGACAAATGCGTATTGCTGTTGTGGCTATTGGGTATGCGGATGGTGTACCACGTAACCTTTCTAACAAGATGGAAGTGTTGTTGCGTGGTCAGCGAGTACCGCAAATTGGCGCAATTACAATGGATCAGTTAATGATTGATATTAGCCAGCTTCCTGAGATTCAAGAAGGGGAAATTGTGACCTTACTAGGCGACCAAGGAAAAGAACAAATCACAGCTGATGATTGGGCTGCACAATTAAATACAATTTCTTGGGAAATTTTGTGTGGGTTCAAGCATCGCCTACCCCGTGTGGGAGTTATCTAGCATTCTTGGGAATGTTATGAGGGTGAAGTATACATAATTAGGACTAACGCATCAAAACGAAAAATCAAGGGTTTTGGTGAGGGTTTAGGCGTTTAGGGGTATAGGGGTGTACTTAACGCGATGTGCAACTTATTCTTGAAACCCCTCTCCAAACCTCTCACGCCAGTCGCCTCAAGTCGGGAAACCCGCCCACGGCGCTGGCTCCCCGAAGCGGAGAGAGGCTTTGAATCTTGCTCCCCTTCCCTACAAGGGAAGGGGTTGGGGGTTAGGTTTGAGAGAAAGTTGCACACGGCGTTACTTATTCAAAATTCTTACACCCATACACCCAATCTCCACGAATAATCTTTGTGCGTAAGTCCTGATAATTAATTATTTAAACTTCATCCTTTTAGTGTTTCTCTTCCTGGAAGAATATGCTATACTAGGGTAGTTGACTGATGCGGATGTGGCGGAATTGGCAGACGCGCTAGATTTAGGTTCTAGTTCCGAGAGGAGTGAAGGTTCAAGTCCTTTCATCCGCACTAAGTGTAAAAAAGCTATAAATTAAAGGTTTCAGGTATGAGCATTCTGGAACCTTATTTGTTTTTAGAGGAATAACGAACCACAGAGGCACAGAGGTCTCAGAGAAATAAGAGTTGAATAAATGTGATGAAAGGCGGGGAAAAGCGATCGCGATTCTGACTCATACAAGACGCATATATTCTTTTCCAGTCACTGTAATCTAAATACTAAATAGTAATCAAAAATGGGAATATTGCTATGAGATACTTATTAATAGTTTGGGTACTCATACTAACGTTCATCTTTCCCAGTGAGGTACTTGCAGAAGCAAAACCCTCATATAACTTAATTCCTGGCTTAGGGACTTATCATCATCCAGTTTCCACCCAAAATCCTGAAGCACAACAGTTTTTTGACCAGGGATTAAACTTAGTTTACGGCTTTAATCATGATGAAGCGGTGCGTTCTTTTGAACACGCGGCGGAACTTGACCCAGAAATGGCAATGGCTTACTGGGGTATTGCTTTAGCTTTAGGGCCGAATATAAACGCCGTTATTACTACTGAAAAGGAACAAACGGCATATCAGGCAATACAACAAGCTTTGACACTGGCAGAGAAAGCACCAGTTCCCGAACAAGATTATATTGCGGCTTTGGCAAAGCGTTATGCTGCCAATCCTGATGCAGATTTGCAGGAATTACAGGTGGACTATGCCCAAGCGATGGCAAATCTCACCCAAAAATATCCTGATGATTTGGATGCAGCCACTTTGTTTGCAGAAAGTTTGATGGATTTGCATCCCTGGCAACTTTGGACACATGATGGTCAGCCACAAGCAGATACAACAGAAATTGTCACTGTTTTAGAATCGGTCTTGCAACGAAATCCCAATCATCCGGGGGCAAATCACTACTATATTCATGCGGTAGAAGCGTCTCTGCATCCAGAACTTGCCCTCGCCAGTGCGAAACGGTTGGAAACACTCGTTCCAGCTGCTGGACATTTGGTACACATGCCTAGCCATATTTATTTTCGTGTGGGAGATTATCAAGGGGCAATGCGATCAAATGCACAAGCGATCGCCGAAGATGCTGCTTATATCAGTAAAAATAAAATTCAGGGATTTTATGCCCAAATGTACTTTAGCCACAATGTACATTTTCTCATGGTGGCTAGTAGTATGGCGGGTAGATATCAAGATGCACTCCAAGCTGCTGATACGTTAATTGCCCACGCTAATTCTCTGGGTTCTCATATACCTCTGGTTGAGGGATTTTTGGGCAGTAAAATGCTGATACAGGCCAGGTTCAATGATTGGGATGCAATTTTACACACTCCACCACCAGATGCGACTTTGCCAACAACCACAGCACTTTGGCATTTTACCCAAGGTTTAGCTTATACAGCTACAGGCAATCTGCAAAGTGCGGCGGATGAAAGCAGCGCCTTACAAGTTGCAATCCAAAAACTTCCGCCTGGGGTGACTATTGGCTTTACTCCTGCTAATCGCATTCTTTATATCGCGCAAAAAGTTCTGGAGGGCAAAATTGCCAAAGCTAATCATAACTACAATTTGGCAATTAGATACTTAGAACAAGCAGTAGTAGCGGAAGATGCCCTTGATTATGTAGAACCACCAGATTGGTATTTGCCCACCAGAGAAGCATTAGGGGGTGTGCTGTTAGCCAAGGGTGATTATGCTACAGCCGAGAAAGTGTTTCGTGCTGATTTAGAAAAGTATCCCCATAATGGAAGGTCTTTGTTTGGGTTGCAAGCAAGTTTGCAAGCCCAAGGTAAAGATGATGCAGCTAAATTGACGCAGACTGAATTTATTACCGCATGGCAAAACACAGACACGCAGTTAAAAGTAGAAAATTTGTAAAAAAGAAGTGGGTGCGATCGCATCCACTCTCAGATATTCTATAAATTAATGATGGCGAATCTTGGCAATAACCTATCACCTATATAACTTTCGCCGCGATGGAGTTCGGCGTAACGGTACAACCTCAGCTTCGTTGCTTTCCCTGGCTACCCGAATTAACAATGCAGCCGCAACTAAACTAGCAATCATCGAATTACCACCGTAACTAAACATCGGTAAGGGTAAGCCTGTAGTTGGTAAAGCGCCTGTCGCAACGGCGATATGTAATAAAGATTGTCCAATCATCACAATAGTGACACCGATCGCCACTAAACGATTAACGGGATTTTTGGCTTTCATCGCCACAATTAATCCCAAAGTGGTAAACACTGCTAACATCAGCAGCAGGGCGATACCACCTGCAAAACCAAACTCTTCGGCGAAAACAGCAAAAATAAAGTCGGTATCTTGAATGGGTAAGAAAAATTGTTTTTGCTGCGAAAAGCCATAGCCAGCGCCCCAAGTTTGTCCAGAACCAACAGCGAGTAAACTTTGAACTAACTGATAGCCATCACCTGTTGCATCTGCCCAGGGATTGAGAAAAGACATCACCCGCTTGCGCTGATATTCTTTGATGCTAATACTGAGTACGGCTAATAACACTCCGCCTATTGCTGTGCCAGCTAAATATTTATAAGGTAATCCAGCCGCTAAGGCAATTAACCAAATTGTCATCCCGCAAAGTGCAGTTGTACTCAAGTTAGGTTGGGCAAGAATGCCCAAAAGTACCAACCCAAAAATTAACAACCAAGTCAAACGCACTCGCCCAGGTATTTGTTCCCATTGTCCAAAAAGTCTGGCACTTTGCAACACTAAAAAAGGTTTGATTAATTCTGATGGTTGGATAGGGATGGGGCCAATGGCTATCCAACGCGCTGCATCAAACGCTTTTTTACCTAAACCTGGGACAAGAGTCACGAAAATTAACAGTAAAAACAGTCCTAAAAACCAATGAGATACCCGCAAAATTTTGCGTAACGGCAGATTCACAATCAAGTTAAAGACGATTAGCGAAACTATCACCCAGATAATCTGACGTTTGAAATAATATAATCCGTCGCCTTGACGCGCGTCGGCAACTGGGTAAGATGCTGAATACAGCACAATTAACCCAAAAAATAACCAAATCAAGGTTAACCAACGCAACAGCCGCGCCTCTACAGCCCAGCTAGTAACGGAATTATCAAAAATGGGAATCAGTCGAGTTAGATTCACGATTCAGTACAGGTAATGCTTAAAAGTTAAGGTATAAACTCATAACTTATAACTTATAACTCTTCTATAACGACTGGTAAAGTAAATTCAATTAAATGCTTAATGTAGATATTTAAAAGAAATCGATCATTATCATGAACTACTATGGTCAGCAGGGTTGTTATGTTGCCAGTCTAGTCGATTAAGACGATAAATAAAGCACTCATCCTCACCGAATCTTCGGTATTCAACAAATTGGAAGCCAAAACGTTCATAAAAGCGGTGGGCGCGGGTATTGTTGGCAAGTGGATCAATAATTACAGCTGCTACCGATGGCTCGGCAAAACATCGAGCCAGGGCTAACTGCATCATTTTTGTTCCATAGCCTTTGCCTAAATCTGACTCTTCCCCAATCCAGATATCGATAGCCCGCAGATTTTCTGCAACATCTCCCCAATAATGGCTTTCCTCACGAGCCGGATCGATGATCTGGATAAATCCAATGGGACGACCATCGATTTCAGCAATCAATTGCTCTCTCCAATCAGGGGTTTTTTCCAGTTCTACTACCCAGTTCCAGTCATCGTTAGGATCTGAAGCCATCACATGAGGCTGTTCATCCCAATGTCGTAGCAGATCCAAATCAGCAGAGGTGGCAAAGCGTAGGTTAATCACAACTTCCTTGAACTTCAAACTTGTTGTAACTTTGACTATTTTCGCTGGTTCAACCGGCGATCGCAGGTGTAGCAGTGATCCACACATGGCCATTGTTTATGGCTTGGCTAAAACTCTATCCTAAGCTTCTGCAAGATTGCTACCACAAGGTTAGTTTCAAGGAGAATTTCAAGCTGAGATGTAGTGTAGTGCTTGGACAGCACCGTTAATATAAGTTGGCATAGACAAATTTCTTGTCACCTCTATTCTGTCTAACAGTGTGCTGACGGTTGTAATGGCCTGTTGTATATTTTGTACCCTGTAAACTTGATTAGCTCTTTTGGCTTGGCGATCGTACAATCTTTGAAAGGCAAATGCTACCAAAGGTACACCCACAGCCACACATTCGTAGACTGTGTTATATCCTGCGCCACCAACAACAATATCAGCAGCCGCTAGACATTCAATTCCTGGATGGTGCGATATCCATAAAGTTTCGGGAATATCTGCGGGACAATTAGCCGCTAAAATTCTGACTACACAATGGGGAAAATTTTGCTGTAAGCACAGGGTGAGTTGGGCAAAGAAAGACAATTCTGAAGCGTTCCCGGCTGCACAAACTAAAATCGTTTTGATATCTGGGTTAACTTTGAAAATATGCGATCGCACACTCATTCTATCCGGTAATTCTTCACAATTGCGAATTAACCAAGGGGCTGTATGCTGCACATTTGGTAAGTCAGCCAAGGGTAAATCTTGCCCTTCACCGGGAACAATCACTGTATCGTAGTTCTGGGCGACAAAAGACCGCAAATTTTTAGCGTTTACATAGTCTGGGTTGATATCTCGATGAATTAAAATGCGTGGTGTGGCTTGCAACTGCGGTAAGATGTCTGCGAGTTCACCGCCTAAGCCTCTAGGAAAAGTGTCTATAATTAGGCGATCGCATTGAGTATTCAAGATGATTTCTCGTACTTGCTGACAAGTTGTAGAAAAACCAGCCTGTTCAGAAATCCAATTTACTATGCAATTTTCATGATTGATTTTTAAGGCGTATGGACTGTTAGTAATAATCGTAACTTTTCTATCTTTAGCGGCAATTCTCCCCAAAGCCAAAGCCCGATTTAAATGTCCCCAACCACCCCCAAGGGCGTAAATTAACCAAGTGTTTGTCAATTGTCATTTGTCATTTTTTATTAACTAATAATTCCCCACTCCCCACCCCCTTCACATTCAACTTGCTCCCATATTGGTTTCAAAATCGCTATCTCTTTCTGCTTCAAAACTGACAGCATCAGCTTCGGTAAAGTCTACATTACCTGTTTCGTGGTTGTATGAATAGTTATCGCGGTCATGATAGTAACTACTACCCCAATAACGGTAACTACCATATTCGGGATAATAGGCATAATCATCATCATAAGATGTATTACAGTCAGGGCATTTGGTTCTATCGGTGCGTCCACAACGGCGTTTAAATAAAAAGCCTACCATGCGATCGCACTCTCCTAGATTGGCAAAGTTGACGACAATTTCACAACTGCCAATTTGAATGCGATCGCCATTTTGCAAGATACCATTAGTTAACTGAGTATCGTTAATTTTGATAGAATTATTTGTATTTTGGTTAATAATTATCAACTCTTGATTTTGCCAGTCAATCAAAGCATGGTAATCTGCAATTAAGTCATCCTCGATAACTATTCGAGAAACTCTTTGTTCATAAATTTGCTGTGGCATGGCATTAAATTGTTTACCAATAGCCACTGGGGTTTCTAAGACTGGTTCTCTGCGATCGCCTGTATTTGGATCTATCCAAGTTAGCTGTATTTGCAAAGTCTATTGTCCTCCTGTTAAATTGACTGCATAAGCTAAGGCTGCTTGCTGTTCGCGGTTGAGAACATCAAAGCCAAAACAAGCAAATGCAATTGGTGAAATGCTTGATTTGGTATAAAACACGGTTTTACCTGATGGATTTCTTAAAGCCGTCTTACCTTCTTTAATTCTAATTTGATAAACTAGCTGTTTATTAGGTTTTAAAATTTCGATACCTTTATCATTTGATTTAATCTGATAAACTAATTTTTTCCCTCCATCTTCTAAGCCATAATCACCATTACTCTGTTTTTTCAAACTATATAAATCTTGGTTTTGACTAGAATTTTCTAACTTCCAAGACCCTTTTTCCGTAACTACATAACCCAAAGTTTTATCCGCAGGATTTTTAAATTTTAATTTACCAGATTTTTCTGATTTAATTCTAGCTATTTCTTGCTCTTTTCCATCAACTAATTTAGCGCCATCTGCTTGCGGCTTAAGTTCAAATAAATCTGTCCCAGTTTCGGTTTTAATTTTAATTTTATCAGTCCGCGTGGCTACATTAGTTGTATTTTCAGCCACAGGAGGACTATTTACTTGATTTGGCTGTTCTACAGTCTTGTTACTTGCATTGCTACAGCCTAAAATAGCGGTAATCAAAAAAACTAAAGTTGCAATTTTTAAAACTCTATTCTTCATAGATTTAGTTTAGCTTTCTTCATTGTTGTCCGTAAAATTAACTCGTTCATAAATATCACTCAATGTAATTTCAACATTAAGTGTTTGAATCGATAAAGTTGCTGATTGAGTTTCAGTCTCAGTAAATAACCATTGACCTTCAGCAGTTTTAACATACTGCATAACATGATAGTTATACTGGTCAATTAAAATATATTCCTTAAACTCAGGAATTGAGCGATAATAAGTAAATTTATCACCTTGGTCATAGTTTTTAGGTGATTTTGATAAAACTTCGGTAATTAAACAAGGGTTCATCACAGTAGTCGTATTTGTTCCTGTATACACAGGTTCTCCAGCAATTACCATCACATCTGGATAAGTATACTGGCGATATCGAGGAACCCATAAGCGGACATCACTGATATATATTTCATAATCTTGAGCCTTCAATATCATTTTTAGAAATACAGCTAAATTCAAAGCAATTTTATTATGATTAGTAGTACCACCAGTCATGGGAATAATTTCTCCATCACGATATTCATTCCTAAATTCTGCTTTCTCTTCCAGTTCTAAATATTCTTCAGGTGTGTAATGGTGTGGTTTGATTTCTAACTGCATATTTCACCTGCTTTTAAGTTTGTTTAATCATTATCAGTCTATTGTAGTATCTTGATCACTATAGTATTTCTATTTGATATGTGAACAACAGAGACAAGGGAGACAAGGATGACAGGGTAGACAAGGGAGAAAGAGGTTTATAAATTATTTTAGGATTGCTATAGATACTACTACTAACAGTTTGTATTATTGCGTTTTTCATTCCAATAAAGTACATTCATCTAGTCTCTAGTCCATATAAACTTGTACTGTACTCAACTGAAAAATGCTGTATTTATTTAGACAAAGCTTTTGCTAGATTCAGCACTTGATAAAGGCTTAAAAACATCGCTGTAACTGTTTGATATATTTCCTCTTGATTGTCAGCGACATTAGGGGCTATTCTAACTGCAAGCTGCATAGATTTATCGGTTAATCTTAAGTTTCGCAGATTAGATAATTTTGGTAATTTTAATGCTCCATCAATTTCGTCTTTTAAAACTTTGATTGCACCATAGCGACGCTGAGGATAGACCATATTTAAGTGAATATCTAATCCTCCAGATTTAATTTTTGATTTATATTTATTTTTACCACTGCTACCACGTTTCCAGCCGTATTGCTTTTTAGATAAAGAAGTTGCAGATAATTCAAAGCGAGTCTTGTCTAAAAACTGTCCTTGAATTTTCATCCATTCATGTTGATAATTATCTATTTTCCAATCAGTTTTACTAGGGTGGGGTGTGGTACTGATTTTATGCTCGTTTTTTTCAGTTATTTTAAAAGATAGATGCAAATCAATAGTTGCATTTGTATCCATATCTCTCGCTAACATTTGTAAGATTTTTTGTGTAGATTGGTAACGATAATTAATCACGTTGATTCTACCGAACTTTGACCGCTTGACTAATGCCAAAATAAAAGCGATCGCCAGCCCAAAAATTGCTAAAGTTAATAAGAGGATCAGCACACCTAATAATTGAGCATCAGGTATAATAATAGAGCCAACAATTATCAAAATAACAGCAATTAATATTCCCCAAAAGTAATTTAATGCCTTTTTGCCATATTCTTTTTGTTTCAGTTCGGCAAGGTGATCAATCTCTGCTATCTCTTGCAAATCAGCTATTACTTGCTTAATTGATGCTTGCGCTGTATAAGTCAAGTTTTGCCGGAATTGTTTTACATCAATAGGCATATTATTTACAACTAAATCAGCTTTAATAGAATTTATTTGATTTTTGTTAAAAAAAGTAATTTTTCAATCTATTTCAATATTTTGAAATATTTTTTAATAAATTATACTTTGCTTTTACCTTGATTATACTCAATTATCAAAATAGAGCAATTGTATCTGATATTTGCAGTATGTGTAAGGTTGGTATTCACGACTATATTCTATAGCAATCCTATTTGAGTTGTGAAAAAGTATTCTTTTTAACGAACCGCAAAGGGCGCATAGACGCGATAGCGGCTTCCCGAAGGGTAGGACACAAAGAAAGAGAAAGAGGAAAAGAAAGAGAATTTCACAAATGATTGAGGATTACTATAGGTTAATTGAAAGTTTAGCTAAAAATGCCTACCTGCCATCTATATATTTATGAAGCAATCAAAAATAGCTTATATTTCATTTGATACTGTACCCGCACCAAAAGGAGCAGCAATTCATATTACAGCATTTGCTCAAGCTGTAGGAACTGCTTTTGATGGTATCGACTTAGTAACAGTTTCACCAACCAGAGAATGTATAGATAGTCAAGAGATTTATCCACAAGTTGCACACACAGCTTTAGCTGCTTGCGGAGATAATTTGATTCAGCGAATTTTGAATTTTCGTCATTTATTGAAATTATGGTTGCAAGACAAGCAATTTCAAGTTATACATATTCGTTCAATTTATGAAGGATTTGTAATTGCACAAAATAAACAGAAATATTGTCAAAAATTAATTTTTGAAGTGAATGGACTACCTTCCATAGAGCTGAAATATCGCTACCCAAATGTTGTGGATGATCAAGAGCTTTTACATAAGTTATATACTCAAGAGCAAATTTGTCTAGCAGTAGCAGATTTAATTATCACACCCAGTAGTATTACCTCAGAATATTTACAAAGTCGGGGTATATCAGATAATAAAATTCGAGTAATTCCTAATGGGGTAGATTTGGATGTATTTACCTACTCTGGAAAAAACCAAAATTTAAACAATCAATCTATCAATCTCATATATTTTGGTACTTTGTCACCGTGGCAAGGTGTAAATTTAGCAATTGAAGCTTTAGCTTTAATCAACCGCGAGATTCCTGCTGATTTAACGGTAATTGGACAAGCCAGATATGACCAAATTAAAACTTTAAAACAACTGGCTGTGAAATTAGAAGTTGCTGAACAGTTTAAAATACTAGAACCAATATCACAGCAAGAATTAGTTCAATATATTCATCATGCTGATGTGATTTTGGCACCTTTAACACCAAACGATCGCAACTTAATTCAAGGCTGCTGTCCACTGAAGATTTTAGAAGGAATGGCGACAGGTACACCTGTAATTGCTAGTGATTTACCAGTAGTGCGAGAACTTGGAGAAGATGGCGTACATTTTTTGTTAGTTAAACCCAGTTCCGCCAAAGCTATAAAAGATGCAGTCTTGCGCTTACAAAATGAACCAGAATTAGCAACTTATCTCGCTGCTAATGCTAGAGGGCGAATAGAACAGCATTATACTTGGCAACTGGCAGGTGAGGCTTTAATTGCAGCTTATACCGAGTTGGGGGTTGAGGAAGGGGAGAAGGGAGACAAGGTAGACAAGGGAGACAAGGGGGATAGGGTAGTTTGCTGATTTGATTTTGCATTTTGACTTTTGACTTGATTTCACCCTTAGTTTTTTAAAAGACGGTCGAGAACAATTTGCAGTCGCTGTTGTTCTTGAGGGATAGAATATTCTTTGAGGATGCGATCGCGTGCAGCTTGAGTAATTTGAGATTTGAGGGTGCTGGGCATTGTCAAACATTCTAAAACAGCTTCACCTAATTTATGCAGTTGCGATCGCGGCAAAATAAAACCATCTTCACCATGTGTAATTACTTCAGTGATACCCCCCGCATCACTAGCAATACAGCAACAACCACAAGCCATTGCTTCTAAAAGTGCATTTGGCATTCCTTCCCACAGTGAAGGCTGGAGATACACATCACACAATTGTAAATGCGCCGCCACAGCTTGAATATCAGGTAAATGTCCCGTCATAATAATTCTTTGTGCATGTTCTGGGTATTGAGTTGCATAAACTTGCAGCACAGATTCCTGAGAAGCCCGTACTTCACCGATAATCAATAAATAAGCTGGACGCTGATTTCGTACTGTGGTTAAAGCATTTAATAAAAATTGCTGTCCTTTCTTCTCCCGCAATTCTCCACAAAACCCTAATACTACTTCTTCTGGCGCAATTCCTAAAGATTCCCTATTAATTTTCCCTACTGCCGACTCTACGGTATACACGCCAGTTATCGTATCACTCTTGTTACCCCACCCTAACCCTCCCCTTTCCAAGGGGAGGGAACTAGATTTGCTTATTTCCCCCCTTGGAAAGGGGGGATTAAGGGGGGTAATTTGACTGGTTTGTATCGACTGAGGGGCAAAAATTTCTGTATCTACGGCATTTTTCAACACCAACACATCATTTCTCCCACTCAATAGCTGAATTTTGCGCGACATATCAGCACTCACAGCCGTAATGACTTGAGTTTGTTGCAACGTCCATTGCAAACGGGCAAAATCACCAGGGGGAAACATTTCTTTATCAATATCATTACCACGGGCGCTAACAGTGCTGGGTATTCCTTGCATTCCCCCAAACCAAGTTGCTAAAAAACCGCTTGGAAATACATAATGCCCCCACACTGCATCATAATGCCAACAAGAATGCAACCATTCCAGCACATTTAAAGTATGGGGCATAGTCATATCCCAATTACGGTATAGCCCAATACGATAAACACGGGATTTGCCATCTATACTTTCCGGTGGTAGAACTTCCCCCGGTTGTAGATAACGACTCCAGGTAACAACATCAACTGCTATACCCAACTGACACAGCGTCCCTACTAGCCTTGTCGCACTCCTAGCCAAACCCCCCACATCCGGGGAAAATCTTTCTGTAATTAACAGCAACCGCTTCATACAAACTTTATATATCTTTGCCTTGCAATAGCACAAATTTATGAATACACAAAAATATCAGGATATTTCTTTTATTTCTTGATTTTGTGGCATAAATTTATTGAGCCTGGGCGATAGATACTACAACACAGTCCTGAACACTAGGTATAACATTATGACTCGCACCACCCAGAGAGTAGATGATTTAGGCATCACGTTGCCTATCACTCAAGCCGCTTGTAAGATGGCTGAAAGATTTGCCCATCAACAACCAAACTCAACCAAAGCGGAACAAGTACGATTAAATACATTGGCCGTCTGGGTGGTGAATGAGTATTTGCAATTAATGGAAATTCCCACCAACCGCAACGTTGGCGATAGTTGGAACCCAATAATGCAGTTATGTAGTAACGTAGCTGACCTAGAAATTACCTCTGTTGGTCGTTTAGAATGTCGCCCAGTCAAATTAAATGAACAAACTTGTTTCATTCCGCCTGAAACTTGGGAGGACAGAGTAGGTTATGTAGTGGTGCAAGTAGATGAATCTCTCCATGAAGCCCATATATTAGGGTTTATGCGGAGTGTGCATGATGAATTTTTACCATTGCATCAACTACAACCTCTAGAAGCATTAATTGACCGCATCGCCCAATTACAAGCTTCTCCAGCTAAAGCTTTAGTAAATTTAAGCCAATGGTTTATCGGTCAAGTGGATGCAGGCTGGCAAACAGTGGAAGCTTTAAGAGAATTGTTAGATTCTAGACCTAATTATGCTTTTCGTGGTAGTGTAACCACGGAAGAATCATCGGCTAACCAACAGTCACAAACTACTAAAAGAGCAAAACTCATTGATTTGGGTATTCAAATTGCTCATCAACCCTTAATGTTGATTGTCGAAATTAGCCCAGAAGAAAATAAAACCAGTATTCGTTTGCAACTGCACCCCACGACTAATCAAGTTTATTTGCCAGAAGGTGTAAAACTCACAGTATTAGATGAGTCAGGCGCAGTATTTTTAGAAGCCCAAGCCCGCAGCGCAGATAATTACATTCAATTGCAATTTCGGGGAGACATTCAAGAACAATTTAGCGTCGAAATTTCGTTAAATGATATGAGTGTGAGAGAACAATTTATGATTTGAAAAACAAGCTAGAGGCTAGGGGCTAGGGGCTAGAGGCTAGGGGCTAGATTTAAATTAGTACTCGGCAATTTTCGATAAAATTTAAAATTTTTTATTGGTCATGGCTAAGTTAGTGGTTTTGAAATTTGGAGACGTTAGTTTTAACCAAGGGTTTGCTGTGACGCTTCAGATTGGTGAAGAAAGCGATCGCCCAACCACAGAAATCACTGGTAGACTACCACCATGCCCAGAAATGCCGCTATACTACACCCGTTGGCAATCAAGTTATCGTCAAATTGGTAATACCTTTCGCTTAGATGCTGAGAAAATCCAAGTCACAAATGTTTCTATTACCCAAAGTTGTCAAGATTTAGCCCATGTTTTACAGGCGCGTTTTAATACTTGGTTGCGTTCCGAAGAATTTCGCCCACTGCGGGAGAAATGGCTAGAAAAACTCATACCTACGGATGAGGTACGGGTAATTTTACAAACAGATAATAGTCAATTGCAGAGATTACCTTGGCATCTGTGGGAATTACTAGAACGTTATCCCAAAGCAGAAATAGCGATCGCCTCACCAACCTACGACAGCATCCCCCAACTCCGCACGCAAAACCAAAAAGTTAAAATTTTAGCCATCGTTGGCAACAGTCAAGGCATTGACACCCAAGCAGATTTAGCCATTTTGCAACAATGTCAAAATGCCGATATCACCTTTTTAGTAGAACCCCAGCGTCAAGAATTAAACGATTTTCTCTGGCGACAAAATTGGGATATTTTATTCTTTGCGGGACACACTTCTAGTCAGGGAGATGATGTCACCGGACGAATTTATTTAAACAAAACCGATAGTTTGACTATTCACGAGTTAAGATACGCCCTCAAACAAGCCATTGAACGGGGCTTGCACTTGGCAATTTTTAACTCCTGTGATGGTTTGGGACTAGCGCGAGAATTAGCTGATCTGCATATTCCCCAAATGGTGATTATGCGCGAACCTGTCCCCGACCAAGTAGCCCAAGAATTTTTGAAATATTTTTTAACAAGTTTTGCCGGGGGCGAATCTTTATATCAAGCAGTCCGCCAAGCCAGGGAACGTTTGCAAGGCTTAGAAGATAGATTTCCCTGTGCCACATGGCTACCAGTAATTTGTCAAAATCCTGCCCAAATCCCCCTAACTTGGCGACAAATCACACCCCCAATCAAAAGTAAATCTCAATACCCCAAACTCTACTGGAAATTAGGCATAGCCTCTAGTGTCATTATGACATTAGCAATTTTGGGGCTGCGGTTTTTCGGAGTTTTCCAAAGTGCAGAACTCCAAGCTTACGATCAAATGATGCGATCGCGCCCCGATGAAGGGTCAGATCCGCGACTATTAATAGTGACCATTGACGATGCTGATTTAGTCAACCAACGCCGTAGCGGTCAGGTTTTGAAGGGAACTTCTTTATCTGATCAATCACTCAATGCCTTACTAATCAAATTACAAGAATACCAACCGCGAGCGATCGGCTTAGATATTTATCGTGATTTTCCCGCCGAACTCCCAGAACTAGCTCAAAGGTTGCAAAAAACTGATAATTTAATTGGTGTGTGTAAAGGTAGTGATTCAACTGTCATGACCAAAGGCATTGAACCACCACCAGAAATTCCCAAAAATCGGCAAGGATTCAGCGACTTTCTTCATGATCCTGATGGAGTGGTGCGTCGCCATTTGATGTTTTTTACCCCAGAAACAGCATCTCTGTGTTCTGCTGACTATGCGTTCAGCACACAATTGGCATTTCGTTATCTTTTACCCTTGGGAATTCAACCAAAATTTACCCCCCAAGGAAATTTACAGTTAGGTAATACCATTTTTCCCCGTTTATCATCTCGTAGTAGCGGCTATCAAGGCATTGATGCCAATAGCGGTCAAACCTTACTCAACTATCGCGCTACCAAGAAAATTGCTGAAACCGTCACACTCACCCAAATTTTATCGAGTCCGATGAACTCTAACGCCATCAAAGACCGAATTATTTTGATTGGGGTGACAGCTAAAGGTGATTTTCCTGACTATTGGGCAACACCATTCAACAGCAGATTAGACGCACAAATGCCCGGAGTTACTGTTCAGGCACACATGATTAGCCAAATTATTAGTGCCGTCTTAAATCAGCGACCATTGCTGACAGTGTGGCCTTTTGGATGGGAAATACTTTGGATTTGGGGCTGGTCTGTGGTTGGTGGCTTGCTAGTTTGGCGGTGGCGGCGGCTACCCTTGTTGGCATTAGCCTTGGGTCTTACCTCTGGCATACTTTATTTACTGTGTCTTGGTTTATTAATCTGGGGTGTATGGGTGCCGTTTGTGCCTTCAGCTTGGTTGCTAGTAGGAACAACAACTACTGTTGCCATCCAAAATTGCCCGTCAAAGTTTTGGCAAAAATTTAAAAAATGAACAATTAACCGCTTGAAACAGTAGTCTACAGAGATATACTCAACTGTCTCAGCCTCACACAACTGGAGTTTACAACTGATGAAACTACCACTCGGATTAACTCTAGGCTATGTAGGTGTTTTAGCCAGCCAAACCCTAGCACTAGCAGCAACACCAAAGCCAATGGCAACACCAATACCAATGGCTAGTCACAACATGAAAACTGTATCCCAAACAGTAAATTTTAATCCACCTAAACCACCAGCAGATCCACCACCAGGAGGTCGGGTATTAGGAGGTGCAAAACGCGGTTCTTGTCCCCAAGTCAAACAAGATTTGACGGCTTTAGTACCGTATACAAAAGAACCATCTTCAATTACCAATGTTTGGTCATTAACTACATCACCACACCCAACCTTTTGGTTTTATGTGCCGTATTCCCAAAAAGACAATCTTCCCTCTATGTTTGTCCTGCAAGAAGATCAGCCGCAATCAAAGGAATTGTATAACCAACCAATAGCACTGCCAAAAAATCCCGGAATCATTAGTGTGACTCTACCTGCTAATGCTCCTAAATTAGCTGTCAATCAACGATACCGTTGGTTTTTGACTTTTGCTTGTGAGACTAAAGAACCATCACCTCCTATTTTTGTGGAAGGAGTAGTGAAACGAGTTAACCTCAGTCAAGCAACTATCAAGGAACTGCAAACAGCCACACTTTTAGAACAATTTGCCATCTATGCTCAAAATGGTATTTGGCATGAAGCCATCACAATACTAGCCACCCTCAGACAAGAAAATCCCCAAGATTCAGCCTTGAACACACAATGGCAAGATTTGTTAGCCAGCATCCGTTTAAACGATGTCGCCACAGAACCAATTTTGTCAGATAAGCATTAAATAAGGGTGTAAGGGTTTAGGGGTGTAAGGGTATAAGGGTGTAAAGGCTTAGGGTTTAGGGGTGTAAGGGTTTAGGGTTCTGAGTCATGTACACTGAGCGAAGTCGAAGTGTACATGACTCAGCATTCAGCACTTTCTACACTAGACAAGCCAAAAAATCTTGTTTGAGTTTGGCTTCATCTAAATTACGACCGATGAAAACCAACTCGTTTTTCCGGGTTTCGGTGGGTTTCCAAGGTCTATCGGGTCTACCATCAAATATCATGTGTACGCCTTGAAATACAAAGCGATTGTCTTCCCCTGCAATATTTAAAATCCCCTTCATCCGAAAAATATCAGTACCTTGAGTTTGTAATAATTTACTCATCCAAGCGTGTAGTTTCTCGCCGTCGAGTGCGCCTGCTGCTACTAACGCCACAGAATAAACGCTTTCATCATGTTCGTGGGCATCTTCGCCTAAAAAATTCGGGTCAATTTCTAAGGCGCGATTCAAATCAAACGCTTGCACACCCAATAAGGAATCCATTGCTAATTCTGAGTTGCGGGTGCGATAGATTTTGGCGATCGCATTCATCCCCCGAATCCGCTTTTCTAATTCTTCTAATTCTTCTGCTGCAACTAAATCG
Organism: Nostoc sp. FACHB-190; assembly: GCF_014696905.1. NCBI lineage: Bacteria > Bacillati > Cyanobacteriota > Cyanophyceae > Nostocales > Nostocaceae > Nostoc > Nostoc sp. FACHB-190. The sequence goes on from NZ_JACJQW010000023.1 coordinate 36,998, forward strand.
GTTTTATTAAGTAAAATAACATCCGCAAACGCAATTTGTTCTTGAGCTTCATCAGCTTCCCAATGTTGCCAAATATGCTTGGCATCCACCACTGTCACCACTGCATCTAGAGACAGTTTCGCCTGCATGTCTTCATCAACAAAGAATGTCTGAATCACTGGAGCCGGATCAGCCAAACCAGTAGTTTCAATTACTAAATGGTCAAACTTATCACGTCGCTTCATCAAATTACCGATGATGCGAATTAAATCGCCACGAACTGTACAACAAATACAGCCATTATTCATCTCAAATATTTCTTCATCGGCATCAATAACTAATTGATTATCAATGCCCACTTCCCCAAACTCATTCACAATCACAGCCACTTTTTTACCATGTTCATAAGTGAGAATGTGATTGAGTAAAGTTGTTTTGCCTGCGCCCAAATAGCCAGTCAAAACAGTTACGGGAACTGTATCTGTTATTACATCAGCCACCATATCATCAAAACCTCTGCTCTCGCTTGCATGATAATCTCACCCATAATAAGCGGTTTTATATTTTTGTGGTGAACTACCTACACTACCGCAAGCGGTTAGTGTAAGCTTCCTGCCCAACAGAAAGCGTGACAGTGGATTTCTTGCGTCCTCCCTTGACACGACTTACATCTGGGCGACAGGCTTTATCCCCCGTTCCAGAGGTCAAAATTCGTAGTCCCTCATCTCTGAGGTTAATGCTTGCGTTGATATCCCTGTCATGCTTCTCATAGCAGTTTTCGCAAGTCCAGAATCTTACATCTAGCGGTAAACTACCGACTTGGTTTAAGCACACATGGCAGGTTTTTGAACTAGGAAAAAATCTATCAACTTCCTGATATATTTTCCCCGACATCTCCGCTTTATATTTAAGCATTGTGCAGAACATACCCCATCCAACTTGATGTATAGATTTGGCTAGTTTATGGTTTTGCATTATGCCTTTAACATTGAGATTTTCCAGCACTATAACTTGATTTTCGTTAACTATCCTACGCGATAGCTTGTGCAGAAAATCCTCACGGCAGTTAGTGATTTTTCTGTGAACTCTAGCAACTTTTTTTCTAGCTTTGATGCGGTTATTAGAACCCTTCTGTTTTCTAGATAATTGCTGCTGTTTAAGTTTTAAATTCTGTTCATGCTTGCTCAGTATTTTAGGATTATCAAACTTAGACCCATCGCTAGTAACTGCAAAGTGAGTCAGTCCCAGATCAATACCTATCGCTTTACCTTCTGTATTTGATAATGGTTTATCTTTACCATCGTCAGAAATAATTGCCGCAAAGTATTGATTAGAGCAGTTTTTAGATATGGTTACAGTCTTAACTTTACCCTCAATAGGTCTATGAATTATTGCTGATATATCTCCTATTTTTGGGAGGGTCACGCAATTATCAGAAACCTTGACGTTTTGAGGATATTGAATTGACTGTTTACCATGCTTTGATTTGAATCTTGGATATTTAGCTCGTTTTTCAAAAAAATTATTAAATGCTACCCCTAGGTTTAAACAGACTTGCTGCAAGCATTGTGAATAGGTCGATGTTAGCCATTCGTACTCTTTCTTTAACTGGGGAATTATCTTTTTAACTTCGTATCCAGATAACCCCTTACCTGTCTCTTTATATGTTTGGTTCATCAAATTCAAGCAATAATTCCAAAGCCAGCGACAACAGCCAAAAGCTTGCGCTAGTGACTGCTGCTGCTGGACATCTGGATATAACCTGACTTTAACGACTCTTAACATATCATTAGAGTAAACAAAATTTGCTATAAAAAGTGTAGCATAAGAATTGCTAGTAATCTCTGCAAAAACTAGCCAATCTTCTAGGTTTAGTCATGGAAATCTTATGGTAGATTCGCTCTGACTGCTTTAAGCATCTATCCCAAAGGAGGAGCCAATGACGAGTAGCGCATCAAATGGCAAGATTGCACTAATTACTGGCGCAAACAAAGGCCTAGGATTTGAAATGAGCCGCCAACTCGCCCAGCAAGGATTAACAGTTCTGATAGCAGGACGCAATCTCCAAGCCGCGCAAGCAGCAGCAACGACACTGAAAGATGAAGGATTCAAAGCTGAAGCGATCGCCCTCGATATTAATAGTAGTACTCAAATTCACACAGCCGTTCAAGAAATCGCCGACAGATTTGGCCAGCTTGACGTTCTGATTAACAATGCAGGAGTGATGCTGGATGGAGATTGGGGCATTAGTAACGCCAGTTCTGTTTCTCTAGATATCATTCGCAAGACTTTTGAGACTAACTTTTTTGCCTTAGTAGAAGTGACTCAAGCATTACTGCCATTGATTTTGAAGAGTAAAAGCGGACGGATTGTCAATATGGCCAGCATTGAAGGTTCACTCACCCTCCACGCTGATCCAAACTCGTTTATCTATGATGCTAAACCCTTTGCCTACAATGCTTCCAAAGCAGCCGTTAATTCCTTTACCGTTCACTTAGCCCATGAACTACGCAATACACCAGTCAAAGTCAACAGCGCCCATCCCGGCTGGGTAAAAACAGAATTGGGTGGAGAAGGCGCAATGATGGACATTGGCGAAGGTGCAAAAACAGGCGTGCAGTTAGCTACCCTACCTGATGATGGGCCAAGTGGCGGCTTTTTCCATCTGGGTGAGCCTGTACCTTGGTAGTAATGAAGGGTTCGTAGTTGCGATTTATCACTTAAATAAAGGGCTAAAGCCCAACTACAAACTTTAAAAATATAATTAGCCTGCCTTCGCAGGCTTCGTTTGTATAGCCCCAGACTTCAGTCTGTTCGCGTAGCGTGCGCCTTAGCGCAGGGGCTATATGTTGAAAGTGAATGCACACATCTTTGTGCTTCATTCCTGTAAGAAGAGAAAAATTCTATAGGGCTTTTTTGTAAGCTGCTTCCAACTTGGTATGATAGTTATTCTTTTTATAGCCAGGGCCATTGTAGCCCCTAGCAAAACCATCCCAATCTTTTCGCTTTAGCTCATCTAACAAATTATTATTCACAATAAAATTCATCATGTGTCTGGCTTGCCAGTACTCTCCAGCAAAGTTTTCTTCAATAAATTGCTGAATCGAAGCACAACCCGCAACAGGATAATTAAACCCCATCACTTGCCCCAATCCAAAAGATGCGCTTTTTAAAGCCTGAATTTCATCAAATGTCATGGCATCTAATAATCTGTCCCACTCGCTGGAACCACCTTTATATTTACTTTTATCCCAACTAGGGTAAGACAAATCAGGACGACTTTTAGAGACAGGTTTAGGAGTTAATTTATAAAACCAATGCCCTTCAAACAAAATTTTTGGGCGTGCTGGCGATTGTTCTTTCAATAAAAATCCAGAACCATTAGATTCAACTTCCATCACAGCTTTTACTAAGGCGACTTCTAGTCCAAATTCATTACTTAAATCTTTATAATCTGATTCAGATAATGCTGTTTGAACATATCCTGAAGGAATAGTACAAATAGATTTTCTACCATCTGGATAAGTAATTAAGGGAAAGGCATATTTGATTCCTGTGTTTACTGGTTTCATAATTTTTCAATCCATTTGATTAAATCAACAACTTACAGCAGTTTTCATTGTTAAGAGGTACACAAAAATAGGCAGAGTGTCTCTATGCCCCTATCGAGGTGTACTTGACTCAACGGAGAAATGCTGGATAAAAAGTATCTTCTATGAATACTTTCATCTTAATTTGCCAGAAATATGCAGAAAATAGGTTAAAAATTCATGAAAACTGTTAATATTCATCAAGAGACAACGAACAGTTGACGTTTTTTAGTACTGATGCAATATTCCAGCAATATCTCAATGTCTCAATTTTTTGGGCGACCAATTCGGGAGCGTTTAGATTAGAGATAATGTTTCCACAGTCGTAATCATTGATTATCTATGACTCAAGCCATCCCCAATTTAGTCACCTTTGCGGAATTTATCGATCGCCTACGTGAAAATTCCGGGGTACGCTACGAATTACATAATGGAAGTATTGTTGAAATGGCACAACCAGTAGGAGACCATGAGGAAGTCAAAGGGTTTTTAGGTATCGAAATTCCTTGTGAAATCAGACGTTTAGGACTTCTCTACATTATCCCCAATCAAGCTATTGTCAGACCACTAGAAAAAGATTCTGGTTATTTTCCCGATGTTTTAGTGCTGAATCGTCCCAATCTGGCAAATGAACCATTATGGAAAAAAGAATCTGTGGTCAGTTTAGGTGCATCAATACCTTTGGTAATTGAGGTTGTGTCAACCAACTGGCGAGATGATTACTACTTAAAATACGCTGATTACGAAGAGATGGGTATCCCCGAATACTGGATTATAGATTACGCAGCATTGGGTGGACGTAATTTTATTGGGAATCCCAAACAACCAACCATCTCTGTTTGTAATTTAGTTGAGGGAGAATATCAGGTTAGTAAGTTCCGAGATGATGACCGAATTATCTCCCACACTTTCCCTGACTTGAATCTCACCCCAAACCAAATTTTTCAAGCAGGTTTGTAGATTTCACATAGCAGTCCTAGTTGATAGGTTAGCAACAAGGACAAGGGAGACAGGGTAGACAAGGGAGACAAGGGAGACAAGGGAGAGAGATGTTTATAAATCATTTAGGATTGCTATATCTGTAACCTCTCACCCTTAACCCATAACCTGTAACCTATAACCTGTAACCTGTCACCTCTCACCGACCATCCGTCGGATTTTGTGCCAAATTAAGCCAGCTACAATTAACCCTAAGCCGACTTGCCAGATAGCCGAGTCTACCCAAAAGGCGAGGAATAAACAAGATAACAAACCCAACCAGCCTACCCACACAGGATACAGTCTTTCAGATGGCAAAAGTTTGAGAGAAGCTAAGTTAGTAATTGCGTAGTAAATTAAAACACTAAAGGCGCTAAACGACCAAGTAGTTTTGACGTTACCCAACAAAACTAAAAGTGCGATCGCAATTCCCACGAAAATTACCGCCCAATATGGGGAATTTTGTTCGCGGTTGAGTCTGGCTAAAAATCTCGGTGCATCGGAACGGCGACCCATTGCCAACAACACACGGGATAAGCCTAAAATCAAGTTCAACAGCACACCTAACATTGCTGTCATTGCACCTATAGCTAACACCAAAGCGACACCAGAACCAGCCACATTCCGGGCCACTACTTCTAAAGGTGCGGCTTTGCTTTGCCCTACGGTATTACTTAAAAAATCTGCCCCTACAGCCCCAATTGCCACAGTAGCGACAACTATATATAACAGCATTGTCAGCAGCAAACAGATAATCATCGCTTTGGGTATTGTAACTCTGGGCGATCGCGCTTCTTCTCCCATTGTGGCAATACGTCCATAACCAGTGTAAGCCACAAACATCAAGGCGCTGGCGTGCAGTACCGCCCCAGGAGAAGTCGTAAAAAAAGGTGTTAAATTTGTCATTCCTACCGTGGCTGCACGAGGTAAACAAACCAACACAAATAAACCTAAAGACAGCAATGTCACCGAAACAATTACCGTATTAGCAGTATTAGACCGTCTAATCCCAGTTAATACAATTCCTGTGATCACTACTACCGCCAACATCGCCACAGGTACAAGCCAACTGTTACTCCACCCGCAAATATTCAGAAAATACCCAGCAAAACCCAACGCAGCCGTCGCCGCCGAAGCTGTTTTCGCTACTAAAAACATCCAACCTGCGGTAAAACCAAAAGCCGGAGTTAGATATTTATAACCATATTCATAAGTACCACCACTAACTGCATGATTAGCAGCTAACTGGGCGCTACTCAAACCATTACAAGTAGCTACAATTGCCCCAATTACCACCGCCAGAATTACTGCTGGCCCTGCTATCCCCGCCGCAATTCCAATACTGACAAATACACCCGTTCCGACAATCGAACCCAATCCCATCAGGGTTGCACCAAAAACACCTAACTCGCGTTTGAGTTGGGTTGGTGAATTGCTAACGGACATCTTTATGTATCTCCTGATTTAGAAAATTAGAGATGTTGGACTTATTGCTGAGGATATAGCAATCCCAAATGATTTACAAACATTTATCTCCTTTATCTACCTTCTCCCCCTTGTCTTGTCTCTTTAAAGTCTCTTATTCATATCTCAAATAGGAGGGCTATACCACTCTACAAAGATGGCAGAGATGCAGAATTTTGCTGCTTTGTCATTTGTAAAAATATATGATGTAAAAAATACATCAAAATCATGCTTTATTAGAATTGGTGTATTTAGCTAAATATCTTTGTCTTAATAGGCTGAAAAGCTTATAGAGAAGTATTTTTAGACTTTTTAATTTTTTTATACGAAAAAAGTAAAAATATTTTTTTGTATAGCTCAATACTTTTAAGCTGAGTATTTAGACATACAGTAATTGATACGAAAAACCTGAGTAATATTACTGGACAATTTCAATAATGTCTGATATTATGCGTCGTTCTTTGGGGATAGCATCAATAGTTATAGGGTTGAATGCGATCGCGGCAACAACTGTATCTGCCAATCCGACAATCCAAAGCAATGTAATTTCCGAGACAGATATTGCAGACTCGGAAAACGAGATTCAAGGTCAAGTAACATCAGTCTCGCAACTAACAGATGTGCAACCTACAGATTGGGCATTCCAAGCATTACAATCATTAGTTGAGCGTTATGGTTGTATTGCAGGCTACCCAAATAGCACCTATCGCGGTAATCGCGCCCTGACTCGTTATGAATTTGCCGCAGGTTTGAATGCTTGTTTGAATCGAGTTAATGAATTGATTGCCAGTAGTACAGCAGACTTAGTAACCAAAGAAGACTTAGCAACTTTACAAAAACTGCAAACAGATTTTGCTGATACTCTGGCAGAAGTCAGAGGCAGAGTTGATGCTTTAGAAAATCGTACAGCTATTTTAGAAAGTCAGCAATTTTCCACCACCACCAGGTTTAATGGAGAGGTGATTTTTAGTGTAGGCGGAGTTTATGGTGAGGATAGAGCCATAAACTCTGACCAATTTAGAGCAGGAGCCAGAGGTGGCGAGCGTTTGACAAATAATACAATATTTAGCGATCGCATCCGTCTTAACTTTGTTACTAGCTTTACTGGTAAAGACCAACTATTAACACGTTTAGAAGCGAATAACACCGCCGTTAATAATGCAGTTTCGGGTACAAACATGACCCGTCTCTCTTGGGATGGCAGCACCGATAACGGGTTTATACTTGGTAAATTATTTTATCGCTTCCCCGTAGGTGACAAACTCAACGTGATTGTTGACGCAATTGGGGGGGAATTTTACGACAACTTCAACAACTTCAACCCCTTGTTAGCATCAATTCCTTTAGGTGCAATTTCCCGCGCTGGTCGTTTTTCCCCCATCTATCGCGCCAGTAACACTGGTTCAGGTGCTGGTTTTGGTTCAGGCGTGAGTGTGAACTACAAACTCAGCGATGCGATTACTTTATCTGGCGGTTATCTTGCTAGAAGAGGTGAGAATCCCACTGCGGGAAGAGGTTTATTCGATGGTAGTTATGGCGCATTAGCACAATTGGCATTTCAACCAAACAAAGACCTTTCATTAGGATTAACCTACGCCCACTCCTACTTTAGCGGTGCGAATAATGATGTGGCAGTTTCCGGGTTATATGGTGGTGCTTTTGCCGACCAGCCCTTTGGCGCTGGCGCTGGAAGTACCAGTACAAGTCCCCGTGGAATCGCCACTTCTGCCAATCACTATAGTTTTCAAGCCAGCTATCGTTTAAATCCTAAATTTGTCTTGTCTGGTTGGGTGGGGTATAGTAGTGCGATCGCTGAAACTACATTTTCACCTAACGTCAATCGTGGTGATCAAGCAGATATCTGGAATTGGGCAGTGACTTTCGCTTTCCCAGACTTGGGTAAAAAAGGTAACTTAGGTGGGATTATCTTCGGTCAACCGCCAAAAGTTACAGACAATGACTTTGGTGAAAATGTACGAACTGCTACTAACGCCCGTCGGGAAGACTCTGATACCTCCTACCATTTAGAAGCATTGTATCGCTACCAAGTCAATGACAATATCTCAATTACACCAGGACTGCTGGTAATCTTTAACCCCGAACATAACAGCAACAACGATACAATTTACACTGGCATCATTCGGACTACATTCCGATTTTAGTAGTCCGCCACACCAACTATCTCAACTCATATATCCCCGACTTTTTGAAAAAGTCGGGGATCTGAACACCTGCAACCTGTCAAATGAAATTTCTCCTCGTTATGGGGAATCGAATATGTTCTCACATCTCAAGGATTAAGTATTGTAGTTAAAGATAAGATAAATCCTGGCAATACATCTTCACCAGACAATGTAGGTGGTTGTTCAACAGCAAAATTAATCACTTCCACTGCAATACCAGGGCGATAAATTTCTACTAAAGGTGTGAACGGATCAATCAACCAACCCAAACGCGCACCATTATCTCGATACTCCAGCATCTTATCCCGCAATTTTTTGAGAGAATCAGTTTGAGAACGCAGTTCAATCACAAAGTCAGGGCAAATGGGCGGAAAGCGGCGTTTTTGTTCAAGTGTCAGTGCATCCCAGCGTTCTTGCTTCACCCAGGAAGCATCCGGTGAACGATACGCACCATTTGGTAAGCGAAACTCTGTAGAAGAGTCAAACACTTTTCCCAGCTTGGTTTGACGATTCCATAAACTCAGTTCTGTGTTAATGTCTGAATTTCTAATACCGCTTTCGCCGCCAGTTGGTGGCATAATAATTAATTCTCCTTCGGCCGTGAGTTCGATATGCCATTCATCATTGGCTAGACATATTTGATAAAACTGCTCGTCTGTCAAACCTACTGCTGGTGGTATGTTGAGGGTGAGAGGTTCCATCGATATTGTGTCCATCAAAATTAATGAGGAATTACAAGTTCATCAAACGTTCAAGGATTGAGGATTGTAGTTAACAACAAAACAAACCCAGGTAAGACATCTTCACCAGACAATGTAGGTGGTTGTTCAACAGCAAAATTAATCACTTCCACTGCAATACCAGGGCGATAAATTTCTACTAAAGGTGTGAACGGATCAATTAACCAACCCAAACGAGCACCATTATCTCGATACTCCAGCATCTTATCCCGCAATTTTTTGAGAGAATCAGTTTGAGAACGCAGTTCAATCACAAAGTCAGGGCAAATGGGCGGAAAGCGTCTTTTTTGTTCAGGGGTTAGTGCATCCCAGCGTTCTTGCTTCACCCAAGAAACATCCGGCGAACGATACGCACCATTTGGTAAGCGAAACTCTGTAGAAGAGTCAAACACTTTTCCCAGCTTTGCTTGTTCATTCCAAATGTAAAGTTTAGCTGTCAATCCTGAATTTCTAATACCACTTTCGCCGCCAGTTGGTGGCATAATAATTAATTCTCCTTCGGCAGTGAGTTCGATACGCCATTCATCATTGGCTAGACATATTTGATAAAACTGCTCGTCTGTCAAACCTACTGCTGGTGGTATGTTGAGGGTGAGAGGTTCCATCGGTATTTTGCCCATCAGATTAATTTTATTATCTGCGATCGCAACTTCTACCAGACCCAAACATCAATCAAATTCTTACGTATGTAAACAATGGTTACAGTAGTAGTCATCATTAATACCCTCATTTCCCTATTGCTGTTCTACGTAGCTTGGCAAATCTGGCAAATTAAGGGAAGAATTGCATGGATAACTGATAGGTTAACCGCATATCAACAATGTAGCCAGAATCTCCTGTCCCAAGCACCCCAAAATCTGGATATCAGTCAGCAAAATATCCGCAACCTCAGACTGGGAAATCAATCTCTACAATTGCAACTTCAGCAAGTACGGCAAATTGTGAGTCTGCTATTGTTAGGACAGCGACTAAGTAAACGCTATATTCGTCAATCTCATTCTTTCGGGAGAACAAAGACAGTTCCCAAAACCAGAATAAACAACAGCAACCTTTCTCGTTGATCAATTGTCAAGATAAATTAACTCAATCAAAACATTCTGGTTATACAAGAGGAAACAAGCCACCTAAAATAAGTGTAAGGAGAGAAACAACTCAGATGTCTAATAACCGTTCTGGAGTCTTTATTGGCGGTATGATGCTAGGAGCAACCATCGGTGCTTTAACCGGTTTGCTAATTGCTCCGCGCACAGGACGCGAAACTCGTAAACTTTTGAAAAAGTCTGCTGATGCCATCCCAGAATTAGCGGAAGATTTATCAACAAGTGTACAAATTCAGGCAGATCGTCTGTCTGCTAACGCATTACGTAACTGGGATGAAACTTTGGATAGACTCAAAGAAGCGATCGCAGCTGGCATTGATGCTAGTCAGCGCGAAAGTCAAGTTTTGCATCGGCAAACAACCGAAGAAGACTCAGATTCAATTCCCCAGCCGTTGGAACGCTCATAGATAGCATAAGCCGTGATTGACCCCCTATTTTGGTTGGGACTGTCCCTACTCTTAGTCGCCGCCAGCTTAACTGCTGTTTTAGTGGCGGCCATACCCGCATTGCTAGAAGTAGCCCGCGCCGCCCGCAGTGCCGAAAAGTTGTTTGATACCCTATCGCGGGAGTTACCACCTACTTTAAATTCTATCCGCACCACTGGTATCGAAATCACTGACTTAACTAATGATGTCAGTGAAGGTGTCAAAAGTGCTAGTCAAGTCGTTCAACAAGTTGATCAAAGCATTGATGGTGCAAAAAAACAAGCCCAAAATCTTCAAGTTGGGACTCGTAGCTTTGCAGTTGGGATAAAAACTGCGTGGAAGACCTTTGTGCGTCAGAAATCCTCTAAGCGCACAGTAGAACGTTTACCAATTACCGAAAAACCACAGCTAACATTACGAGAACGAGAAGCCTTACGCCAGGAAAATCGCCGCACCAAAACCGAAGCCTATCGTTCTAATAATGTTTCTAATTGGGATAATAATTCTGAAGATGACAACTATCTTTCTTAAGTTGAGATCAACAGGATTTAGTATGAATTTAAATCCCAAAAACTGATCAATAAAACTGTAACCTATAACCTCTCACCTGTAATCTGCTATATCAATTTTTAGAGTCTGTAGTTATAGTTGTGGAATTGGTTTGAGCCAAAATGGTGTCGTTACCAACTTGGCCGTTACTGTCAGTAGCTGTAAATGTTCTAGTATTAATTGTCATCTGCTCTTTATCATCCCTATTCTGCCCAGGGGAAGGTAGCCAGTATGCTAAAACGCTAGTCACCCCACCCCAGTAGAGTGCTGTATTCTGATCATTACTTGGTTTTGACACCAATTGAAAAATACACAGTCCCAACACCACAGCACTAAAAGCAACTTGTACACCAAATCTCCAAGCACTCTGATCAAAATTTTGTCTTGGTTGATTTCTCCTGGGGTCAAATGAATTTGTCATAATATCCTCAAAAGATAAATTTCATCCTCAAGTAAGCTTTAATACTACTTATGAGTAGTAAGTTTTTTTACAACTATATGCTAAGTTACAAGCTTGTGTAAGTTGGTTTCGGAAAAGTTAAACGTAAACTTTTGCTTACTGACAGGAAAATTTTTAATCAGCCAAGAAAATCAGGTTATGGGCGGTTGATGCGGTTGATCAGCCAAAGCGATGCCACTAATCCAGCAAAGTGGGCGGAAACGGTGTTAGTGTTTGCCTGAACTACCAACATATCCAAACCACTAATAATCCGCGTTGGATCAAAAAATTGTGTAGTGATGGCTTGGGGAGAGATTGATCTAGCTACCAAAGTCCCAACGATCGCCTGCGCTCCTAAAAGTGTTACCAAAGTCCCAATCAAATTTATCCACAAGCCTAAGCGTAATACTTGTACAGTTTCGATTTTGCGTGGGCGATTACTGGGATTTGAAGATTCTAGTTGTCTGCCAATTCTGGTGTAGCGAAAAGCAATATAAATACCCGCACCCAACACAATTAACCCACAGACAGCCAGAAATACTCCAAATCCAGTCCCTGGATTATTACTAGGGCTACCGGCTCTTTGGGAGAAAATAGCAAACAATAACACAATGATGCTGGAAACTACCCCTAGCACTAGCTGAATCCAAAAACTAATCCAACCTATGAGACGGAATGTTTGAGCGATCGCTCGCAGGGCATCGGAATTTTGCGACATACTAATTAATATACTTAGCACTTGCTAGATTTGCTTAGGACTTACGCAGTGAGACCAAAAATCAAGGGTTTGGGCGAGTCTGGGGTGTACGGGTATCAGGGTGTATGTATTCAAAACCCTTACACCGTTCGGCTGGCGCTCACGGCGAAGCTCCTTCACCCATTCTTCACAGATCATCTTAGTGCGTAAGTCTTATTACTATCACACTTACCAGATGACCTATGAGTAGCTCAAGTAGAACTTTGTCATGAAAGAAAATTTACAGACAAAATCGCATTTTACTTGTAAAATTTCTTCGATGGCATTTTATGCTTATGCAGTTCTAATCGGCTCGGCATCATTTGACACCAATTACAGTGGCTATGCCTCTGTCTTTCTTGCTCCTCACCACACTGCCTAGAGCTTAAATAGGAGGGTATATCTTACACTCCTTAGAGTTTCGCTTGTATCCCATGACTTTATCTGCGTGGGGCATATTTGTTTTACTTTTTTTACGTTGACGCTTTGACAATCCTGCCTAGTGTCTCTGTATGAATGCTTACTTTTAGTAGTACTACATACGGAACACAAGGATGATAAACCCCACACTAGGGCATTTTTTTAGCCATTCACCAACCATGAAACTTGAGGATATATATCAATTCTTTGAAAATCCTCCGCCAACTTACCTCTGTCAGGAACTAGCAATTTGTTACATACTGTCTGTCTTACTGCAAGGTGAATCCTACGGCACCGAGTTAATTCAACGTTTAGAAACTGAGTATCCAACCTATCGGCTTTCAGATACCGTGCTTTATAGTGCGATCAAATTTCTGGAAGACGAAAGGGCAATTAATGGGTATTGGAAGAAACTCGAAGGACGAGGACGACCGAGGCGGATGTACCAAGTTTCTCCAGAATGGCAAGTTCAAGCGCAGGATTTAACACGTCTTTGGCAAGAGTACATCAACGGGAGGACAAATTAACTAATAATTAATAATGAATAAATCTCCTCCCGTTAAACACTAACAATCAGTTATGGATACTGCTATTCTGCCATCTACGTTTCTGCTCACCTTGTTGTTATTAGTTGGGTTGTTTTTCTTTATTCGTGCTGCTACCAAAGACCGCACAGAAACGGCTCAACTAATATCTGAGCAGGACGAAGCTGTATTAATGCCTCAATTACAGGATTATTTCCGTTCCCGGTCTTACCGAGTGGCAGAGGTAGACCGAGATCAAAATCAAGTCACATTTGAGGGTTTTGTCCAACCCAGCTTATTTTTAGCAATTTTTTTAACCCTACTTGCAACTGTAGGTTTAATTTGTTTATCTTTTGTTTTGTCACTGCTTCTGCCCAACATAAGCAGTTTTTTTCTGGGAATAATTCTGTTAGCACCTTTGAGCGGTCTATTTTATTGGAAAAAAGCAGGAAGAACCGAGAAAGTCTTACTTCATCTGCAAAAAGCTAATCAAGATGAACCCAACTCTCCGGGTAAGATTACTGTAACTGCCCATCGAGATGAACTGATTGAGTTACAGAAGGCACTCAACTTAAAGCTGAGTGATTAAATTTTGTTTTTTAAGCTGTTTCTAGTGATTCACAAAGAAGAAATAAACAATAGGGAGTAGGAAAGAGGATTTGTGGGATGTAAAATTTCTCTGTAACGAAACGTTTGAGAGAAAAATGTATCTTGTAACGTAGCCTTCCAAAGCAAAGTACAACTCTACTGTTGCTTTTAGATGCTCTTAATCACTCTTTCTCACTCCCTGATGTGTATTAGTTGATGATTCAACTCATACAAACCAAATTGGCTTGAATCAAGTTGTTTGTCCAACTGCCTGGACTACCCTCTACTGGCAAATCAGGCCCAAATTTAAAAAAAATTGAAAATTTTGCATAAACTGAGCAACTTTGCCAGTTAAATGAATATTCAGAACACATTCAACAACGTAAAAGTACCAATTCAAGTTCAACGTGCAGCTACTGCCACAGGTTCTGAACCAGCCGGAGCTTCTAACGTCCGTAGGCTGGGAAACAAGAAATGGTTTTCTTCGACGTATTGAGCTCCAAACAGACCTTTTTCTGCCCAGAAATATCGGTCTGTTGTGTGTTCATTGCGCTTTACGAGTAGCAGAGCTGGTGGCAAGATCCCTTCAGCCTGAATGAATTTCCGTGCTGCTGTCACAGGTTTTTCTTCGCCGCTTTCGATGCTATATTGAGGCACATGCTCTAAAATCCGCCGTCCTTCCTGGCGACGACGACTCTTCCGTTTCCGTCTCCTTGCCAACCTATTTTCCTCCTCTTTCAAGCTATTAGATTGTAGTGATAGCTACAAAATCCGTCGTAATTATAAAAGTTCTAGTTCAAAAAATCAAGAGTTTATAAACTTTTAATACAATAAAAATAATTTTTCTGAAGGCAAATAAATCACACAACTAGTAAAGTACACAATTTCTTTATTTGTACCATTATTTTAGAAGCTTTCGTTAAGCTTGATAAAAAGAGAGTTAGAATCAAGCAGATTCTTGAAGAAAAATTCAGGAGCCAGTATTCAGGAGTCAGAATTAATTATGAGTGAACCAGACCTGCCACTAATTCTAGATGTAGCCTTCCTGAAGGGTAAACCAGCAAATCTTAGATTTATGTGGAGTTTCACTGTCATTCACCTGTCAGTTACACTCAGTGTAGATTCTGTATTCTGACTCCTGAGTTCTGAGTTCTTTGTTGTCGAAAATTCCTTCAAAGCCTGTGATCCTGAGCAAGAAATGAAAAATGTTAATGTCTGCTAGTTCAGATTTTGTGGCTTTATGCCGAGAACAAATAACATTGTTAGCCCAAGGTTTGGGAGCTTCTTTAAGTGTGGTGTATTTAACACAAGAATTGGTAGAAGCGCCAACAACTGAGGCGAAACTTATTCCTGTGGTTGTTTATCCAGAAACCGCAGGATTACCACCTGAAGAAGAAAATACGGAAGTAAAAGCACGCAAACAGTTGCAAATTAGTAATATTTTGCTACTACCGCAACAGCAAAAAAGGTTACTAACCGCAGCTACAGAATCTCCGACTGATACAGAACAACCTAATTTCCAACAAGAGTATTTGCTGAGTGGACACCAGATTGTTATGCCTTTAGTTCATGAAGGTGTGATGATGGGATTACTGGTAACATGCAGAGAAGACCGGGCTTGGAATCAACAAGAGCAAAATACAATTCAAAAGATAGTTCAAACTTTGGCGATCGCTTGTGTTTTAGATCAGCGTCGCGCTTGGTTGCAACAGCAGCTACATCAACAACAAGTGCTGCAAGAACAGCAACGAGATTTATTAGATAACTTGCTGCACCAATTTCGCAATCCCTTGACAGCATTGCGGACTTTTGGCAAATTGCTATTTAAAAGACTGCGCCCAGGCGACCCAAACCGAGAAGTGGGGGCGAGTATTGTCCGAGAAAGCGATCGCCTCAAAGAATTATTGCAACAATTTGAGCAGGTTATTGACTGGTCAGAATTGGATGTAGCACCAAGGGCATTACCAGAAAATGAAGTGTTTGTAGAGGCAACTGTCCAAACAGAACCTAAACCGATTTTATTATTGCCAGGTACAGGTGAACAAGCCACGGATTGCTCTTTGTCTGATTTACTAGCACCATTATTACTATCAGCCAAAGCGATCGCTCAAGAACGACACCTGAAAATCAAAACTGATATTCCGAAAAGCTTACCTTTGGTGCGTGTTAATCTTAAAGCCTTACAAGAGGTATTGAATAACATTATTGATAATGCTTTGAAATACACACCCAAAGGCGGCAAAATTTTCATCCAAGTAGGTCAAACAAGAGATAGCTTTTTGGGTGTTGCTATTAGTGATACTGGGCCAGGAATCCCCCAAGAAGACATAGCACATTTGGGTGAAAGACATTACCGGGGTGTACAAGCCCAAACAGAAATTCCCGGTACAGGCTTGGGACTAGCGATCGCAAAACAATTAATCGAGCAAATGCAAGGTGAAATTGAAGTTTTCAGCCCCGCAATTACAACCGCGATCGCATCATCCGATGCACCAGGAACTACATTTATTATTTGGTTGCCAATTAGTCAAATGAAGTATGAAATGTGAAGTATGAAGTATGAAATGGGAAATTTTCTCCTTCATAACTTTGACTAAACTCTACACTAGCCCCTAGCGCCTTTCACACTATCTCACTGACACCAACAGATTTTGATTAATGGTCATTTCTAAATCTGTGTTGGGGTTAATGGCGATTAAATCAACACTGTTGCGACCGAAGAACAAGCCAATTAAACCACCGATCGCCCCACCACCGAGAACTTCTTCGGTTGCGATCGCGCGATCGCCTGTCACCGCAGATACCGCCGCCGCCGCCGCCGCACCTAAGACTGTATTGGTAATAATGGCTCTTGTACTAGTACCTTTGTTGACTGTTTCGGTTTTGGTAATCACATCAGAAGTAGCAGCAATTTGATACTCCTGACCTGTGGTTAACACTAGTTTTTGTCCTACGAATTGTGAACCGCCTTTGGCTGGTTTGAGTTGACCAACAACTTGACTACCAGCCGGAATTACCACAGTACCATCTTGGGTAACTACGTTTTGGTCAACAGTCAGTGTTAAAGGTGCAGTCTCATCTTTAGTTACCAAGATTTTTTTCGCTTGGTCATACTTCACAGGGATAACAGTTCCTTGGGGAATTGTAATTGAGACGGGTGTAGGTGTTGTGGGTTGAGACGCAACTATGTAAGGTGAGTTAATTGCCGAAGCTTGATTAGAACTCACTAAAGCTTGGTAAATAAAAGCTGCTACCTGGGCGCGTGTTGCAGTGGCATTTGGGCTGAGGAATTTAACATTAGGATAGTTGACCACAATTTGCTGTTCTGTCGCCGCCGCAATCGGACTACGGGCATAACTCGCAATTCCTGAAGCATCATTGAAGTATTGCAGAGTGCTTTCCACATTACCACTAGGGTTATATTGCAAACCATTAGCCAGGGAAACTAACACCTGTTGACGAGGAATCGCTTGATTTGGCTCAAAACGATTTCCAGGATATCCCGATAGGAAACCGATGGTATAAGCTTGCTGAATGGCGCTAGATGCCCAGAAATTGCTGGGTACATCCACAAAGTTGATTCCTTGTCGTTGTGGTGCTTTTGCAAAAGCCTTATTTACCATCGCAGCAAATTGAGCGCGGGTGACTGCTTCTTCTGGGCGGAAACTACCATCAGGAAAACCTGCAATTACACCCCGTTGTGACAATTCTTGAATAAATTGTGCTGCCCAATAATTAGAAGAAACATCTGTAAAAGTAGTTTGAGCTAAAGAAGGTGTAGCAGTTATAAAAGGTGCGACAGCGCCAGCAGTAATGGTCAAAGCCATGATTGCAGCAGTTTTAGATTGCCAACGATTTAAAGTAAACATTAATTTATGCCTCTTTACATTTATTTTGTTTCTGTTAATTACTTAGACCATTTTGGATATAAAAAGTTTCTATTATTTGATATTTTTGGGGAATATTTTTAGATTTAAGTTGCTGAAATAAATAGGTAATAAGTCATAGTATTTATGTGTCTGATTCATTACTTATTCCAGATGACATATTAGGAGTTAATGGTTATTTATCTCCGATATTTTTATCGATAAAAATGAAGCGATCGCCCAGACGTTGACACAGGCGATCGCTGATAGCATGATTAAATTCACGATGGAATTTTAGTTAATAGGTATTATTTCGAGAAATAACTAAATTGCTTGTCAATGTGATGTCCAAATCTTCTTCAGGTCTGAGAACAAACACATCAGCTTGGTTTTTCCGCAATAGCACACTCGCAGCAGCGCCAACCGCACCACCAGCCACAGGTTCTAACACTTCTATCCTTCTGTTACCAGTTAACAATGAAATAACAGTGGCCGCACCTGCACCAATAGCTGCATCGGTTAAAATTTGGCCAGTATTAGCACCTTTGCTGATTCTTTCTGTTTCGGTAATTGTGCGAGAATTCGCATTAATTGGTAATCTGCGACCAGAAGGAAAGACGAGTTCGGAAGCAACAAATCTCACACCCTTGCTATTATCACTATTTCTGTTGTTGGAGGAACTTCTGCCGTATAAATCGACAGGTTCTAATCTACCAACCACTTCAGTTCTAGCAGGAATTAAGACATTTCTATTTCTATCGATGATGTCGTTAGCTATTCTCAGCTTGATGGACATACTTTCGCCTGGGGTGATCACGATTTTTTCTTTTTCGTAAGTTACAGGCAAAGTTACATTAGCAGGAATTGTAGTTGAGCGTGATTGCCCAAGATTATATTGCGCTTGGGCGGGAGCTAATGCAATCATGGGAGCGATCGCACCTGCTGTAGTTAAGGCTATTGCCATGAATGCAGCAGTTCCAGATTTCAGCCGATAAAGGTGTGTCATAACAAAATTTACGTTTATGTGTGTGACCTGATGTAATGACGAGGTGTTACTGAGATTGTTTCTGACTCATCGTGGAACTATCTCTCGGCATATTCCGTAGGTAAGACTGATTGAATGACGAGGAGTATTTGCTGTGGTTCCACCAAATTTTACACTTTTAAAATATGTTGCTCACCCAAGATTTTGATACTTCTAATTGACGCAAATTTACTAAATTTGTTCCATCATCATTTTGTTTTACATTTTATAGGACTCATATTTGATTTGGGAAAAAAATCAGTACACTCAGATCAGGCTGCTTTCCTACTCCCTACTCCCCATTCCCTACTCCCTGCCTACACAAATAGATTCAGAAATCAAATCGGATTCCTATATATCTAAAAATAAAAGTATTTACACCATCATATAATATACAAAATATGACAAATATATCTTGTCAAAGTGTTGCATAACATAGTTACAACAAGGCATTTACTTAGACATTAATGGTAAGTTTATGCAAGTAGTCAAAATAATTGATGCCTACAATCACGGTGCAGTAGATTATGAACAGATTATGCTGCGCTACTGGCACATTGAGCGTCAACCACTGATTGATTCCCTACAACTTCAACCAGGACAAACTGTGCTGGATGCTGCTGTCGGCACAGGATTAAATCTTCCGGCTTATCCCCCAGGTGTGAGCGTTGTGGGTGTAGATTTATCTGAAAAAATGATCAATGAAGCCCAGAAAAAAACTGTCGCCGCAGATATCACTTTTAAAGTTGCTGATTTGCTAAATTTGGATTTTGCTGATAATAGCTTTGATGCTGCTGCATCGGGTTTTACACTGTGTGTTGTCGCTGATCCTGTACGCGCTTTGAGTGAAATTTTACGTGTTACAAAATCCGGTGCATTAATCGCAATTCTCGATTATTGTAAATCACGAGATCCAGAGATTGAGAAATGGCAGGAATTAATCTATGATGCCGCTTTAGAATTAGGTTTTCCCACAGGCAAGATTAAGTGGAATGCGTTGATGGATTACGATGAATTGATTTATCACAGCAAGTTGCCGATTGAGGTACTGCAAGATGAGCGTATCGAAAATCCCAACCCGTTTTTATGTGGTTGTCAATTACTGCTGCGAAATTTGAAGGGTTAGGTTCAATAAATATATAGCAGCCCTAATTGAGAAATGAACAAAAGAGACAAGGTAGATAAGGTAGAGAGATGTTTGTATATCATTCAGGATTGCTATATAGCAATTCTATCTGAGTTGTGAAAAAGTATTCTTTTTAACGAACCGCATAGACGCGGTAGCGGCTTCCCGCAGGGTAGGGCGCAAAGGACACAAAGAAAGAGAAAGAGGAAAAGAAAGAGATTTCACAAATGATTTAGGATTGCTATAGTAGAGACTTTGTATACAAAGTCTCTACAGTAAAAATAAATTGTCTCTCAAGCTTACATCTCTTTATTAACAAAATAATTTGTGGCGTTGCTGAATCGAGGTATGAATTTAAATGTAGAGACGTTTCATGAAACGTCCCTACAAGGGTTTTATCAGAAAACAAATTGATTTTCATACATGAAATCAGCAACGCCTAATTTGCCAGAAGGGAAAAACTTGCTCATCATATTGTTAATTTTCGTAAAATTACGGACTTAAAGACTAGAATACTGATATCTACCTAGCTAAACTATCTAGAGTGCATCTGTACTGCTTGTTGATGAAAACCTAGATGTGGCGCTATTGCCTCAATGATTCCAGTACAACTTATCCTCAAAAACTTCCTTAGTTACCGTGATGCTACTTTAGATTTTCGTGGTTTGCATACGGCTTGTATTTCTGGTTCTAATGGTGCGGGTAAATCGTCTTTGCTTGAGGCGATTACATGGGCAATTTGGGGTGAAAGTCGTGCTGCTGTTGAAGATGACGTGATTCACGCCGGGGCTAAAGAAGTCCGCGTTGATTTCACGTTTCACATTAACCAGCAACTTTATCGCGTCATTCGCACCAGAATTAGAGGTGCAACCAGTGTTTTAGAATTTCAAATCGAAACGCCTGCTGGTTTTCGTCCGTTGACTGGTAAAGGAGTACGGGCAACTCAGGATTTGATTTTAGAACATATCAAACTCGATTACGATACTTTTATTAATTCTGCTTACTTGCGTCAAGGTCGTGCAGATGAATTTATGTTGAAGCGCCCGACAGAACGAAAGGAAATTTTGGCAGAGTTGTTAAAACTCACCCAGTATGATGATTTGGAAGAACGGGCGAAAGAATCTTCCCGACAATATAAAGCCAGGGTGGAAGAATTAGAGCGTTCTTTGGAAGCGATTAAAATTCAATTGCAACAACGAGAACTTACAGAAGCGCAACGGGTAGAATTAGAAGCGGAACTGAATCAACTACAACAAGTACAAGCTTTTGAGAATATTCAATTACAAAGTTTGCAGGTTGTCCAGCACCAGCGACAAAATTGGGAACAACAACTGAGCTTTGTAAGGCAACAATACCAAAATTTAACCCAAGATTGCGATCGCCTCCACCAAGAACAATCATCTGTTAAAACGCAACTGGCGGAGTTAGCCGCAATCTTAAATCAAGAAGCAGACATTAAAAACGGTTACGCCCATTATCAAAGTCTCCAATCTCAAGAAGAAGCTTTTGCGGCTAAATTTGAACAACACACCCGCGCCACAGCCCTCCGTCAACAAAAACAGCAGCAATTAACTCAGCAAATTCACGAAATTGAAAGACAACTCCAACAAGTCCAAGCACAACTGGAAGCGTTAGCACAGCAAGAACAGGAAATTCAGCACACCCTCAGTAAATCAGGCGAAGTCGAAGCCGCATTAGGACAACTCAACGCCGCCCGTCGTCGGGTGACGCAGTTGGATGAATTACAGATGCAGGTTTCGCCTTTATTGCAACAGCGTCAAAGTTTGCAAACTTATTTAGATAGAATCCAAGCTAGTTTAGTCGCCAGATTAGAACAAATCCAAGCCACAGAAAATCAACTACAACGCGCCTCCCAACGTCACCCGGAACTACAACAAGCGGTGATGGCGGTGGCGATGCAAATTGAACAAATGGAGAAAGAAAAAGTTCATTTGCAACGGGTTCAAGAAAAAGGGCAAGAAAGAAGACACTTTATTGAGCGCCTGCAAGGACAACAACGAGAATATGAGAGGTTATTAGGCGAATTAGACCAAAAATTGCGAATGCTTCGCAACCCTGATGCAATTTGCCCATTGTGCGAACGTCCATTAGATGAGCATCATTGGAACCGAGTCGCAGAAAAAACGAAAGCTGAGTACAAGGATACAGAGGAACAGCTATGGGTATTCCGCGAACAACTGGCTTGTACAGACAGAGAAATTCAGGTATTAAGACAGAAATATCGGGAAATATCCCAAAATTTAGCTCCTTATGACTCTTTGCGGGAACATCGCGGGCAATTAGCCGCCCAATTAGAATCCACCAGTGATGCAGAACAACAGTTACAACAACTGGCACAGGAAAGACAACATTTAGAGCGATCGCTCCAAGTGGGTGATTATGCCCAAGATAAACAGCAAGAACTGAGAAAATTAGACGAATATCTGCAACAATTAAATTACAATGAGCAAGACCACGCCCTAGCGCGGAGTGAAGTCGAAAGATGGCGCTGGGCAGAAATTAAACAAGGGCAAATTAAAGACGCACTCAAACGCCAAACCCAACTAACCGCCCGCAAACCAGAATTACAAGCAACTATCACCCAATTACAAACCAGAATCCAGCAAGAACAAATTGATTCTGAGTGCGCCCAACAAATTACCGCCCTAGAGCGTCAAATTACAGAAATTGGTTATAGTGCAGAGCAGCATAATAACCTACGTCAAGCCGTCCGCCAAAGTCAAGGTTGGCAGTTACGTTATCAACAATTACTCTCAGCCCAACAGCAATATCCCCAATTGCAAGGCAGATTACAAGAACTAGAAGCGGCGAAAACTACTCGGTTGAACGAACGACAACAACTCGCCAGCCAAATTGATGAAATTGTCCAACAACTAGCCCAGTCTGCCAACCCGATTGAGCAAATTCAAGCTTTAGAACAGCAATTAGCTATCCGTAGACGACAACTTGATGAACAAATTGCCAAATTAGGGCGTTTAGAACAACTCGCGCTGCAACTAGAAACTTTACAAGTGCAGTATGAACAACAACAACAACAACTGCAAGCTTGTAAGAAACAGTACCGTGTTTACCACGAGTTAGCTTTGGCGTTTGGTAAAAATGGTATCCAAGCACTGATGATTGAAAACGTACTACCGCAACTAGAAGCTGAGACAAATCAATTATTAGCGCGGTTGAGTGCCAATCAGTTGCATGTGCAGTTTGTTACTCAAAAAGCTGGACGTAGCGGCAAATCTACCAAGAAAAATGCCAAGTTGATTGATACCTTAGATATTTTAATTGCCGATGCCAAAGGAACCCGCGCTTATGAGACTTACTCTGGTGGGGAAGCCTTTAGAATTAACTTTGCCATTCGGTTAGCAATGGCGAAATTATTAGCACAACGGGCGGGGGCGGCGTTGCAATTGTTAATTATTGACGAAGGTTTTGGTACACAAGATGCCGAAGGATGCGATCGCTTAATTGCCGCCATAAATGCGATCGCTGCTGATTTCGCCTGTATACTGACAGTAACTCACATGCCCCACCTCAAAGAAGCCTTTCAAGCCAGAATTGAAGTGCATAAAACTCAACAAGGTTCACAGGTAAGGTTGTCGGTTTAGTAGAGACACGCAATTTCCCGTTTTTCTTGCGGTTCTAAGTTAGATGTACACAACTGGATTAAGCCTAAATAATTTGTAGTTGGTAATTTTAGTAGCGAAATTTAGCATAAAACATAGCAAAACTAGTGAAATGACTGAATAGGGTACTGTTATTGACATTTGTCAATTAACAGATTGCACCTTATTCATGATTTTGGAGCAATACAGTGTCAAAAACCTCCTTAGCAGCACGACTTTTGACTAATGTTGGAACTGCATTAGCTTTTACCCTTTTATCCTTTGTCTATCCAGAAGTAAGCACAGCACAGTCTCTAAGGACTATATGTGGCTTCACACCTCCGCCTGGTTATGTGGCTGTTGGTTATCGTTATTTACCTGAATGCCGTACAGGAGGAACTACAGATACTTCGCCAAATGCTGTTACCATCCGAACTCCCTCATCAGGATTAACGATATGCGGCTTCACACCCCCTAATGGTTATGTGGCTGTTAGTTATACTTATTCGTCGGAATGCCGTAAAGAAGGACTTTCAGGTACTTCACAAAATGCTGCTGTTATCCGAACTCCCTCATTAGGATTAACGATATGCGGCTTTACACCCCCGACTGGTTATGTGGCTGTTAATTATATTTATGCGTCAGGATGTCGTACAGGATTAAGTACAGGTACTTCACAAAATGCTGCTACCATCCGAACTCCCTCTTCAAGATTAACGATATGTGGCTTCACACCCCCGACTGGTTATGTGGCTGTTCGTTATACTTATGTGTTGGAATGCCGTCAGCAACAAACGACAAGTACATCTGACAACGCCAGTATTATCGATACTCCCGTTACAGGGTTAACAATATGTGGTTTGACACCACCTTCCGGTTATGTGGCTACTCGTTATGTTTATACCTCTGACTGTGATAGAGGAGGAACTATAGGTAATGCTAACAATGCCTCTGTCATCGCATCTATATGAGGGCAGAGTAGGCTCACCCGCATTTGATGTGAAGTATTACCTGGATAGATATCCTGACTTAAAGCAAGCTTACGGCACTAATTACAAAGCTGCCACTGAACATGGGTTAAATCAAGGTTTACCTATTGAGGGCAGAATTGGAGCGCCTTAAAAATTCGATGGAGAATTCAAATGATTGCTTATTCTCAATTGTTGCTGTTCTGGGAAATGTTTGTGATTTAAAAGCAAGCTATGGATTCTCCATCTAACACTATGATTCAATTCTGATTTCGGTGATCATTAAATGAATGTAGAAAACTGACAGATGCACGCAGATAAATTCGTACCTTCACAGACTAGTGAAGGCTAGAGTCTTTAATATTTTTTAGTAAAAGTAATATTTCTTTAATAAGATTATCTTTTCTAAACCAACTTCTGTAGTGAATTTTGGACGTTTGTCATAAATGGTTTAAAAAAATCTTAAAACTAGCGAACCATCTTGGTTACATCTGCTACTCTCTCAAGCAGGAGATATTCGGGAATTATTTATCACTCACTAAAAATTTTCGCACCAGCGATCGCAACAACAAAGTACAAGTTTTTCCTGATTGGCGCTGGAAAAAATTTGTCATGAGTAGGATGGCCGTTATTGCATAGACCACTACACTAGCTTACGAAACAAGGTCAAAATCCTGTTGTATACGGAAATTTGTTATGACTTTAGCAATCTCTCCACAAACAAAGCCTTTAACAGACGAAGAATTGCAGAAAATTAACGCCTACTGGCGGGCGGCGAACTATTTGTCAGTAGGGCAAATCTATCTCCTAGACAATCCACTGCTAAGAGAAACCCTGAAAATCGAACACGTCAAACCCCGACTTTTAGGGCATTGGGGAACAACACCAGGGTTGAATTTGATTTATGTCCACCTCAACCGCATCATTAAAAAATATGATACGGACATCATTTATATTGCTGGCCCTGGTCATGGTGGCCCTGGTTTAGTTGCGAACACCTACCTAGAAGGAACTTACAGCGAATATTATCCCAACATTTCTCAAGATGCTGAGGGAATGCAGCAGCTATTCAAGCAGTTTTCTTTCCCCGGTGGGATTCCTAGCCATGTCGCCCCCGAAACCCCTGGTTCAATTCACGAAGGTGGGGAATTAGGTTATGCCTTAGTTCATGCTTACGGTGCAGCTTTTGACAACCCTGATTTGATTGTGGCGGCGGTTGTAGGTGATGGTGAAGCCGAAACCGGGGCTTTAGCTGCTAGTTGGCATTCTAATAAGTTTCTCAACCCTGTAAATGACGGGGCAGTTTTGCCGATTCTGCATCTTAACGGCTATAAAATTGCTAACCCAACAGTGTTGTCACGGTTAAGCGATGAAGAATTAGAAAGCTTATTTGTGGGTTATGGCTATAAACCTTACTTTGTCGAAGGTTCTGAACCCACAGACGTGCATCAACAGATGGCAGCAACCTTAGATACAATCATTTCCGAAATTCAAAACATCCAAAGAGAAGCCCGCGTACATGGATTTACAGAACGTCCACGCTGGCCGATGATTATTTTGCGAACTCCCAAAGGCTGGACAGGGCCAAAAGAGGTTGATGGCAAGAAAACCGAAGATTTTTGGCGATCGCATCAAGTCCCCTTTGGAGCGATCGCTCAACAGCCACAACATTTAAAATTACTCGAAGACTGGATGAAGAGTTACAAACCCGAAGAACTCTTCGACGCAAACGGTAAACTCATTCCCGAACTCGCCCAATTAGCCCCCACAGGCCTGCGGCGGATGGGCGATAATCCCCACGCCAACGGCGGTATCTTGTTGCGTGATTTGCGAATGCCCAACTTCCAAGATTATGCCGTACATATTCCCCAACCCGGCAAAGTCGAAGCAGAAGCCACCAAAGTCACAGGCCAATTCCTCCGGGATGTGATGAAACTCAACCTCGACAGCCGGAATTTCCGCGTTTTTGGCCCTGATGAAACCGCCTCCAATCGTTTAGATGCCATCTTTGAAGTCACTGATAGAACTTGGGTTTCCAAAATCCTGCCCGAAGACGAACACCTCTCACCCAACGGTCGGGTAATGGAAATTCTCAGCGAAACCAATTGTCAAGGTTGGTTAGAAGGCTATCTCCTGACTGGTCGTCATGGATTCTTCTCCTGCTACGAAGCATTTATCCATATCATTGACTCCATGTTCAACCAGCACGCCAAATGGTTGAAAACCACCCGCCATATTTCCTGGCGCAGACCAGTTGCTTCCCTAAATTACTTACTCACCTCTCACGTTTGGCGACAAGACCACAACGGCTTCTCGCACCAAGACCCTGGTTTTATCGACCATGTAGTCAACAAAAAATCAGAAGTAATTCGCGTCTATCTTCCCCCCGATGCCAACACCTTACTTTCTGTTACCGACCACTGCCTAAGAAGCCGGAACTATGTCAACGTGATTATTGCCGGCAAACAACCAGCCTTGCAGTATCTGGATATGGATGCAGCCATTAAACACTGCACCAAAGGCATAGGCATTTGGGAATGGGCAAGTAACGACCAAGGTAGTGAACCAGATGTAGTCATGGCTTGTGCTGGGGATGTACCCACCTTAGAAACCTTGGCGGCTGTGGATATGCTGCGTCAATTCTTCCCAGACTTAAAAGTTAGGGTGGTCAACGTCGTTGATTTGATGACATTACAGCCAAAAAGTGAGCATCCTCACGGTTTAAGTACCAAAGACTTCGATACAATTTTCACAACCGATAAACCAATTATCTTCGCCTTTCATGGCTATCCTTGGTTAATCCATCGGTTAACCTATCGGCAAACCAATCATCAGAACCTCCATGTCCGTGGTTACAAAGAAGAAGGCACGACCACAACACCCTTTGATATGGTGGTTCTCAACGACCTCGATCGCTATCATCTAGTTATGGATGTAATCGATCGCGTGCCGAAACTAGGTTACAAAGCCGCATACATCAAACAACACCTGCAAGATAAGCTGATCGAACACAAACACTACATTTCCCAGTACGGCGAAGATATGCCCGAAATCCGCAACTGGCAGTGGCCGTATTAAAACAGTGAACAGTTATCAGTTATCAGTAAACAGTGAACTGATAACTGATAACTGATAAAATCCCAAAACCTTAAAACATCTCTAACAAAATGCGTTTAGGTGTCTAAGACTGTCACGATCAGCTCAGTCAGACCAAAATTAACCCAGCTAAATGCCGCGCTGAAACGGAGAACAGACCTGGGTTGTTCTCAATTAGGAGGTTGAATTTTGACGAAGTTAAAAGTTGGTATTAATGGATTTGGTCGTATTGGCCGGCTAGTGCTGCGGGCTGGCATTTATAACCCTAACATTGAGTTTGTGGGGATTAACGACTTAGTACCACCAGATAACCTCGCTTACCTGTTGAAATATGATTCCACTCACGGTAAGTTTAAAGGCAAAGTGGAAGCCAAGGAAGATGGCATTGTCATTGATGGACATTTTGTTCCTTGTGTTTCCGTGAGGAATCCTGCGGAATTGCCTTGGGGTAAATTAGGCGCAGATTATGTAGTGGAATCTACTGGACTCTTCACTGATTATGAAGGCGCAAGCAAACACCTAACAGCAGGTGCAAAGCGCGTTGTTATCTCTGCCCCTACAAAAGAGCCAGACAGAGTTAAGACTTTGCTGATGGGTGTAAATCATCACTTATTCGACCCCAGCAAAGATTTAGTTGTTTCCAATGCCAGCTGCACTACAAATTGTCTCGCTCCCATTGCCAAAGTCATCAATGATCAATTTGGTTTAACCGAAGGCTTGATGACTACAGTACATGCCATGACTGCCACTCAACCCACCGTAGACGGCCCCAGTAAAAAAGACTGGCGGGGTGGTCGAGGCGCAGCCCAAAATATTATTCCTTCATCCACGGGTGCAGCAAAAGCAGTGGCTTTGGTATTGCCAGAATTAAAGGGTAAGTTAACCGGAATGGCTTTTCGCGTTCCTACCCCTGACGTTTCAGTGGTTGACCTCACCTTTAAAACTGCAAAAGCTACTAGTTACAAAGAAATCTGTGCAGCTATGAAGGAAGCTGCAACAGGTGAATTAGCCGGAATTTTAGGCTACACCGACGAAGAAGTCGTATCTACAGATTTTCAGGGTGATACTCATTCCAGTATTTTCGACGCAGGTGCCGGAATTGAGTTAAACTCCAACTTCTTCAAAGTTGTTTCTTGGTATGACAACGAATGGGGCTACTCGAACCGGGTGGTAGACCTGTTGTTATCGATGGCACAAAAAGAACAACTGTTGACTGTAGCAGCTTAATAAAGTCTGAAGTGTGAAGTATGAAGTATGAAATTTATACTTTAGCTTTCGCACTTCAGACTTCATAAAAAAGTGTTTTTACATACATAAGGAGTGATATGAAGCACAAGTGATATAGATGCAGGCAATTCTGGAAAGCATTGATAGCGGTAGTCAGAAAGACTAGGAAATTTCAAAAGTACTAATACTTTTGACTTTTGGTTTTTTACTTTTGACTTCTCCGGCAAAGCCGGAGTGCCTCCTGCCTCCTCTTCTATATCGCAATATAGACCCGAACCCTAATCCCTATGCGTCGAACCAAAATTATTTGCACTGTTGGCCCTGCTAGTTCTGCACCGGAAAAACTACAAGCCCTTGTAGAAGCTGGGATGAATATAGCGAGGTTAAACTTTTCACACGGCGCTCATGAATTTCACGGACAAACGGCTAAATATTTACGGCAAATTAGTGCCGATCGCCAAAAGCCAGTGGCAATTATGCAAGACCTTTGTGGCCCGAAAATTCGTCTAGGAGTTTTACCACCAGAAGGACTAAATGTCGAAGCTGGGGAAGAAGTCACATTTGTTTTGCAAGACAAAGGCAATAGTATCGACGAACTGCCTTTACCCTTGCCGACTTTGTTCGCAATGGTTAGACCAGGGGAACCGATTTTAATTAATGATGGACGTGTAAAGTTAATTGTCACCGATCGCGATGCCGATAAAATTCGGGCGTTGGTGAAAATTGGCGGGTTAATTTCCACCCACAAGGGCGTTAATCTGCCAGAAACACCATTACCCGTAAGTTCAATCACCGAAAAAGACTTGATGGATTTACGCTTTGGCATCCAGATAGGTGTAGATTTTGCGGCGGTTTCCTTTGTGCGATCGCCCCAAGATTTAGAACCTGCCCAACGGATGATTGAAGCTGCTGGGGCTGCAATTCGTTTAATTGCCAAAATCGAAAGACCAGAAGCAGTTGAGCGTTTTGACTCCATCTTACAAGTTGCTGACGGCATTATGATTGCCCGTGGCGATTTGGGGGTAGAAGTGCCAATTCACGAAGTTCCCCTGATTCAAAAGGATATTATTCGCCGTTGTAATCAGGCTGGTAAACCCGTGATTACTGCTACCCAAATGTTGGAGTCAATGATTAGTTCACCAGATCCCACCCGCGCCGAAGCCACCGACGTGGCTAACTCCATTTTGGATGGTACTGATGCCGTCATGCTTTCTGGAGAAACAGCCGTTGGTCAATATCCTGTAGCGGCGGTGCAAATTATGCACAACATCGCTGTACGGACAGAACAAGCTTTGCAAGAAGGTGGTAAACATTCCTGGTGTCACGAAGCAGGTAGTCTCAGCGTTACCGAATCGGTGGCTGAAGCAGTATGTCGCATCGCTTATGAAACAGGCGCAAAGGCAATTCTTTGTAATACCACCTCTGGTAGTACAGCTAAATTAGTGTCCAAATACCGTCCTTCTGCGCCGATTATTGCCCTCACCCCTGATGAAAATTCCTATCGCCAACTAGCACTTTCTTGGGGAATTGAACCTATATTCATTCCGCCAGTTCACAATGCGGAGGAAATGTTTATCAACGTCGTCAACACAGTTGCAGACACGGGTTTAGTCAATGAAGGCGATAAAGTGGTAATTACTTCCGGCGTTCCAATTGGTAAATCAGGCACAACTAGTTTAATCAAAGTGCATTCTATTGGACAGCCTATTCTCGCTTGACGTAGCTAGAATAAGGCTGAGGCTTCGCTCAGTGAACAAAGCAAGCATTAAGAAAGATTGCCAAAATCAGAATTTTAGCGACCGTAGAAAGTGTAAACACATAGGGGAATTAGGTAAATCCTACACAAATCACCATCGCGGAGTTGATTATGTCTAAAAATTTACTAGAACAGTTGCGCGAAGTTACAGTAGTAGTTGCTGATACTGGCGATATTAAAGCCATTGAAAAATTTACACCGAGAGACGCGACCACCAACCCTTCCTTGATTACGGCTGCGGCACAAATGCCAGAGTATCAGGATATTGTTGACCAGACTTTATTGCAAGCTAAAAAAGATGCTGGTGCAGGCGCAAGCAAAGCTCAAATTGTTTCCTTAGCCTTTGACCGCTTGGCAGTTTCTTTTGGTTTGAAGATTCTGCAAATTATTCCTGGTCGGGTTTCTACAGAAGTTGATGCCCGTTTATCTTACGACACCGAAGCGACAGTTGCCAAAGGTCGAGAAATCATTGCTCAGTATAAAGCTGCTGGCATTGGCCCCGAAAGAATTTTGATTAAAATTGCTAGTACCTGGGAAGGTATTCGCGCCGCCGAAATTCTGGAAAAAGAAGGTATTCACTGTAACTTAACTCTGTTGTTTGGTTTACATCAAGCGATCGCTTGTGCTGAAGCAGGTGTTACCCTCATTTCTCCCTTCGTCGGTCGGATTCTGGACTGGTATAAAAAATCAACTGGACGCGACAGCTACCCATCTGCTGAAGATCCAGGCGTAGTATCTGTTACCACCATCTATAACTACTATAAAAAGTTCGGACACAAAACCGAAGTTATGGGCGCAAGCTTCCGCAACGTTGGTGAAATCACTGAATTGGCAGGTTGTGATTTACTCACTATTTCTCCCTCTTTGTTGGGTGAATTGCAAGCCACCATCGGCGAACTACCCCGCAAACTTGATCCTTCTAAAGCCGCTTCTTTGGACATTGCCAAAATCTCCATCGACAAAGCCACCTTCGATAAAATGCACGCCGAAGACCAAATGGCTTACGACAAATTAGACGAAGGTATCAAAGGATTTACCAAAGCCTTAGAAGACCTGGAAAAACTATTGGCAGACAGACTATCTAGTTTAGAAGTAGCCGTCTAGCCACTAGTAACGCTACGCGGAAGTCAAAAGTCAAAAGTCAAAAAGCTTATATCACAAGCTTTTCACTAACTTGAAATGGCATCTTGATTTCTGCCGCGTTGTCTAGAGGTTGATCACATTAATTTTGCGGGGTTGCTAGATCCCCGACTTTTGATAAAAGTCGGGGATCTAACTACCACCAACTTCTCACAAATAATGAGACGAACTACTAGGATTTAGATTCCATGATTAAATCCCACATTCTGCATCTCCAATTAACAAAGGAGAAGGTGGAATGTGGGATTAAAGCATTTTTGCAGAAACTCGATAAAATGAAACCTGTGTAGAAAAAGCCTGTTGACCGGGAGACTGTTCATGACGGAGGCGCAAACTG
Organism: Nostoc sp. FACHB-190; assembly: GCF_014696905.1. Taxonomy (NCBI): domain Bacteria; kingdom Bacillati; phylum Cyanobacteriota; class Cyanophyceae; order Nostocales; family Nostocaceae; genus Nostoc; species Nostoc sp. FACHB-190. The sequence goes on from NZ_JACJQW010000023.1 coordinate 68,873, forward strand.
AAAAACAACTGTCGAGAATAGTTTTAAAAGGCTTCAAGTCTATTGCTGAGTGTGACGTTGAACTCTCCAGGGTGAATATTTTAATTGGGGCTAATGGGGCGGGAAAATCCAATTTTATCGGCTTCTTCCGTATGGTTCAGCAGCTGCTAGAAGGGAACCTGCAAGGTTTTGTCAGTCTCCAAGGTGGAGCGAATGCCTTACTACACTTTGGGCGCAAAACTACAGAAAAACTAGAGTTTCAGCTATATTTCGGCAATAATTTCTACTTTGCTACCCTTGAACCAACCCAAGATCATCGTCTGATGTTTACTTCAGAGTCTTTTTTGTGGAACTTGAATAGTGAGAGGGAAATAGGTAAAGGTCATTTCGAGACAATGGCGTTCTTCACGGCGTTCACTGATACAGAAACTAACGTTGATCAATATGGTTTGCCTGTGATGCAGATGTGGCAAGTGTATCATTTTCATGACACCAGCGACAGTGCCTATGTAAAACAGCCGCATGGTATCAATGACAATGTTTACCTGCGTCCTGATGCTCGTAACCTGGCAGCTTTTTTGTATCTTTTGCGTGAGAATTATCAGAAATCTTATCAGCAAATCGTTAAAACCATTCGGCTGGTTGCGCCTTTCTTTGGTAACTTTCTCCTACGTCCTTCCCCAAAAAACTTGATTGAACTGGAATGGTTTGAGCGGGGGCAAGATGTACCATTGAAGGCGCACTCACTTTCTGATGGAACGCTGCGTTTTATCTGTTTAGCAACGGTTTTTTTACAACCGGAAGAACTTCAGCCAGAAACAATTCTAGTTGATGAGCCGGAACTTGGTCTTCATCCTTATGCAATCAAGATTTTGGCATCTTTGATAAAGACTGTTCCTAAACAAGTGATTGTTTCTACCCAGTCTGTAGAATTACTCAACGAATTTGATGTTGCAGATGTAATTGTTGTTGACCGCTTGCAGGGGAAATCGTTACTACGCAGGTTGGATGAGGAGGAGTTAGAGGAATGGCTAGAAGAATATAGTTTAGGCGAGTTGTGGAAGAAAAACCTCCTGGGTGGGAGACCTTCACGATGATCCGAGTTCATGTTTTCGTTGAAGGTCAAACTGAGGAAACGTTCGTGAAAGAACTACTCTACGAGTATTTTCAAGAAAAAGACATCTACCTCATACCGATTTTGGTCAGAACAAGTTCTATAGGCAAAGGAGGTGTAGTAAGTTACGCCAAAATCAAGCGACAATTAGACCGTAAGTGCCGTGAAGATAAAACAGCTTTCGTGACCACAATGTTTGATTTGTACCGCTTACCGAATGATTTTCCCGGAAGGGATTCTTTGCCAAATACTAGTGACCCATTCCAAAAAGTTGAATATTTAGAACAAAAGATGGGTCAGGATATCGGTCACACAAATTTCATCCCTAATTTGTTAGTTCATGAATTTGAGGCACTGCTGTACAGCCAGCCACAAGTATTTGCTGAGTGGTTTGATGCTAGTGTAGTTAGTATTTTACAAGGCGATCGCAATAAATTTCTTTCACCAGAACACATTAACGATGATCCGTTAACCGCTCCCTCAAAACGAATTCTCAAGTGTTGTCAAGAATATGACAAAGTACTGCATGGTTCATTGCTGGCTATTGAGATTGGACTAGATACAATCCGCCAACAATGCCAGCATTTTCACCAATGGTTACTAAATCTAGAAAACATATAGCGGTTTTAGAAAGGGTATAGGGGTACAGGGGTATAGGGGTATAGGGGTGTGGGAGGATAGTGAAGAAATCTTTCCCCCCACACTCCCCACACTCCCTACCCATACGTGAGAAATTCGGGTTAAACCCTTACACCCAGTCTTCATGCGGAATGTGGGATTAAAGCATTTTGGGGAAAGTCAATCAAAGCCAGTTTTCCAAAGATTCAAACCGAGTAAATTCCGATTCTAGTTGCCATTGTATTCTTGCGCGATCGCTCTTTTGCAAAAAAGTACTGCATCCGGTAGAAACAGAGGTATCACCGGGGGTATCGCTGGCACAAGCTGGAACCATTGCCTTAAACTCAGGCGACTTCCAGAGACTATTTCCGGGAGCGAAACTATATTCTAAGCTATTGCGAGCCAGTCGCTTGAGGTCTTTATATGTCAGCCCATATCTTGTTGCGGCTAACAGATACTCATGACTCAAATCAATGCGGGCAATGCCTTCATCATCAGAAGCAAGGGTCATTGGGACTCCAGCTTTCCAATACTCCATAAAAGGATGCTGATTTCCCTGGACATTCAAAATGACTTCATTACTAGTTAGGCAGATTTCCACCAACACGCCCCGTTGTTGCATCTGCTTCATCAACTCAAAAGGACGCTCTTCAAACAGAATATCTACACCATGACCAATGCGAGATGCTTGTGCTACTTCTACAGCTTGCCGAATATGAAAACGTAAATGCTCAGTTGGAACTAACCCCAAGGTTAACTCTCCAGCATGAAGTGAAACTTTAACATTGGGATATTGACGTTTGAGAAATTGTAGCATCTGCATTTGCAAGGTGTAGTCACGCAGTGCGATCGGGTGATCCTCTGGGGCGACGAGATTGATCCCGACTACCTGCTTGGACGATGAAGCCAGTGTAAAGGCATAAGCTAACTGAGCAAATACTTCCACAGGTGATTTTGTTCTGGTAGTTTGCTGCAAATAGCGCACCGTGACTGTACATCCAGGCTGTGGCTTTGGAGTGCCGCAACCGAGTGTTTTCGCAACTTCACTCTCCAACTGTATTAATTGCTGATTGCCGAGTGTTACTAGTTGAGTTAATCCTCGTTTGAGCAATTGCTCGTGCATCGCTTGGAAGTCTTGATTCCAACCCACTTCCCGCCCTAACTGTCGAACCTCACTCCCCTGAACAGTCAGCATTAACTCTAGATAGGTAATATGCTGAGAAGCTGCCCGATTTGCTACTGATGCGACCATATCATCCCGACGGGTGGCAGAGTCTGATATTGTCCCAAATCCAGCAAAAGCTTCAAAAAATTGGTCATGTCCCGATTTTCCAGCAAATTGCAGGTTACGAGTAGACCAACGATTGATGAGGGAATCATAAACAGATGTTCGGTTGAACAATTCGGAAGCGGGAAAATAGCTACTGTCCTGATTACAAGCTTTGGGTTCAACTAAAGTCCCCGCTTGTGGATTCACACAATACCCATCAGTTGCACCCCACTCCAGATAATGTTCTGCGTACACAGCCCCACTTAGATGACTGTGAATATCTCCTCCCTTCGGCATTCGCTGTACAAATGCTCGTAAAGCTGCTGGCTGGGAGCGATGAGCTTCAAACCAACTAGCGGCTTGAGCTTCACTCCGAGTTGAGGACTGCTGCGAATTAGATGTAGATGGGACTTGGGCTGCTACACTGAAGATGAAACAGCTAGAACTCGTTAATATTCCTAAAAAAAAATATAAGGGCGCTCGTCTAAGCATATAGATTTATTTTTTTGTAAAACGATGCTTAGAATAAAGCAAAAAACATCTCGATTGACATTAGATGAAAGTCTATTGCATTTCTCAAAAAACTTTGCTTTTGCGACTAAATTTGACCCTCCGAATTTTAGATTTTGGATTTTGGATTTTGGATTGAATCTAAAATCGCAAATCTAAAATCCAAAATTGTTTGACTCAATTTGGTTTATCAATAGCTCAAAATGGCATAATTTTCTAGTTCGCCACCACTTTTAGCAGGTTGAAGAATCCTCAAGGCGATCGCATTAACTTCAGCGAGACAGTCCCAATGAAACTTATTTCATAAGCCAAGCATGAAAGTTGGACTAGTATTTTTACTCAGCACTCAGCGAGAAGTTGCGTGCGGGGGTTCCCCCCGTTGAGCAAACTTCGGTAACTCAGCACTCAGCACTTTCAGGTCAAATTTATGAAAATCCTAGTACTAAATGCTGGTTCCAGCAGTCAAAAAAGCTGTCTGTATGAAATAGTTGATGATGCTTTACCCCAATCAGCACCCAAACCCCTGTGGGAAGGCAAAGTCAACTGGACTCAAGACCAAGGTGCGGCAGAAATTGAGGTGAAAACAGCATCCGGTGAAACTTTGCATGAATCTATTTATGGTGACTCTCGTCAAGCACACATAGCTTATATGCTTTATACCCTCAGCCGTGGTGCGACTAAAGTAGTCAATGAAGTATCAGAAATTGATGTGGTGGGACATCGTGTAGTTCATGGTGGGCAAGACTACCGCCATAGTGTGGTGATTACGGAAGAGGTAAAAGATGCGATCGCTCGTCTTTCTAATATCGCCCCCGCACACAACCCGCCAGCTTTAGAAGGTATTGAAGCTATCGAAAAAAGTTTAGGCGAAGTTACCCAAGTCGCAGTATTTGATACAGGCTTTCATTCCACTCTCCCGGATGCGGCGGCGATTTATCCCGGCCCTTACGAATGGGTAGAACAAGGTATTCGCCGCTATGGATTTCATGGGATCAGCCATCAATATTGTTCTGAACGGGCGGCGCAAATTCTCGGTCAAGATTTAGCATCGTTGCGAATCATTAGTTGTCACTTGGGTAATGGTTGTTCCTTAGCCGCAATTAAAAATGGTCGCAGTATTGATACAACAATGGGTTTCACACCCTTAGACGGGTTAATGATGGGGAGTCGTTGCGGTTCTATCGATCCAGGCATTTTAATTTACCTACTGCGTCAATTTAATTACTCAGCCGAAAGTTTGGATCATGTATTAAATAAAGCTTCTGGTTTACGGGGAATTTCTGGGGTTTCCAGCGACTTACCCCAAGTTATCGAAGCGATCGCCCAAGGGAATGACCGCGCCCAACTTGCTTGGGATATATACGTCCATCGCCTGCGGTCTGGAATTGGGGCGATGCTGGCTAGTCTGGGCGGATTAGATGTATTGTTATTTACCGCAGGTATCGGGGAAAATTCGTCAGGTATTCGCCAAGCAGTCTGCGAAGCCTTTGGATTTTTGGGCTGGAAAATTGACCCAGCCAAAAATCAAAATCGACCTGTTGATCAAGATATCGCCACACCTGATTCTACAGTGCGGGTGTTAGTTATACATACTCAAGAAGATTGGGCGATCGCACAACAATGTTGGCAAATTATGAAAAAGAATCGGGAATAAATTTATTTATGCAAAAATCTGCTGCAAGTTTAAAACGAAACCAGGAAGAATATCTTCACCAGATAAACTTGTAGGCGATTGTAGAACTTCAGGTGCTTGATGAGGGCGATAAGTTATTACTTGTTTGTCTTGAGGATTAATTAACCAACCAAGTAATAAACCTGAAGCTAAATATTCCTCCATTTTGGCTTGAGTGTCTGCCACATCATCAGTTTCTGAAACTAATTCCACCGCAAAATCAGGACAAAAAGGTAGGAATTTTTTTCTTTGTTCTGGTGTAAGAGAGTTCCATCTTTCTATTCTCACCCAAGCAGCATCAGGAGAACGAGTTGCACCATTAGGAAGTCTAAAACCAGTGGAAGAATCAAATGCTTTTCCTAAATTATTTTGACTGTTCCAAAACCATAGTTGACCTAACAAATCAAAATTACGACTTCCCGTTTCTCCCCCAGTGGGTGATATGATTACTAATTCTCCTTCAGCATTTAATTCTAAACGCAACTCTCGATTAACAGCCACAATCTGTTCAAATTCCTCATCCGTAAATTTGAGATGAGAAGGCAATTGTAAGGTTAAAGCAGTCATATCAATTTTATTTTGAGAATTTTCGAGAGAAAATCTATTAGTTTAATTTATTCTTTTTCTTGAATTGTCTTTAAGGTGATTTTAATAGTTGTGTCTTTTTAACTCTTGGATCAATACCTGACACTGTTTACTAGCCTCTCTAGCTTGTCTCATCAGATTTTTGCTTTGTTCGTGGTTAGTTTTACTTACCTCAACAGCTTGCTGACTGAACTGTGCGGCAAGTTTTCCCAACTCCCGAATGCGTGTTTTTAGCTGCTCGATAGTTTTCATTCGCCCTCCAGTTCAGAAATCAGAATTTCAATATTTTCAGCTTCTTCATAAATTTTATCTGCTCTACTTTGAAGTAGACTAGCATCATCAAAATCATCATTTTGAAGTGCTTGATCGGCTGCTAGATACAATTGTGCGGCAATCTCCTGTAGTTGAGCGTACACATTTAATAGAACGTTTCTTGTTTCTTGTTTCATTTTTCCTTTGCATAGGTGTTAATTGGTAATTTTGATTGAATGACCTTCCTTAATGAGCAAGGTGGGCAAGATGCCCACCTTACAAGAGTTTGATTTAAATGGCGCTGCATAAATGCGGGATGAATTAAGCATTTTTAGCAAGGTTAACTATCGATTTTTCGCGCCTTTGCGCCTTTGCGCGAAACAAAAAACATCCCTGTAATCAGCAACGCCATTTAAATTAATTATGCAGGTTACTTATCTGTTGGGAATTCCGCAACTATCGGCGAGTGGTTATTTGGTGAAACTGATGGGTTATTCACAACTATTGGATGTGGATGTAAAGATGTGGGTGTGACTTCACCTTGCTTGGCGGTTTGATTCCATAAAATCATTGAGAGTAAACCATCGACCAAGCCGTTGTTACTACCGTTACCACTAACCAAAACTTCTGGTATCAATCGGACGTTGCGATCGCCGATAATCTGCATTAGTTGCATAGCTGTATAACCTTGTTGTCCCAAGGCTTCCACGCCAGCGCGGTAAGTTTCGGCTTTGGCGTTACCTGTGGCGCGAATCCCTTCTGCTTCGGCTATGGCGCGTAATTTGATTCCTTCGGCTTCCCCAGTGGCGTGTTGAATTTGGGCTTGGGCTTTGAGTTCCGCAATTTGGACGCTTTTTTCCGATTTCACCATTTCTTGTTGGATATCAGCCAGGGCTGTTTCCCTAACTAGTAGCTGACGTTGGGTTTGGGCTACTTGCTGTACTTCGTAGGTTTTGCGTTGTTCTTCGGCAATTTTGCGGTCAGTTTGGGTTTGCATCAAGGATGCAGGCGGTTGAATATCACCGATTAAGGTGTCAATTGCTTGCACATCATAAGCGCGTAACGCAGCGCGAATATATTCAGCCGCTTCCGCTTGGCGATCGCTCCGGGCGGTGAGAAAATCAAGTACAGTGTAATCTTGGGCAGAGTTGCGGAAATAGTTACCAATGGTCGGTTCTAATACATGGTCAACTAGATTTTGCATTGAACCCACACGAGAAATTACCTTCGGTGCATCCAAAGCGCCGACATGAATAATTTGGGCGACTTCTAAATCAAAGGCAAAACCATCGCGCGATCGCACCGTCAAAGAAGCCAGATTAGCATCATAGCTGTGGCGTTCGGTACGACTTGACCAATTCAACACAATGTTAGTCGTAGGAACCAACTCAATTTTCATAATTCGAGAGTTGACGGGATGCTTACCTGGATACAACGGTTCTATCCACACACCTTTGTGTCCAGGGTTCACCAAGTTACCATGCGTGAAAGTTGCGCCACTGACATCTTCTTGAGATTGACCAACGAAAGAAATCACCACGCCCACATAACCAATCGGGATTTCAGACATTGGAACTTGCTCAACCTGTACAAACCAGGGGTTCAGGTTCCAAGAACCAGACAGTAAAATTTGCTCTTGCAAACCTCTGCGTCCGCCAGCATCGAGGAATTTTTGACCACTCTGAAAATTGTCGTGTCCGGGAATCATCGGCCCTGCAATTTCACCCGCCGGAATCGGTAAACCATCCAACGTGGTGACAATGCCGACTTTATCTGATGCCACACTATACACCCGCAACTGTTCGGCCTGCATATCATTGTGTTTGGCATTCGCCGCCATAATGACGCGAAACAGTGCGGTGTTAATGCGGTAAGTACCAGCAGTCAAGAAGCCCATTTGACGACCCTTCTCGCCGCCATTGGTCAGAAATTTGCGTGCATCTTGGAAATTATCACAATCGACAATTTTGCCCAAAATCCTTTCTGGTGGGTTGGATGCGCCATCTGCGGCTACAATCAAGGCGATTTCACCTTGGGGTACCACCACCACCGATTCTTTACGAACCGAATATTGCCAAGGCCAGTAACCCCAATGCCAACCAGGTGCGAGGGTATCGGCTTGCAAACCTGCTTCACCGTTGATGGCTATTAATCGTCCGGCTGGCAGTCCGCGTCCCGAAAGGTCAAATTTTTTCACGACAATGCCAACTTCCCGTTCACCAATCACCACCAACCCACCAAAAAACAACGGTACGAATATAACAACGCCACCAAGCACCACTATGGGAATCAATGGTGCTATCTGCATTGCTTGATAGGAAGGCTGATTAGTAACGGTTTGTGTTTGACTGAGGCTGACTGATGCTGAAGCGATTTCTGCTGAATTTTGGGTTTTTAGGGGAGTAGCATTAACTGAATGTATACCGCCTGTGATAGCTAAAGCCGTTAATGCTGACAATCCCAAACGAACTAATTTATTTTGTTGACTCTTACCAAAGCAAGATGGAAAAGTTTTCATATTATGCGCCCTGTTGGGCAACTAATCATCTAAGTTAACACTTCACTTGCTCAGGTCTGATTTTCTTAAACTTGGTGTAATTTTTGCTCCGATGTGCGACTTCTTCTTGAAACCCCTCTCCGCTTCGAGGCTACCGTGTACACACAAGTCTTGAAATCCTACCTATCGTTTGGTTTTGTCATTCTAGCTTTCGGTTTTGCGATCGCTCTGAAAACCTGTCATTGCGAGGAGGAACGACGTAGGCGTAAGACTTCCCGAAGGGTAGCAATCGCCAAAACTACGAGATTATGCGATTACTTCGCTCCGTTATCACTGCGCTCGTAATGACAATTTAAGGAGGCTATAACGTCTGAAACCCTTGCAGCTACAACTTGTGTGTACACCGTAGCCGCTTCGAGGAGAGAGGCTGTGAATATTACTCCCCTTTTTGAATGCCTCTTTAACTCGCGCCAAATGGGTAAATCGAGCTTGAAAGTTCGCGTGATGCAAAGACTTGTCAACGAAGGGGTGGCTTGTTCTAGTATTGATGTTTCTGGACAAGGTAGCAAAGATAACGTCACTCAAGAACAATGGTATACGGGTATTGTTTCCAAAATTGTTAAGGATTTGCAAATTGCCAAACCAATCGAATTTCGTCGGACTTGGTGGCGCGATCGCCATGATATTTCTCCTGTGCAGAGACTAGATGAATTTATTGAAGATGTACTTCTGTCATCTATCTCAGGAAATATTATTATCTTTATCGATGAAATTGATAGTACCCTGAGTTTAGGATTTGCGAGCGAAGATTTTTTTGCTCTGATTAGAAGTTGTTATAATAAACGCGCTGAAAATCCTGCTTATAAACGGTTGACTTTTGCCTTATTAGGAGTAGCAACCCCCGGTGATTTAATCCAAGATAAAACCCGAACCCCCTTTAATATTGGCGAAGCAATTGAATTAGACGGATTTAAGATTCACGAAATAGAACCTTTAGCCAAGGGATTAACAGGAAAAGTAGAAAATCCCCAAGCAGTAATGCAAGAGGTTTTAGCTTGGACGGGGGGACAGCCATTTTTAACTCAGAGAGTTTGTGAATTATTGGGGAAAGCTTTAAGTATCGAGAGGCGAGATTTTCAGTCTGTTGATGAAAATCAGATTATTGAATTAGTTAAAGAAATTATTCACAATCAAATTATTGATAATTGGGAAGCAAACGATAAACAAGAGCATTTAAAAACGATTCGAGACAGGTTACTAATTAGCGAGGAAATTTCTGTTGCTTTGCTGGGGTTATATCAGCAGATTTTACAACAGGTAGAAATGACTGCTGATAGTAGCTTTGAGCAGATGCGCTTGCGTTTGACTGGTTTGGTGGTACAGCAGCAAGGGAAATTAAGGGTTTATAACCAGATTTATGGGAATGTTTTTGATATTAATTGGGTTGAGAATGAGCTAGGTAAATTACGTTTTTATGCTGATAAATTACGGGCTTGGGTAGAGAGTAATTATCAGGATAATAGTTGTTTGTTGTGGGGAGAAGATTTAGAAAAAGCTCGCGTTTGGGCGGATGGAAGAAAGTTAAGCGATGTTGATTATCGGTTTTTGTCTGCGAGTTTAGAAGCTGAGTTAAATCAGAAGGTTGTAAAGGCGGAAACTAGACTAAATCAAGCTTTACGAGAAGAAATAAAAGCGAAGAAGAACACTCGCATTGGCTTGATTGTGCTGGTTATTTCCATAATTGGGTCTGTTGCTGCGTTGATGTTTGCTAATTGGGCTAATGATAAAAGGTTGACGGCACAACAAGGAGTTGAAACAGCACGAAATAATGCTAAAGCAGTAACTAAAAAAGCAGATGATAGAGTTAAAAATGCGGAAGATAAAGTCAAAATATCAGAACAGAAAATTCAAGATAAGAATAAAAAACTAGAAGATATCAATAGAAAACTACATAAAAGAAATCAGGAATTTGCACAGAGAATACAAGAAGTTAAAACGTTAGAACAAGCAGCTAAAAAGGCGCAGATAATTAGTAAATATGCTCAAACCAAACTTCAACAAGCAGAAAAACGTCTAAAAACTTCTGAAAATCAACTAAACAAAACCAAGCAAGAACAGCAAGCAGCATTACGAGAAAAGCAAGAAGCAGAACAACAACGCCAAAATGTCCAGATAATCACACTATTGGAACAGACAGGAATCAGAACATTACGTCAGTTTTATTTAGGAGAGCAAATTGAAAATTTAGTGACAATAATTGCGGCTGGAAGAGAGTTGAAAAATTTAATGAAAGGGAAAACATCTTTAGCTGATTATCCAGCTTATAATCCATTCTTTACCTTACAGGAAATTTTGTTAAACATTCGCGAACGTAATGAATTAAAGGGGCATCGAGGGATAGTACCCGATGTTGCTTTTAGCCCTGACGGCAAAACCTTAGCTTCTGCAAGTGTTGATAAAACTATCAAATTGTGGAATGTGAGTACGGGTAAAGAAATTACCTCCCTAACTGGGCATCAAGATCAAGTCTTCAGCATTGCTTTTAGTCCTGACGGCAAAACCTTAGCTTCTGGCAGTGCGGACAAAACCATAAAATTATGGAATGTGAGTACAGGTAAAGAAATTGCCTCCCTAACTGGGCATCAAAATCGAGTCTTCAGCGTAGCGTTTAGTCCCGACGGTAAAACCTTAGCGTCCGCAAGTATGGGGTTGGATAAAAACATAAAATTATGGGATGTGAGCACGGGTAAAGAAATTAACTCCCTAACTGGGCATATTGGTGGCGTTATAAGCGTAGTGTTTAGTCCTGACGGCAAAACCTTAGCTTCTACTAGTGAGGATACAACCATCAAATTGTGGAATGTGCGCACGGGTGAAGAAATTACTTCCCTGGCTAACAATCAATATGGTTATGCTTTCACCAGTGTCGCTTTTAGTCCCGACGGTAAAATCTTAGCTTCTGGTAGCGGGGACAAAACCATAAAATTATGGAATGTGTCCACACGTAAAGAAATTGCCTCCCTAAATGGTCATCAAGATATAGTCTTCAGCGTAGCGTTTAGTCTCGACGGTAAAACCTTAGCTTCCGCAAGTAAGGACAACACCATCAAATTGTGGAATATCGCTAGAGCAAAAGAAATTACTTCACTAACTGGGCATCAAAATTCGGTCGAAACCATCGTCTTTAGCCCCGATGGCAAAACCTTAGCTTCTGCAAGTGCAGACAACACCATCAAATTGTGGAGTTTGGATTTAGATGATTTACTCGCTCAGGGTTGCAACTATCTCCAAGATTATCTGGCTACCCGCGATGAATTGCGTCGGCAGATTTGCCCGAATAAATGAGGCTTCGGCTTCGCTCAGCCTACCAGGCTGGAGGGGGAATGAGAAAGTGCAAGCTTGCATGACATCGCTTTTTGATTTTAAGGAGTGCGATGTGTGAAGTTTAATATTAGGAAACTGCTAATATAATTTTGATAATCTTGATGATATTGAACTAAAAAGCCCGTTCAATGCCCAGAAAAAAGCGACCAAGAGAACATATAATAGCAGATTTAAGTGTCAATTATGTCGAAAGATATATCTTGCTATGCGGGTATTCTGTAGAGCGTATTGAGTATGATTATGGCTACGATCTAGTGATTTTTACTTATAATGCTGGAGGTGAGATTGAAAATGGTCAGATATATGTACAGTTAAAAGCTACAGATTCTCTCTCTATACTTGCAGACCAAAAAACCATTACTTTTACTATCACCCGCTCGGATTTAGAATTATGGTTGGTTGAACCAATGCCATGTATTTTAATTGTATATGATGCAAAAAATAGCCAAGCTTATTGGTTATATATACAAGCATATTTTGAAAGCATTGAGGGATTCGATTTAGCGAATGTTGGTGATAGTGTAACTGTGCGTTTATCTAAAGACAACGTATTAAATCAGCAGGCGATCAAAATATTTGCTAAATTTAAAAATAATGTTCTCAGCCAGTTACAAGGAGTGATTCGTCATCATGGTTAGAGAAATTAAATTCACAGAATTAGAGAAATTGCTCTTAGAGACAGGGTTTGTAACCATGCAGACCTTTGGCTCTCAAAAGATTTACCAGCATCCATCATCTGGTACACTAATAGTCCTGCCTGATTACGAGCAACAAGCGGATGTCAGAACATTGCATTTAGTTGCAGTGCGACGCATACTATCAGAAAATGGCTTGATGGATAGCGATCGCTTCAACAGTTTTTTGAACAAGGTAGCAAGCTAAATGCCACATGCGATCGCCTGTTGGTAGTTTTGAGGAATGCGATCGCATTTATTAAGTTGAGGAGAAAGTGCAATCATTAAGTTTTAGCCTATTTTCTCCAATAGTGCTTCATTGATAACCGTTTGATAGCCTATCCCTCGCTTTTCTGCCTCTTTCTTTGCCCAAGCTATGATTTTAGGATGAAATCTAATGGAAACCGGCTCATACTTTTCCTCTTCATCCTTAGCAGGTCGTCCGCGCTTCCTGAGTGTAACCCCAAACTGATCTGCGATCGCCTGTATGATGTTGGGAAGTACGATCGCTTATATCCCCTTGTTTACTCAGACTTTTGTGCAGCTTTTTTCACATCATCCACACTTAACTCCAAAGCCTCTGCTATCTGCGCGATGTTTCCTTCTAGAAACCAGATAAGCGCATGGGTATCAACAACATATTTCATAGATTATTTTGACCAGTCTAAATAATCTTCTCTATCTCCATGAAATTCAGCTATACCGAAATCGTCTTCCGTGGATTGATTTTCCCCTGAGAACATCCCAAATGTCATTATTTGTGAATGCTGCAAATAATTTCTTGGTTCTAAAAAAGTTACGATTACCCGACTTTCTGACACATCTGATGGTAGTTCGGCAAGTTCTACTTTGCCATTTTTATAAATTCCTTCAATCGATTGCAACATAAGGTTTGACTATGATTTATTCACACCAATTATAAACTAGGAAATAATACATATATGCGCTATATGCGCTATCAAGAGATTTTACAGGAATAGCCCTTAATGCTGATTGGGAGTGCGTTAGCGTAGCTTAACGAAGTTATCGCGTTTGGTTGTTAGATGTTCATCACAAAACTTCCTCAAAAAAATTTGTAGAGCAAGCAGATAGCCTACTCTACAAAATTGCAGATTATGAGCAATGTTTACACCAAACCGCCAGCAGCTTGAAAACGAGCGCGGGCGCGTTTGTATGCTTGGTTAGCTTGGATTTGAGCTTGTCGATCGCCTGCTGGAACTTGAGCTAGGCGGGTTTGGGCTTCGTTGTAAGCTGTGCGTGCGCTGTCTACGTCGATGGTGTCGCCACGTTCTGCGCCATTGACTAGAATTGTCACTTCATCAGCTTCTACTTCTGCGAAACCACCCAAAAGTGCGATCGCTTGCCAGTTAGTATTTTTGCCGGCACGAACACGCATTACCCCTGTGTCCAAGGCGGTTAACAGTGGTGCGTGTCCACTGAGGATACCTAACTGACCAGTTGTACTGGGTAAAATTACTTCTTCAGCTTCAGCATCCCAGATTGTTTTGTCTGGGGAAATTACACGAACGGTTAATGCCATGTTTCAGTTATCAGTTATCAGTTATCAGTTATCAGTTATCAGTGAACAGTTTTCATGTCTGATGACTATTCACTGATGACTGTTCACTGAGTATTAACCTTTGAGCTTTTCAGCTTTGGCGATCGCTTCGTTGATATCGCCTACCAAGTAGAAGGCTTGTTCTGGTAGAGCATCTAATTCACCAGACAGAATCTTCTGGAAGCCTTTGATGGTGTCTTCCAATTTTACGTATTTACCAGGAGAACCGGTGAATACTTCTGCTACGAAGAAGGGCTGAGACAAGAAACGCTCAATCTTCCGAGCGCGTGCTACAGTCAGACGGTCATCTTCAGACAATTCATCTAAACCGAGAATTGCGATGATGTCTTGTAATTCTTTGTAGCGTTGTAAGGTTGCTTGCACAGCACGAGCAGTGTTGTAGTGTTCGTCACCTACAATGTTGGGCTGTAACATTGTTGAGGTAGAACCCAGAGGATCAACCGCAGGGTAAATACCTTTAGCAGCCAAACCACGAGATAGTACTGTAGTACCATCCAAGTGAGCGAAGGTGGTTGCAGGTGCGGGGTCGGTCAAGTCGTCCGCAGGTACGTAAACCGCTTGAATGGAGGTGATAGAACCTTCGGTTGTCGAGGTAATCCGTTCTTGTAATGCACCTACGTCAGTACCCAGTGTAGGCTGATAACCTACCGCAGATGGCATCCGACCTAGTAGCGCAGATACTTCTGAACCTGCTTGTACAAAGCGGAAGATGTTGTCAACAAACAGCAATACGTCTTGTTTGTTGACATCACGGAAGTACTCAGCCATTGTCAAACCAGACAAACCAACCCGCATTCTTGCTCCGGGTGGTTCGTTCATCTGACCGTAAACCAGCGCGATTTTTGATTCGTTGAGGTTGTCTTTGTTGATAACCCCAGATTCAATCATTTCGTTGTAGAGGTCGTTCCCTTCGCGGGTACGCTCACCCACACCAGCAAATACGGATACACCACCGTGCTGGGTAGCGATGTTGTTGATCAACTCCATCATGATCACGGTCTTACCGACACCTGCACCGCCGAACAGACCAATCTTACCGCCACGTCGATAGGGAGTTAGCAAGTCAACGACTTTAATTCCGGTCTCGAAAACGGAAGGTTTGGTTTCCAGTTCAGTTAGCTTGGGAGCATCGCGGTGGATAGGTAAGGTTTCCTCCGCATTTACTGGCCCTCTGTTGTCAACAGGTTCGCCAAGGACGTTGAAAATCCGACCCAGGGTAGCTTTACCCACTGGTACACTGATGGCAGCGCCTGTATCGACAACTTCCAAACCGCGTACTAGACCGTCGGTGGAACTCATCGCCACAGCTCGAACTTGGTTGTCGCCCAGCAGTTGCTGTACTTCGACGGTTAGGTTGATTTCCTGTCCAGCTTCGTTAGTGCCTTTGATGGTCAAAGCGTTGTAGATTTGCGGTAATTTACCGCCAGGGAATTTAACGTCTACAACAGGACCAATGATTTGGGTAATGTAGCCTATGTTTGTTTTTTCTGCGGTGACCATGCTGAGCCTAATGATTGAAGCTATATTTCAGATGAGGTCTTTGATGACAAAAGATTAAGCAATGTCATCTTTCACTGTAGCACCGGAAGGGGACATAACTCCGTTAGTAATTCCTTAAGACCAGTGTTTTGTTTTGGAAATGAGGCTAAAAACAAAAAACACCGCGTCAGATGTATTCTGACACGGGCGCTACAAAGTTGAGTGAAAATTTATTTATGCTTTAGCTTTTAGTTTCTGGAGTTGACGCTTAGATACTGAAACTGTACCTAAAGCCCCCAATGCTAATACACCCAACCAAGCACTAGGTTCAGGAATTGATGTTGTTGTGCGTGACAGAGTAATGTTATCCAGGATTAAACCAACATTATCTCCACCAACGCCTTCAAAGGCTAAATTAGCAGTGGTAAGTGTGGCGACATTAATCCTACGGCGAATGGTAGTCAAAGCTTCGTTAGCTGGTAAGGTAAATGTTTCGTTGAACAAACTGCCCAAAGAGACAATTACGGAGTTAGTTTCGCCTCGTCTACTAGCGCCACCAAGATCGAAACTGATGTCAACTAAATCTCCCGGATTAAATGTAAATGCTGTTTTTGATGTAATTCTGCCAGCATTACTGGTCGAGCCATCTGTATCAAGATACAGTCCGTTACCAGGGAAGAAGTCAAAAAAACCATTCCCAATTAAATCAACGCTGCCACCAGAAACGTTCCAATTAGTAAAAGCATTGTAGTTTAAACTTCCCACACCACCATTTTCACTATTAAAGTTGTCAGACAACAAGGTGGCGGCATTAGCTGTATGAGATGTTGCCATGCCTATGGCTGTGATGGTAGTTAATGTGAGTCCTAGTTTACTGAATGTGGAAAAAAAATTTGATTTAGCCATACTTTAAGTAGAATGTTTTTCCAAAGAAAGAGGCCAGTAGTAATACGGGCGGTTTGTTAAGTAACTTGTCTAGGGGTACTGTGTTTTAGGGGAAAACTACTCCTAATAGGCGATCGCATCACAGAACAAGCAGCAAATTCTGGTAAACAGTGGGTTTGACTACAAGTTTTGAGCTTGGCAGTTATCTTACTACGTGTTATTCCTGTGAAGTTACTTTTATAGAGTACTTCTTACTTTGTAATTTAATAATGAAGTTTCCGTATTTTTACATAAAATTTAGCGGAGAGGTTTTGTTGCTGCTAATGTCCGCTTGCGGAGGGATGTCAGACCAAAAGCAGCACTAGCCAATATACCTACAATAGTGGTGGGTTCTGGTACTTGTTTTACGGGTGTTGGTGTAGGTACTGGAGTTGTTGGTTGCGGAACGGGTGTGGGTTTTGGTTTTGGCAATTCACCAGCAGAAAAAGTACCTGCTTGAATAAACACCGCAGAATCGTAACGATAATCTCCCACATCTGCAATTGCTATTTTCAGTCGATGTACGCCTTCACTCAAACCTAAGAATTGTGCAGAAAAGATGTTGGTAAAACCATCATATTGCAGATTATAAATTCCACCATCACTTAAGGCATTATTATTAAATAATTGCGGATTGGTGGCATTACTACCAAATGGATTACCACCATTAACAGTATTAATAGAAACTGGTGTATTAGTTCCAGGAATTAAGGCAATATTTTTACCGTCTAAGAAAAAACCAAATACATCGTTATATTGAGAATTTACATATTCGTTATATTCTTCGGAAGCGAAAACATAATTAAAAAACAGATTGCCAGTTGTGGATGTAAATTCAAATTCTAATACACTAGCATCAAAGGTTTTTACACCAGAAATTAAAGCACTTAAGTCAGTATCACCAGGTACTTTGTTGCTACTAGATGCACTTTCAGTAGTATTTGGCCCGGATGCCAATTTTGCATTACCAGTAGTGAGAATAATCCCTCTATCTATGCCGATACCTGAAGCTAAACCATCTGTGAAGATTCCAGATGCTATTGATGCACCTTGATAGGTAGCATTAGAGATTGTAATCCCTGAACCTAAAATGTTGTTAACTAAAATATTTGGGTCACTGCTAGTAGTAATATTGACAGCTTGGGCAGGTGCGGTTACTAATCCTAAACCTAATAAAGAAAATGCACCTGTTTTGAAAAAACCCTGGAGAGATTTCATGTTTTTCTACCAATTAAACGTGATGTTGGCAATATTTTTTTGCTAAAGCTTGGGGATTTTCAGCAAGAATTATGCCAGAAAGTAGCAAGTATTATGGTTGTAAACTGAATTCATCTCTAGCCGCGATCGCTGATTATCAACGTAGTACTGTAACCACACTTTGAAAACACATTTCTGCCGAATCTGAGCGAGTTAATCTTTATCTGTTCTCGCTGGTCTATGTAATTAGATTAGTAGGTAACTATTTTTTTGGATAGTAGAAATACGGTTGTTTACACAATAATTACATTTTTAATTCTGTATATTTACTCGCAAAAGTTGATTTTGTAAATACTTGAGACGATTACAAGTTCAAACTCAATAATAAAACTTTGTAAATAAACCTAATTCCTTCAAGATATTTTTATAATTAAATATAAAAATAAGACGAATAAAATATAAGAAAAATTTTAAATTGGTATAAACAAATTTTTACAGATTTTATCAATAAATCAATTTTTGATAAAAATAAATCAGAATCACAATCAACGACATTTTTTAATAATTTTCGTCATTTATTTATCTAGTTATAATAAAGATTTTGAGTGAAAAAGATTACATTCTCAGTAATAATTCAGAATGGCAAGAGAAATAGAAAATCAGTACGATAGCAGTCTGATTTGGAAGGTATGAACACAAGACAAGGTAGAAAGATGTTTGTAAATCATTCAGAATTGCTTTATCAGGCTATGAAAATTTCTATCTAGTAGACTCCTAACTTATTTATGATTCTGATTTCTGAAGGCTGATTCCTGAATGCTGTTTGATCAAGTTGCGCGATTTTGCATTCGGCGTTTTACTTTCATGCTCTTCACTTAAGATAAAGATAAGTGCAAAAATCGCTCAGTCCCTATTTGCCCTAGCTTCATCTTAGATTTACAGCAGAATTTGCTTATGAATTTCTCGTCAGCAAGACAATATTTTTACCAAGAGATTCAGCAACCTGACGAGTATATCAACTTGGCCAAGGCAGCACTATACATTGCCCAAGAAGAATATTCCAACCTTGACCCGGAAGAATATCTCAATGCCCTCGATACAATGGCACAAGAGGTTCAAGAACGTTTACCAACTCCACGCTATCCGTTGCGGTTGATTCAAAGCTTAAATCAGTATTTGTATGATGATTTGGGATTTACGGGCAATAGTAGCAACTACTACGACCCCCGCAACAGCTTTTTAAATGATGTGATTGACCGCCGTATCGGGATTCCCATCACTCTCGCACTGGTTTATCTAGAAATTGCCCACAGAATTGGGTTCCCGATGGTGGGTATAGGATTACCAGGACATTTTCTCATCCGTCCTGATATTCCAGATATGGAGATTTTTGTGGATGCTTTTAATCGGGGTGAGGTAATGTTTGCAGAGGATTGTCAGGAACGACTCACCCAAATGTTTCAACAACCTGTCAGCCTCAAACCCGAATTTTTAGCCACTGTCAGCAATCGACAATTTTTGGCTAGGATGCTGACGAACTTAAAATACATATATCTCAAACAGCAAGATTTGGAAAAAACCCTCTCTGCTGTGGAACGAATTTTATTGTTATTTCCGGCAGCGATGTTAGAAATCCGCGATCGCGGTCTGCTTTACTATCAATTAGGACATTACCCGCAAGCAGTCACAGACTTACAAAATTACTTATCCAAAGTTCCTGATGCTGAAGATGCAGTGGTAATTCAACGGTTACTTACAGAAATGGGTAAATAAACAAGTTTGCATTCAAGCGGCACATTTCCTAGTTGAGGCTGTCATTGGTCATTAGTCATCTGTCAATACTAAAGACTAATGACTAATGACAGTCTCAAGATAGTGGGTTTAAGAGTTGATAACTCCTGCCTCCTGCCTGGTTGGTGAATCTCGACACTTCTCCTACCGGAGACGCTACGCGAACGACAAGCTCAGTGCATCGCTTCGCTCGATTACCGCGAAGCCGAACCACTGCCCCTGCCTTCTGCTATACAATGGCATTCAGTAACTTTGATGATTGCCACCTATGCTACCAGTCATCTATTCGGATGAGTTTTTGAATCACAAAACGGGAAATTATCATCCAGAAAAACCAGAACGTCTAACAGCCATTGTCACAGCGTTAAAAGAAGCGGCATTTGCAGAAAAGATTGCTTGGCGCGAACCGACTCCCGTTGCTGACAACCCATCGTTGATGTCTTTATTATTACAAGCCCACAGCCCCGCCTACGTCAAAAAACTGGGCGAAATTGCGGCTAGTGGCGGTGGCTATCTTGATGGTGATACACCCGTTTCAGCTAATAGCTATGATGTGGCATTGTTGGCGGTGAGTGCTTGGTTAGATGGTGTTGATGTTGTCTTAGCTACAGAAAATCCGGCTTTTGTGCTGGCGCGTCCACCGGGACACCATGCTGAAAGTGATTCTGGGATGGGTTTTTGTTTATTTTCTAATGCTGCGATCGCAGCTTTTTATGCACTAGAACAACCAGATGTTAAGCGTGTGGCGATTCTGGATTGGGATGTACATCATGGTAACGGAACTCAGGCGATCGTGGAAACTCACCCCCAAATTGCCTACTGTTCTCTTCATCAGTACCCTTGCTATCCTGGCACTGGTAGAGCTTCCGAACGTGGCTATCATAATAACGTTTTAAATGTGCCACTGCCCCCAGGTAGTGATATCAACGCTTATCGCCCACTGTTAGAAAGTAAGATAATTCCATTCTTACAAAACTTTCAACCTGATTTATTAATTGTCAGCGCCGGTTACGATGCTAATGCCGCCGATCATTTGGCAAGTATGAACTTACTTCCAGAAGATTATGGTTTATTTACAGAGTACTGTTTGGGTATAACTCGAAAGATTCTGTTTGGTTTAGAAGGTGGTTATGATTTTTCGGCACTTTCTGAATCTGTGTTAGCAACAATTAAACGCTGTTTATGAATCTAGGGGCTAGTACAGTTCGGCGTAAATAAACCGACCACACTTCGACGGCGCTCAGTGACCACACTTCGACGGCGCTCAGTGACCACACTTCGACGGCGCTCAGTGACCACACTTCGACGGCGCTCAGTGACCATAAGAAATTGCTAAAAGGCTGATGTTATCACTATTCTTTCTTTTTCCTTTTGACCTTTTACTTTTGCCTTGTTGTACTAGCCTCTTTCATCTAACCAAAACGACCACTAATATATTCCTCTGCTTCTCTGGTAGTTGGAGAAGAGAACAGTTGAACTGTCGGGCTAAATTCGACTAATTTACCACGGCGTTTGCCATGTTCATCAATTTCGGTATTAAAAAATACTGTCCAATCTGCAACTCTCGAAGCTTGCTGCATGTTGTGAGTCACCATAATAATGGTGTATTGTTGCTTGAGTTCTAAGCAGAGTTCTTCTACTTGGCGCGTGGAAATGGGGTCAAGGGCGGAACAAGGTTCATCCATTAATAATACATCTGGCTTCATCGCGATCGCCCGTGCAATACAAAGTCTTTGTTGTTGTCCACCAGATAATGCTGTACCTTTAGCTTTGAGTTTGTCTTTGACTTCATCCCAAATTGCTGCGCGTCTGAGGGAATCTTCGACTAATTCATCTAAATTACCTTTATAACCGTTAGAACGGGGGCCAAAAGCAATATTTTCATATATGGATTTTGGGAAAGGATTTGGTCTTTGAAACACCATCCCGACTTGGCGGCGTAATTTGACTGAGTTAATTTTAGGATCGTAAATGTTGCGATCGCGGTAATTTAATCTGCCTTCAACTTTCGCACCGGGAATCAAATCATTCATCCGATTAAAGCATCGCAACAGAGTACTTTTACCACAACCACTAGGGCCAATAAAAGCTACAATTTGCTTTTCGGGAATTTGTAGATAAACATCCAGCAAAGCCAAAAAACCACTATAGTAAACTCTCAGACCCTCAATATCAAACACATTTCTTTCTTGAATCAGTGTATTATTACTTTGCCTGCTTCTATTATCATTGTGAGTCATGACCGTTACACCTAAATTGAAGATTTCTATTTGATATCTGCAAAAATTTGCCGTTACCTAAAGCAATACCTATCGAGTGATTGAAAAGCGTTGGCGAACATAAATCGCTATCCCGTTCAATACTAAAATCAACAACAACATCACAATAATTGTTGCGGCTGATGAATTAGCAAAACCTGGTTCTGGACGACTGAGATAACTAAAAATTTGAATTGGTAAAGCCATAAATCTCTGGAATAACCCAGGATCAAAAGTCAAAAAACTCACAGCCCCAACTACTATTAAACAAGCTGCATCACCCACAGCACGAGATACAGAAATAATCACCCCTGTTAATATCCCAGGAATCGCATAGGGGATAACGTGATGGTAAATAGTTTGCCATTTAGTCACACCCAAACCATAGGAAGCGTGTCTTAAAGAATCCGGTACTGCACGAATCGCTTCTCTAGATGTCACGATAATTACTGGTAAGGATAACAAAGATAAAGTTAAAGCTCCAGAAATTAAAGCCGGGCCAAAACCCAACAAATAATTAAATACTCCTAAACCCAGCAACCCATACACAATTGAAGGTACACCAGCAAGATTACTAATATTAATTTCGATGATGGCAGTCCACCAAGCTTTAGGAGCGTATTCTTCTAAATATAAAGCGGCTCCTACACCAATTGGCACTGCAACTAACATCACAATAATTGCCAACAGAATACTCCCAACAATTGCGGGACGAATACCTCCCTCATCCGGGAACCGCGATGGAGTTTCTGTTAAAAAACCTGGGGTGACAAATCTGACTAATCCATCTTGGCAAATATCAAAAACCAGTAATGCCAAGATAAATAATCCAATCAACAACCCCAATAAAAAAATGATTTCAAATACCTTACCGAGTGACTCTCTTTTTTCAATATTATCGGTAAATTCTGCACTAGAATCGAAAAAATCATTACCTTGATAACTTGTAGCCATATTGATTAATCGTATTTTTCTTTAAATCTATGGGAAATCCAGTAGCTAACAATATTTAATGCCAAAGTTAGCAGAAATAACACAGCCCCGACAGCATATAAAGTTTTAAAATTGAGACTTCCTCTGGGGCTATCTCCACCAGAAATCTGTGCCATATAAGCTGTCATCGTCTCGACTGACTCCATCAAATTCACAGTCAGTTTTGGCTGTTGTCCAGCAGCAATTACCACGGTCATTGTTTCACCAACAGCGCGAGAAATACCTAAAATAATCGAAGCCGTAATTCCTGAAAGTGCTGCGGGTAATAACACTTTAAAAATCGACTCTAATTTAGTAATGCCCAACGCATACGCGCCTTCTCTTAAAGAATTCGGCACGGCTTGAATCGCATCTAAACTAATAGAACCAACTGTCGGGGTAATCATCACTCCCATCATTAAGCCTGCACTCATAGCATTAAAGATTTCTAGAGGCAGAAAATTTCTCAGGAATGGGGTCACAAATAACAGGGCAAAATATCCATATACAACTGTTGGTATCCCTGCTAAAAGTTCCACTGCTGGACGCAAAATGGCAGCGACTTTAGGTTGGGCATATTCACTTAAATAAATTGCGGAAGATAAACCCAAAGGAATCGCTACTGCCATCGCAGTGAGAGTAGTTAAGAAAGTCCCCGCAATTAACGGCCAAATGCCAAAATGTCTTTCCGCAAATAAAGGTGTCCATTTAGTATCGAGAAAAAAGTCAGCTAGGGGGACTTCTTGGAAGAACTCAAATGTTACCTGAAAGATAATAACGACAATACCAAAGGTTGTTAAAACCGAGACTAAACCACAGCAAAATAAAATTGTGGCGATAATCTTTTCGGTAATATCTTCGGATGGATTTTTTTCTAGCGATCGCCGAGAATCTTCCTGAAAACCATTTTGATGATTGATGGCACTCATAAATCAATAAATTAAATAAAGTTAGTAATTGGCTGACCTGGTTTAGCTTTTTTGAATTTTGTGCCGGTTTCCCCCTTGAGAAATTTCTGTTTAACTTTCACGTAGGCTTCATCAGGTAAAGCCACATAACCTGCGCTATCTACCCATTTCCAGGAGTTTTCTAAATAAAAATCAACAAATTCTCGTACTGCTGGCTTTGTATCTAACGACTTTTTACTCACATAGATAAACAAAGGACGGGATAATGGTGTGTAAATATTTTTCACGACATTATCCACTGGTACAGGCTTTTCACACTTGCCATTAGGGTTTTCTACAGCTACTAAATTCAGCTTGTCTTGATTTTGAATGTAGTAAGAAATACCCACATAACCTAAAGAATATTTATCTCCTGCTACCCCTTGCACTAAAGTATTTTGATTGTGGCTGGGAGTATAATCTGTGCGACCATTTTTAGCTTTACCTGTCACCGCCTGGGTAAAATAATCAAATGTACCTGTATCCGATGCAGGCGCATAAAGTTTCATCTTTTCATTAGGGAACTTCGGATTAACTTGATTCCAAGTTAAAATTTTGCTGTCTGCCTTAGCACTCCAAATTGTTTTTAATTCATCAACAGTCAAACATTGCACAAAATCATTTTGCCGATTCACAATTACGGCTATACCATCTAAAGCGATGGGTATTTCCAAAAATTCAATATTTTTACTTTTACATTTAGTGATTTCTTCATCTCTAATGGTACGTGAAGCACCAACAATATCAATTTCTCCTGCACAAAATTTACTGATTCCGCCCCCAGTACCACTTGATGCAACACTCACAACAGCATCAGCTTTCACATTATGATATTCTTCTGCTACTGCTAAAGAAATCGGAAATCCTACAGCCGCACCATCAATACTGACTTGTTTTTGCTTTTCTTTTTGACTACTACAAGCTGTTAGGCTATAACTAATTACCAGTAAAGACAGCAGTAATAGGTTATTTTTGCATTGAGAAATAAAATTCATACAATTGCTAATTCCCTGAATTTGGATGAGGATTTATGCTTTACTATTAGCTTTAATTTTGTCAAAAATTGCCCCATCGTTTAAAAATTTGGTTTGAATTATGTCCCATCCCCCTAAATCTTGGGCTGTGAATAAAGTTTGAATGGGGGGATATTGTGAGATTACTTCTTGGGTAACTGTAGGATTTACCGGACGGTATTGTAATTTAGCAAATTCCCGTTGGGCTTCGGAAGAATATAAGAAGTCAACAAATGCCTCAGCTACTTTTCTTGTCTTGTGTTGATCAACATTTTTGTCTACTACAGCCACAGGATTATCTATCGAAATATTTAATTCTGGGATGACATAAGGTAGTTTTGTGGCTGTTTTTTCTGCTAAATTCACCTCATTTTCGTAGGTGATTAAAACATCGCCTTGAGCTTTTTGAAAAAACACATCACTGGCTTCACGGGCATCTTTGGTGAGAACGGCAGCATTTTGATAAACTTTGGCAATGTAGTTTAATGCTGTTGCTTCATCTCCGCCATTTTGTGTAACCGAACCCCAAAAAGCTAATAATTCCCAAATGCCAATTCCAGAAGTTTTGGGGTTAGCTGCAATGAGTTGTACATTGTCTTTCGCTAAGTCTGCCCAAGTTTGAATTTTTTTCGGATTACCTTCACGGGTAACAATTGCTGCTACCGATTTGCTAACAATACCATTTCTGGGGGTTCTAATCTGCCAACTGGATTTAATTAAACCAGCTTGTTGAATTCTCAGGACATCTAACGGCAGTGCTAAGTGGACTATATCTGCTTCTTGCTTACCTGAAATTACATCAGCTGCTTGAGCGACAGAACCGCCATAACTTTGGTCGAAAACTACTTTTTGGTTGTGTTCTTTCTGCCACTTTTCGACAAATTTAGGAATAATTTGGTCATGGGCTGCTTTAGTGACCGAAAAAGAAACTAGTCTTAGCTTAATTTCTGGTTCTGTCGCTGAATAACTCCCTGCACAAGCAGAGATAACTACACTTAAAATCGCACCTAAAAAGCATAAATATGCAAATCTTTTAACAGAGGTTTGGTTGAACCAAATTCTCCCGATTTTTTGATACAAAACTCGCATTAACTGTGCTGTTTTCTCAATGCAAGTATGTATATTAGCCGGATGCTGCGACTTGTTCATTAAAGATTTACCCCGCTATCTACAGCATCTCCATCGAGTTACTGTAATTAACTCAATAAAGCATGAAAATCTTATACCTGTCAAGACAGTATGTAATTGAACTATGAAAACTGAGGCTAATTCTTACTTACGGTTTTCCTAACAGCAACGCCAGCATTTTTGGCCAAATAAATCCCAATTTACTAAGCAATATACAAAGTTTTTTGGGTGGGAAAGCTTAATTAAAAATTAAATTTAACCTGCCAATCTTCTTGAGTAAAACTAATTGTTGATTTTTTTTGTGAGCCAGAATACTAAATCCGATAAATTTTTTATAATTTTTCTTTAGTACCTAACATTTGGAAAATTTTCTCGGCGTTATCTAAATCGCCGACGATGCGTCGAATTGGTTGCGGCCAAACTTTCACCAAAGTGGGAGTTGCCGACACTTGATCAATTTCTGCTTGTTCTGGATGAGTTAAAACATCAATCACTTTTAAAGTGTAGGGATATTTGAGCGATCGCTCTAACATTTCGTGTAGATTGTGCAGTATCCGTTCGGTATTGGCGCTATGACCCGCAATAAATAAACGCAAAACGTAACATTGGGTTTTTTGTTGGATGTTTTGTGTGGCTCTGACTGGTGGATAGTATTTGGGAGCCTTTTCGGATAAATCTAAGTTCACAATTAAGTCGTGGTCTTCCCAAAGTTGGGGAAATGTGGAACGATAAGTGCCTAACACCATGCGATCGCACAAACCATCTTGCCAAGGTGCAGCTTGCCAGATTAAATCGCCCGTATGAAAAATTGTATTCAGTAAAGCTTGATGTTGTAATACTGCCGGATAAGCCTCGGCAAAAGTCCGAATTTGTTGCGTATGGGGATCTAACCAGTGGTCAACTGTGGCAGTATAACAAGGAACTAAAAAATGTGGCGGTTCCGATAAATCGAGAATTTCTTGTAAAGCAGCACACAAATGCAAATGCCATCGACCCTGTTTATTCGGGTCGATGCAATAAATTAAATCGCCTCCGGGTGTGAATAAGGCAATGCCTTTAAAAACTTTAGGTAAAAAGAGTTTAGGTGTAGTCAAGCTAGTTACAGGGGTTGGGGAACTTGGAGGTAAAAAGCCGAGGCGATAACTTTTTACCTTTACTGTAATTAAACTCGTCCTCGGAGAAACTGAGCCATTTCGTTAGGAGTTGGTGACATTTCTAAAGCGATTTCTTCAGTAATGCGACCTTCTTGATAAAGATTGAGTAACGACTGATTCATGGTAATCATGCCGTCGAAACTGGCTTGTTTCATCAATTCGGTAATTTCATCATATTTACCGTCTTTGACCCATTCTTTAACCGCCTCAGTGTTAATTAAGATATCGTGGAATGCAGCTCGTTTACCATCAGTCGTTCGACACAATCCTTGGGCGATGACTGCCACCAACGATTCTGCCAAGGCTACCCGCATCGCATCCTGTTCTGCACCAGAGTATAAATTCAAAATCCGTTCAATGGTTTTTACGGCGCTGTTGGTGTGCAGAGTTCCCATTACCAAGTGACCTGTTTGGGCAGCTTTCAAGGCGGTGTTGACGGTTTCTTTATCCCGCATTTCCCCCACCAGAATCAAATCTGGATCTTCCCGCAAAGCTGCTTTTAAAGCATTGTCAAACTTGCGGGTGTGCATCCCTACTTCCCGTTGTTTCACCAATGACTTGCGGCTTTGGTGAACAAATTCTACCGGGTCTTCGATGGTGATGATGTGCTTGGCCATTTCCCGATTAATATAGTCAATCATCGCCGCCATTGTGGTGGATTTACCAGAACCAGTCGGCCCAGTGACTAAGATTAAGCCTTTATGAGAGTGGCAGATATCTCGGAAAACTGGCGGTAAGCGCAACTGTTCCATTGATAAAATTTTCAGGGGAATCAACCGCAGTACCATTGCATGGCCTTTCAGCGAGCCAAAAACGTTCAACCGAACACGGGCGAATTCATATTGAGTTGCACCATCAAATTCGAGGTTTTCTTCAAATTGCTGAATTTCTTTCTCTGTCATCACTTCCCGTAACCAACTCATGAAAGTTGCATTATCTGTTTCGGGATATTCTGTGGGACTAATTTCGCCACGGTTGCGGAAGCGGGGAACTTCACCTACGCCAAGGTGAATATCTGAATAACCGTTATCAAAAGCTTCTTTAATAATTGCTCCCAAGGTTAGCCCAGAAGGATTTTTTGCTGCTGGTGGTGGACTTGCGGGACGATTACCTGCAACTGGTGGCGGTGGTGCAGGTTGAGTTGTATTCCGGTGGGCAGACATATCTAATGTTTGTGTATGCTGCCGTTGTGTCGCTAATGATGGTGGTGGCGGCGGCATAGGCGGCACATTCCGAGGAGCAGCAGGATGGGAATTGGCAGAGTTTTGTGTTTCTGTCATATATCTTAAAAATTAGGGAGTTATGAACTTGAATCTGCAAAAAATCTGTGTTGGTGGTTCTAAGGACGGCAGACAGCAGGTTTGTTGCTGCTCCTTAGCTGAGAACTTTATCGCAACATTTCGTTACACCTAGTTTGCCTGTTAGTATATTTTTTTAGATAATGTGCAAATCTCTCCATTAGGTTAAAAAATCCTGAAGTCTATATAAACTTGTTTAGCACACTGCAACCTGATATATCCTTCAGTGATAACCCTTATAAATAAAAGCAATATATAATACATTTAATCAAATGTGAAAACATCCGGCGATTAGATGAGAAATTTCTCCGCAAAATTCCGGCAATTGACTAGCAGCTAAAAGCCAAATCAGCAGCAGGTATTTTTTTCAGACAAATTAGTGATTTATGAGAGACATCCCCAGTTTTTATAAGAAATATTAAGGGGATCAATTTGCGGGGTGGAAAACATTCTGATGAGGCTGTTAAGAACTAGCTTCTACTCCTTGAGATAGATGGCACAAACCAGTTCCATAGCAAGAAATCAACGGAACTTTACATTCATAATTAGAAAAACTTAACTGTAAAGTTAAGTTACTAAATGCTCATTTTTCCTATTCCTTTTTATATACTGGGATTCACTGAAACAATCAGTTGATTCGCCAACAGCGTTATCTCACTGATATTAAATTGATTGCTGTGTACTTAGGAGGAAAAGTCATGGTTTCGGCTCAAGGCTCTAATCTCGGAAAGACCTACTCCTTAATGATGATTAAAAGCTTCTTGATATGGACTTTCACGTTGGCAGTATGTTTGTTAGTTGTCGGTTTTCCATTAGTGGTTTTGATGGCTACGGTCGGATGTCTGTTGTCGATTGTTTTACAATCTGTCATGCCTGTTAGTGCGGTTTTACTAGTAGGTGGTGGGTTAATTTTGTTCAATATTTTGGCAGTGGCGATCGCAGCTGGTGTTCTCACCCTCAAAGGTGTACATCCCAGTGACATCAAATGGTTAAGCTGGTTGCATGGAGAGACTGAAGAATTACAAAAGACCTCTATATATGCAGCTTGCCCTTTAACTTGTGAAATCAAATAAAACTATTGCGTTAAACACGACAAACAGTACATCTGCCCGGTTCAGCCGGGTTTTTTCATTTTTAGTCATTAGTCCTTAGTCATTTGTCATTTGTAGGGATGAAACATTTACTATTGACCAATGACCCATGACTAATGACTACCAGCCATGACTAATAAAAAGCGAGTTGGCATTATTTTAGGTACACGTCCAGAGGCGATTAAACTAGCGCCTGTAATTCAGGTTTTCCAGCAATCTCCTGAATTTGCGTTGCAAGTAATTTTAACTGGACAGCATCGTGAAATGGTTGAACAAGTGATGCAACTGTTTAACCTCAAAGCCGATGATGACTTAGAGATTATGCAGCCGAAACAATCTTTAAGCGATATTACTTGTCGCAGCTTGCGCGGATTAGAAGAATTATTTCAAAAAAATCAACCAGATTTAGTTATCGTCCAAGGAGATACGACTACAGCTTTTGCCGCAGCCTTGGCAGCTTTTTATCAAAAAATTCCTGTGGGTCATGTCGAAGCTGGGTTAAGAACTGATAATATTTACAATCCTTATCCAGAAGAAGCGAATCGCAGGTTAATTTCCCAAATTACGCAACTGCATTTTGCACCAACAACTTTGGCGGTGGAGAATTTGCAACGTTCTGGGGTGTTGGGCGAAATTCACCTGACGGGGAATACTGTGATTGATGCACTATTAAATGTGGCGGCGAGTCAGCCAGCTTGTAATGTTCCGGGGTTGAATTGGAATGAATATCGCGTGTTGTTGTCCACAGTTCACCGCCGGGAAAATTGGGGAGAACCATTACAAGCGATCGCCCAAGGTTTTCTGCAAATATTAGATAAGTTTCCTGATACTGCTTTGGTGTTACCACTGCATCGCAACCCGACAGTTAGGGAACCATTGCAAGCATTATTAGGGCAACATCCGCGCGTATTTTTGACCGAACCTTTAGATTATGCCGAATTAGTGGGTGCAATTGGGCGATCGCATTTTTTATTAACTGATTCTGGTGGTTTGCAAGAAGAAGCGCCAAGTTTAGGTAAACCAGTGTTAGTTTTGCGAGAAACCACAGAACGTCCTGAAGCTGTAACGGCGGGTACAGCTAAACTAGTGGGGACTGAAAGCGCGAGTATTTTGGCGGCGGCGGCTGAGTTGTTGAGTAACCCCGTGGCGTATGATGCAATGGCTAACGCGATTAATCCTTTCGGTGATGGTCATGCAGCCGAGAGAATTTTGCAAATTGTAAAGAATTATTTGGGAGTGAGTTGATAAATAGGGAGAGGCAAAACGCCTTTCCCAAAAAAATAATTTATTTGCACAAATTATGAGTACTCAAATCCAAATATTTGTAGAGTTTCTACAAGATGGACAATGGACAGCAGTGCTAAAACCAAAAGGTCGCGGTCTAAAAAAATCAACAGCAGAATTTTCACCTCTAGAAAGAATAGATATCGGCACACACTATGAGTTTTTTACTGTTCTAGCAGGTGTGCGCCGGGAAAGATTTTTAAAGTGGTATGGTGCAGATATCAGACCTATATCTCGACCACGAGGTCTTCCACAAGACCTTTCACCTTTTTTGAAATCGCATACTGAAGATGATGATTGTTGGGATGCGTCTTGGCTTTTGGTTCAAGAACTGATCAATTTTGATTGGGAAAAACCCATTACATTTTACGGCTTGGTTGAACCACAGTACGCGAATTTATTTTCTGATAATCAACCATTTCCTTACGAACAATGGCCAGAGGAAGCGAAATTATATTCTCTTAATCCGAATTATCTTCCTAAAGCGGATATTGTACAAGTCAGTTGGGTAGAAAGTTATAGAGAATTTGTTGGTTCTGAATTTCTTGATTATTTTTTTGAGAAACTCTTAGCTTTAGGTTCACCAAAAGAAGTGAGGATTATTTTTTACTTTTATTAGTTACAAAACTTAAACTATGCTGTTTGATTGGCTTGTAACCAGTTGAGTAAATCAGCGATCGTAGCAACATCTCATCAAACCTCACCTTATGCGATCGCCTGTGGTAATTTAACTCATATTATGCTTTTTAATACTTCTTGATTACTTTCATTTTGCCTTTACCAAAAATTAAATTTGGCTGTACGAATTATGGGTACTGATATTAAAATATTTGCAGAACGTCTACAGGATGGACAATGGACACCATTATCAATAACTGAGGATTTAAGTAAGGAGTCACATCAAGATTTATCTACTTTAGAAATCATAGATATCGGCAGACCTTATGGGTTTTTTGCTGTTCTAGCAGGTGTGCGCCGGGAAAGATTTTTAAAGTTGTATGGTGTAGATATTATACCTATATCTCGACCACGAGGGTTGCCAAAAGACCTTTCACCTTTCTTAAAAACTTATATTGAAATTGAAGATGATAATTGTTGGAATGCGTCTTGGCTTTTGGTTCAAGAACTGATTAGTTTTAATTGGGAAAAACTCATTAAATTTTACGGCTTGGTTGAACCACAGTACGCAAACTTGTTTTCTAGTAATCAACCATTTCCTTACGAACAATGGCCAGAAAACGCGCACTGCTATTCTCTAAACTCGAATTATCTTCCTAAATCAGATAATGTACAAGTCAGTTGGGTAGAAAGTTATAGAGAATTTGTTGGTTCTGAATTTCTTGATTATTTTTTTGAGAAACTCTTAGCTTTAGGTTCACCAAAAGAAGTGAGGATTATTTTTTACTTTTATTAGTTACAAAACTTAAACTATCCTGCTTGATTTGCTTGTAACCAGTTGAGTAAGTCAGCGATCGCACTAAAATTTCATAAAGCCTCACTACAGGCGATCGCCTGTGGTAATTTAATTTCCAAGTTAAACTATACTGCTTGATTGGTTTGTAACCAGTTGTGTAAATCAGCGATCGCACTAAAATCTAATAAAGCCTCACTCAGTGCTTCCAATTGTTCTAAAGAAAGACCTTGAACTTGTTGACGAACTTCGTCGGGTAAATTGCCCACCCTTCTTTGCAGTAGTCGTAAGACAAGTATTTGTGTTTGTTCCTGTTTACCTTCTTGTTTACCTTCCTGTTTACCTTCTTCCTTGCCTCGCTCGTAGCCAATGCGCTCGCCTGTAGTTATGTAAGGCATAGTAAGCTCCTGCTCGAATAACTTAAAGTCTTGCCAAAATTCTGCTTCTAATGCTTTTGGTAAAATCATAACCCAATCGATAAAACGATAGAGGTTACGAATGTCTCTTTCTTCTAGCCCTTGTTCATAAAGTCGGCGAATTAAGCTGAATTTCCAATTTTTCCGTTCTCCTGGCTGTTTGCTGGTTTGCTGCGTTTTTAAATGCGCCATGACAACTGTCGCAAAAGGATTATTGCTGGTTTCTAATTCTGTCCAGAGATTTTGATAATCTAGCAATTTGATAGTGCCGAATCGAAAAATCAGACTGCAATCAGGATAATTGTAACTGTATTGATTCGGTCTCCAAGTAGAGTCAGCGTCACATAAAATTGCTAGGCTGATGGCTGGTTTGGCAAATTTATCAAAAATTCGCAGGTTATACAAAAACATTCTTTCGGCGAAGTTATCTTCTGGTTTCGCCTGAATTTCGACATGAATTAACAACCAAACTTCTTCCCCATCAATTTGCCAAACTTTAACTAATTTATCGGCGTATCTTCTTCCAAGTTCGGCTTCGCGGGCAATTTGTTGAAATTCCTTGTCGAGAAATTCGTGGGGGCGTTCCCAATTAATTAGGGCTGCTGTTTGGGGAAAGAAAAACTGCATTGCTTGGGGAAAGTATGCTTCTAAAATTTCTTTCCACGGCGAATCATTATCGGCTCTTTCTCGTTCCTCAGTCATTGTATTTAGAAAATAATGAAACGCAGATAAACGCAGATAAAAAACAAAAACTCTCTGTGTTCCTCTGCGTTTAACTCTGCGCCACTTTGCGTTTAAAACTACTGATTTAAAACTAACTCTGGCTGTGGTGCTTCTTCTTCTGGGTCTGGTAAACCAAACATTGAACGATACAGCTTATCGTATTGCTTGGCTGAACGATACCAACTAAAGTCTTGATTCATCCCGCGTTTTTGCAGTTCGCCCCACTGAGGTTTGAAACGAAAACCTTCCCAAGCGCGGATCATGCAGGTAAACAAATCTAAGGGTTCGTAGCGGTCGAAGCAATAACCTGTACCAGCTTCATTAACTGGGTCATGGTGGGTTACAGTGTCAACTAATCCCCCGGTGCGGCGAACGATGGGAACTGAACCGTAGCGCATCGCCATCATTTGGCTAATTCCGCAAGGTTCAAAACGGCTGGGCATTAAAAAGGCATCAGTACCCGCATATATCCGACGTGATAGGGCATCGTTATATAACAGGTAAGTTGCCATACGTCCAGAATACCGGGATGCTAATTGCCACATTTGAGTTTCATAATAGCGATCGCCTGTCCCTAACAACACAAATTGGGCATCTGTATACGCCATGAAGCGGTCTAAAATTTGGATGACCAAATCCAAGCCTTTTTGCTCGACTAATCGGCTCACCATACCAATTAAAAAGGCTTGAGAGTTGACCTCTAACCCCATTTCTTCTTGTAGAGCAACTTTGTTTTTCTTACGCTGATCTAAAGTGTCTGGCGAGAATGTCTGTGCAATATATTTATCATCGACTGGGTTGTAAACCTCAGTATCTATACCGTTGACAATCCCTGATAACTTCCCACTGATAAATGACAGCAAACCTTCGATAGTTTCACCATACGCGGGTGTTTTGATTTGTTCGGCATAAGTTGGGGAAACGGTATTTACCCTGTCAGCAAACTGCACTGCTGCTGCCATTGTGTTGTGTCCTTGCATATACCAAGGACACCAAGTAATTTTATCCAGATACCAACGCCACGGCCCTTGATAAGCCAGGTTATGAATCGTAAACACTGTGGTGATATCTGGGTCTTGGTGCATCCACACGGGTATCATCCCTGTATGCCAGTCGTGACAGTGGATGATGTCTGGCTTCCAGTAATTCCAGCAGAACTCAGCCGCACCATTGGCAAAAAAGGTGAACCGCCAATCTTCGTCTTCGCCCGAATAGATGCGGCGGGGATTAAATACAGGATGTCCAAATAAATACAAAGGCACATCCGTACCGGGCAGCACACTTTCGTAAACTGCAAAGTCCTGAAACATGGCATATCCCCACCAAATCGGGTCTTTGGGGATTTCCATTTTGTCTGGTAAAAACCCGTAGTAAGGCAAGAAGATGCGGACATCATGCCCCATTTCTCTCAAGACTTTAGGTAATGCTCCCACAACATCACCCATTCCTCCTACTTTCGCAACGGGAGCTGCTTCTGCTGCAACGAATAGAATCCGCATGGTCTTTGTTGTTTCCCCGGTTCTGCCTATATTTTCACAAGAAGTCTGAAGTATAAAGGCAGTTTAATCAAAGAATCTTGATCCTTTACACTTCATCCTTTAATCTCAACTCTTATCTAACCACATCTGTTTGCCAGTATCCTAAGAACCCCGTTGGATTTCAGCAAAGATTTCCTCAAGAATTTCTTGAGCGCCTTGTTCCCGTAGAAGGTTAGCTAATTCTGTCCCTAATGCTTCGGCGTTGCTGGCTGCACCTGTGACGGTATCTTTAACAAGTTTTTGACCATCTACACTGGCGACTACACCTGTTAATGTTAAATTACCATCAACAATTTCTGTATTTACACCGATGGGTACTTGGCAACCACCTTCAAGGTCACGTAAGAATGCTCTTTCTGCTAAACAACGATCGCGTGTCTGGGGATGTTCAATTGCTTTGAGTAAAGATATCAAATCTTGGTCATCAGCGCGACATTCTATCCCTAAAGCGCCTTGTCCGACAGCGTGGAGGGAAATTTCTTTGGAAATAACTTGATGAACGCGATCGCCCATACCCAAGCGTTGTAACCCAGCAGCTGCTAAAATCAGGGCATCATATTCACCAGCATCGAGTTTTGCCAAGCGGGTATTCAAGTTACCGCGCACATCTTTAAAGGTAAAGTGGGGAAATTGATTGCGTAACTGTGCCAATCGTCGCAGTGAGGATGTGCCAATGACTGCACCCTCTGGCAAAGTGTCAATTTGCTTGTCTTTGTACTTTTCATGCACAACTAAAGCATCTGCGGGGTTTTCCCGTTCGGTAATTGCTGCTAAGGTTAAGCCTTCTGGTAAATTAGTCGGCAGATCCTTGAGGGAATGAACTGCAAAGTCAATTTCTTGGTTGATCATTCCCAGTTCGAGTTCTTTTGTAAATAGTCCTTTATCGCCAATCTTCGCCAACGCTACATCCAGGATTTTGTCGCCTTGGGTAGACATGGTGTGGACTTCAAAATTGATATCTGGGAAACTTTTTTGTAGTTGCTCTCTTACCCAGTATGTTTGAACTAGAGCAAGTTGACTTTTACGAGAACCAATACGAATCGTGCGGGTTGCACTGGAAACAACTGAAGTCATAATAACGTTATGTCAAACCAGGCGATACATTCACATTCATCTAGACTACCGCAGTGAGTGACTTCCCGCATTGCGATCGCTTAATTAAACGCAACTTTAGCTTGAATTTCATTTACATTTTTTAACAAAAATCTGCTACTCGTTTAAGTGAAGCATCCCAGCAAAAAAATGCTTCATAAACTACTTTTCTCTTGTAGCTTCTGCTTCTATAGTCATTAACAAACCTATCTCCCTTGTCTCCCCTATCTTCCTTGTCTACCTTGCCTCTTTATGTTCAAGCATAGCGACCTGATAGTTATTAACCATCATGTTGAAGATACTCGCGCAATTGTTGAGTTCGCTGTTTTGTCGCTTCTTCTAAGCAGCCAGCATAAATCGCAGGTGCAATACTTCCCCCTTCGTATGCGCTTCTTTCAAACTCACAACTAGCGTCACGAAACTTAATCCAGGCTAACTGTGCAGCAATTAATTTTTGCTGTCTAGTCTTTGACAACTTTGGTAACAGTTGTTTATAAACTTGGTTCAATTTTTTATCTGCATTTTGATATGACAATTGTGAGCAGATATTAATTTCCAATTGAGTTTGCGGGTCATTACAGTTGGTTTTTTGTGCTAAATATGTTTTTGTCGGTTGGGTTTGTGTATTTGCCTGCACCACAGTATTAGCACTCAAACCAATAACCGTTAACATACTGAATAAATAAAGTGATAAATAACGCATAGGATGTTTTTCCTTTCAGCATTAAAAGCTATAAAAAGTTCAATATAGCTCATAATTACTGGTATTTTAGGAAGTGAACAAGAATATTGTTTGTAAAATCCAACACAATTACTATAATGATGGTGCGAAAATTATATTTATATCGGTTCTTATTCTACTGAGATACAAGCAATAACAGTTAACCGCAAATTTAGGTGAGTAAGCGGCTTGCCGCAGGCTATACAGATGGAAACAGATAAATTTGTACCTCAACAGACGAGGAAACGCCATATTGACTTATCAAATATGGTGCAAGTCAGAAAATTAATTCCAGAAAAAATCTGTTTATTTACTCAAATGCTTGAATGGTAAAGCTTTCATCTGCCAATATGGAGCAACTTCCTTACGCGATAATGGCTTCAAGAGATTATTGAAAACCTAAACTTGGAAGGTTAAATGTCACAAGCACCAGAAAAAGCTGTTGGTGAGTATGAAATCTTCTTGAAAGATGCAGATAATAATTTGCTTCCAGCAAAGATTGAATTAGGTTGCCGAGATTGGACTGAAGTTGGCGGACGACGCACCGAATGTCGTATTAAATTACAGTGGGCTAACGGTGTAATCGAAGAAACAGATTGGCATTTTTTCGAGTCTTTTAAGCGGGTTCGAGAGAGACTTGCTTTACACCGTCTTTTGCCTATTTGCTACGGAGCTAGTAGAAAAATCATAATAACGGGTATGGCAATCGATATGGCATTGGGACGAAGAGTTTATAAAGTGGGTGAAGATGGTCAATTAACTCGTGTAGATATATTTAAAACTGGTGATGATGTAGAGCCTGTAAGTGTTGAAATTCAAGAGCATTTTCAAAGAGAATGGTGTCAGGTATTTAGAGAAAAATGAGGAAAAGAATTTATTAATAATATGTTAATTAAAAATATTGAAATTCTTTCAGAAGATGCTGAAGAGGCTTTATTACATATAACTGATGGTGTTTATGAGTGTGCTGCCTTTTGTCAGCCTTGTAATAAATGTATAGGTTATTTTATTGAAGAACCACTTTTATCTTTTAATAGCCAATACCCTGTTTTGGAAACCATAAATAAAACTCCTTATATTAGCCGTAAGAAGAGTGGTTTTGCTCATGAAATATTAGGGCAAGTGATAAGTGTAGAAGAGAATTTAGTACGAGTAGGAAATATTATTATTGAGCTAGATGTTAATTTACCGGGAGACATCAATATCAATGATTTGGTAAAATTTACTTGTGCAAGATTAGATACATAGTGAAGTAGCTATACGGTGATTATAGTTTCCGCAAGATTTCGCATCATATAAATGCACCATAATGGCTCTCAAAAGCATTGATTTATCTGAGTGTGACCAGTGTTAGTAAGAAATTCAGGGTGGAATTTGCTTACTTTGAAGGCATTGTAATTATCGCTGGATTTGGAGCGATCGCACTCGCTTATCTAGGTCATTGTAATTATCGCTGGATTTGGAGCGATCGCACTCATCAATCAGGAAAAAACTGTTCCTGGTTCTTGTTTCCCGCGCTCCCCTGAGCCTGTCGTTCGCGTAGCGTCTCCGATAGGAGAAGTTTTCCCTACCAGCACCAAAGGTCTTTTTCGTCCAGCCCTAAGTATTTATTCAATATTACTTAAGTGTCTTAACTGTCTTAATGCTTTTTTAACTGTTTTTTAACTGTTTTAACTGTCCTTGAATTCTCATGAAAATTTTGGAATATTAGAAGCATGAAGTGTATCGAGAACGCACTTCAAGTGACTTCCACTAAAGCATTTGTCAAGCTAAATGCTCTGATCTAGCAAATATATGCACTGTGGCAATAGTATTCCGCACAAGACATTAGTCTTGTGACGAATATTGTTGTGCTGGGTTGTCTTTGGCATTGACAAAAACTCGCATTCATTCATTTTCATCTATTTACTTAGGAGTTTCAATTATGGTGGCTACACCTGTACAAACCAGCCAGGCGCTCTCAGTAACTTATGGTAATGATGGTACTAAAATTGCATCAGGAAATACGACACCAGGTGCAACCAACTGGCAACAATATAGTGATGGTATTTATATAGAAGTTGACACTAGTGCTGCTGGATTCACCAAAACACCAAGATACATAACATCACTTGCTGGTGATAGCAAGCATTATGGAACCACTGGAGCTACTTCTATCTATAACCCTACTGCTACAGGCTTTCGTATACAAATAAGGTGGGAAAAAGACTACGAATCTGGAACTATTACCCCAGAACTAGCTAACACTAACAAATGGCATATCAATTGGATTGCTATTGAGCCTGCGTCTGCGAAAACACCACGTCCGGCAGCAGGAAAATACTACTACCTTGTTGTTAAACATACTGGCAAAGTTTTAAATGTGACAGGTGGTAGTAAGGAAGACAATATCCAGCTTATTCAGTATGACAAGTCAGATAGTGATAACTCTAAATGGCTGTTGGAAGATACTGGTGATGGCTCTTACTACCTTGTTGCTAAACATAGCGGCAAAGTTGCAAATATAGCAGGTGGTGGTAGTGTTGATGGTAGCAATGCTGTTCAGTATCAGAAAGGAAATAACGATAACTCTAAATGGCTATTGGAAGATGCAGGTGACGGCTACTTCTACATTATCGGCAAACAAAGTGGTAAGGTTCTACAGGTAAATGGTGGCAACAAAGAGAATGGAGCAAAAGTCGATCAATGGACAAGACAAAACGTTGATCACCACAAATGGAAATTTGAGGCTGTGTAGTTAACCCCTTCATCCTTCTTCTTTTAAATAACAACTGACCTTCTCTTTGACCGACTCCTTCAAATTCGGGGGTCGGTTTTGCAATGATTGTCTAGATTTAATTCAAATCGTTCTATTGTAATTATTGCTGAACTTGGGGCGATCGCTTAACTTACAGGCATTTGTTTTAACTCTACTTCCCGCCGTCGAGGGACATCATAAGTCATAAAATCATAAGCCATATCTGTCTTAGGAAAAATCGCCCGTGCTTCTTGAAGTAAATCTTTCAATTCTATGGGGTTGCCTGGAGCGTAGCGAGGGCTAAAATGAGTCATGATTAACCGATGGGAACCACCTGCTAAAGCTGTTTGTGCTGCCATTGTGGTTGTCGAATGTAATCTTTGAAAAGCCATCTCTGCGTCTGCATGGGCAAAGGTCGCTTCGTGAATTAATACATCCGCATCTTTAGCTAGTTCTACCGCACCTTCTGTATAAATTGTATCTGTGCAGTAAGCTATTTTGCGGCCAATTTCTGTGGGGCCACAAAGTTCAGCGCCGTTAATTACTCTTCCGTCGTCCAAGGTGACAGTTTCACCCCGTTTGAGTTGACCATAAATCCGACCAGCAGGAATTTGCAGCGTTTTGGCTTTTTCGACATCAAAACGTCCAGCGCGGTCTTTTTCGGCAACCCGATAACCAAATGCGGTAATTCGATGATGCAACTGGCCACAGGTGACGGTAAATTCCTGATCTTCGTAAATTACTCCAGGACGGATAGTATGAACTTTAATCGGGTAAGAAAAGTGTGTATGAGAATATTTTGATGCCGATTGGATATATTCATTTAATCCCGGCGGCCCGTAAATATCAATTCTGTCAACATTGCCAGCTAAACCACAACTAGCCAACAAACCCATCAAGCCAAAAATATGGTCGCCGTGCAGATGGGTAATAAAAATTCGGGAAAGTTGACTGATTTTTAGGTCACTCCGCAAAATTTGGTGCTGAGTACCTTCACCACAATCGAATAACCACAGTTCTGCCCTTTGGGGTAATCTTAGGGCGACACTAGAAACATTACGCGATCGCGTCGGTACACCGGAACTTGTCCCTAAAAATGTTATTTGCACAGCGTTTTTTTGTTTCCCTATTACTGATTTTGGCTCTTTATTCTATATGGTGACATAACAGAATCCAGAATCCACAAGTCAGAATTGTAATACCAAATTGAAGAATGATTGCGACAAATAAATTGCCCAAAAGCTTACCAGTAAAGCCTGTCTCAATCTAAAATCTGTCTTGAAAAGTTTGCTCAAGTCGAGGAACCCGCCCACGCAACTTTTCGCAAAATCTAAAATCCAAAATGGTATAAGAGAGTTTGATCATGTGTAGGACTAGCAATAAGACGAAAAATCAATAGTTTGGGGAAGATTGTAGGCGTGTAATTATACAAAACCCTTACACCCCATACCCTTATACCCTTACACCCATTCTGGATAGACAACCTGTGCGTAAGTCCTAGTTACTTACTTTTGGCGGAAAGATTTTCTAACAAGCGATCGCGGATTCCCATCAGTCTGGCTTGGTTATCCACTGCCGAACGTGGCGCTGGTAAATCAGTGTTCGGCCAACCAGGTAAATTATTGCATGGGCAAGTCTCAGCCGGCATTCCTACGTTTCTCATCGGAATCGGCATATTGCAACGACCACAAGGCATAATTTCCCATACAGAGGTCAGCAATTCTGCAATGGTTTCGTGAGTGCCTTCTAAATAACAATCACCGAATTCTGGCGAGATAATTTTCTGCCAACACTCTTCAAATTCCTGGCTATAGCGATCGCCTTTATATACAGGTTGAGGCAACAAGCTTGCTACCCCATTACCAACCACTACTCTCTTACCCAACTGAAACCAGTAGGCGAGATACTTTTTGACATCTTCTGTGTTTGCCATACCACGATTGTACATTCGGCATGAGGAGACTTGCTCTGTATATAATATTAATTTTCTATTAAAAATTTGACCCTCAATCGGTAGGAAAAATAATAATCAAGCTCTCTTCATTTTTCTTAATTTAATACTTTACAATTCCTCATTTATCGCTGTTGGCAATGGTGTACCCAGCACACTCAAATTCAATACATGACCACCAGCTACAAGATAAACCGTGTCACAAACAACGCCTAATTGCCGCACCAAAGCACCCAGGCGATCGCGGAATTGTCTACCGATAGGGTAAGCAGGAACCACACCCCAGCCGACTTCTTCCGCCACAAACAGCATATCGGCAGCTACGAGTTGTACTGTGTCTAAAAACTCGGCAATTGTATTTTGCCAACTAATTTCATCCTCATCTAAAAAATTTGTCACCCAAGTTCCCAAAGAATCAACTAACAAACAACTCTGGGGTTTAGCATCAGCCAAAGTCGCTGATAATTCTCTAGGCACTGCTAAAGTTACCCAATTTTGCGGACGGCGTTGTTGATGTGCCGCAATGCGTTTTTGCCACTCAGGATCATTAGGATTTTCGGTAGCAGTGGCAACATAAACCACTTGTTTACCTGACTGCTGGGCAAGATATTCTGCCCATTCACTTTTGCCCGACCGAGCAGCCCCTGTAATTAAAATGACTTTACCCACGATTTTTCCTAGGAAATACTTAAGCAAAAAGATGTAGAATTTTACTTCTACATCCTTTCATGTTCCAATCCTTTGATCACAACTATTTGGAAGAGGGTAAAGGAGTATAGAGCAATAAAGTTATAGCGGCTTTCATTCCAGTGAAATAAATATATTTCCCTAGCCTCTTTTCCCCATCTACTTTTACTGCACTCAACCGAGAAACGCTATAAGTACAGCCTCACACTCTTACACCCATTCTTAACAGATAACCTTTGTACGTAAATCCTATCTCTGTTAAGCAATCACTAGAATGTCATCGGATGTCAGAGTTGGTGCGAGAGTGAGACTAGCAATTTGCTGTTGTGCCGTCACACCATTACCGTCAATATCAAAGAATAGTCCACCAGTAATACTGTTATAGATAAATCTCTGATTTGCGGTTGTTGCACCTGTACCTACAAAGAACTGAAGACTGGAAAGCACACCCAAGGATAGACCACCACCAAAACCAGAAGCAGAAACTGCGATCGTATCAGGGACAGAAGCAAAATCAGTGATGATATCTACACCTTCCCCAGGTTTTAAGAAGGTGAACTGATCATTGCCAATACCGCCAGTTAAAACATCTGCACCACTACCACCGATGAGATTATCGTTACCAGCACCACCTACTAATACATCATTACCCGCACCACCATTGAGAATGTTGTTAGCAGCATTACCAGTAATAGTGTCATTATTCGCAGTACCTGTAACATTCTCAAAGTTACTGACAGTGAAATTGAGGTTAGTAGTCGCACTACCAATCACCACATTATTTACTATCAAGCTATTTGTACCCAAGTTGGCGGTAATGGAGGTACTACCTGTTGCTGCTGAGGCATTAATAGTATCATTCAGCAAGTTAGATGCAACGATCGCTTCAATGCCATTTAACTGGTCAGTTCCTCCACCAGATTTGCTAACTGTACCTGTGGGGCCAAGAATAATGGACTGTCCTAATCCACTGTAGTTTACCGTGTCAGTACCGGCATCACCGTTGAGGGTATCATTACCATTACTACCGCGCAACACATCATTGCCAGCATCACCATTGAGAATATTATTACCGTTGTTACCAGTAATAATGTCATTATTCGCAGTACCAATGACATTCTCAAAGTTGTTGACAGTGAAGTTGAGGTTGGTAGTCACACCACCAATCAACACATTATTCACCGTCAAGCTATTTATACCCAAGTTGGCGGTAATACTGACACTACCCGTTGCTGTTGAGGAATTAATTGTATCGCCGAGTAAGGCAGAGGCTGTGATGGTTTCAATTCCGTTTAATTGGTCAATTCCTCCACCTGATTTGTTGACTGTACCTGTGGGGCCGAGAACGATAGTTTGTCCCAGCGCACTATAGTCTGTTGTATCAGTGCCTGCATCACCGTTGAGGGTATCATTACCGTTACTACCGCGCAACACATCATTACCCGCACCACCATTGAGAATGTTGTTAGCAGCATTACCAGTAATAGTGTCATTATTCGCAGTACCTGTAACATTCTCAAAGTTACTGACAGTGAAATTGAGATTAGTAGTCGCACTACCAATCACCACATTATTTACTATCAAGCTATTTGTACCCAAGTTGGCGGTAATGGAGGTACTACCTGTTGCTGCTGAGGCATTAATAGTATCATTCAGCAAGTTAGATGCAACGATCGCTTCAATGCCATTTAACTGGTCAGTTCCTCCACCAGATTTGTTGACTGTACCTGTGGGGCCAAGAATAATGGATTGCCCTAATCCACTGTAGTTTACCGTGTCAGTGCCTGCATCACCGTTGAGGGTATCATTACCATTACTACCGCGCAACACATCATTGCCAGCACCACCATTGAGAATATTATTACCGTTGTTACCAGTAATAATGTCATTATTCCCAGTACCTGTGACATTCTCAAAGTTGTTGACAGTAAAGTTGAGGTTGGTAGTCACACCACCAATCAACACATTATTCACTGTCAAACTATTTGTACCCAAGTTGGCGGTAATGCTGACGCTACCCGTTGCTGTTGAGGAATTAATTGTATCGCCGAGTAAGGCAGAGGCTGTGATGGTTTCAATTCCGTTTAATTGGTCAATTCCTCCACCTGATTTGCTGACTGTACCTGTGGGGCCGAGAACGATAGTTTGTCCCAGCGCACTATAGTCTGCTGTATCAGTTCCTACATCACCGTTGAGGGTATCATTACCGTTACTACCACCCAACACATCATTACCCGCACCACCATTGAGAATGTTATTGGCATTGTCACCAGTAATGCTGTCGTTTTGGTTTGTACCTCTGACATTCTCAAAACCACTGACTGTAAAAGTGAGGGTTCCCAAACCAGGAACATTATTTACAATCAGGGAATTGGTTAATAAATTAACAGTTATGGAAGTTGGCGCGGTAGCATCTGAAGCATCAATCCAGTCGTTGAGTGATGAGGTCGCAAAAATTCTCTCGACTTGAACTAGTTGATCTGTACCAAAGCCTACTCCTTTGCTAACAATCCCAGTAGATTTCAAGGTGATTGCTTGGCTTAAAGCACTGTAGTCGGCTGTATCAATGCCAGTCCCACCATTTAGCAAACTGCTACCACTGGCATCTAATACATAAAAGTAATCATTACCAGTACCACCAATCAGATTATCGCTGCCTGCATCATTAAATAAAGTGTCATCGCCGCTTTCGCCAAAGACAGTATCGTTACCGTCTCCACCAAGGAGGATATCATTGCCTTTGCCGCCAAACAGAAAGTCATTTTCACCTTCTCCCAATAACAGATCATTACCACCCAGTCCAAAAATATAATCACGGGTGGCTTTACCGATCAAAATGTCATTGCTTTCAGTACCAAGAATGATGTGAACTAGCTTACTTACTAAAGAGGCTGTATCAGAATTAGCAGCCGAAAATATTTTA
The DNA here is from genome assembly GCF_014696905.1 of Nostoc sp. FACHB-190. Taxonomy (NCBI): domain Bacteria; kingdom Bacillati; phylum Cyanobacteriota; class Cyanophyceae; order Nostocales; family Nostocaceae; genus Nostoc; species Nostoc sp. FACHB-190. The sequence goes on from NZ_JACJQW010000023.1 coordinate 113,742, forward strand.
AAGGCGATCGGGTCATTTGCGACATCAGGTGCAAATTTGAGTACAAACTCAGTTGCAGCGTCAATAGTAGTTTCAATAAGTTCAGCAGGTGGATTGGCTAACCGAGTTGCTTCTACAACATCTGTCTTACTGAATAAACCAGCGAAATCCGCAGCAGCTATCTTGCCTGAAACTAATTCTTGACTCAAGGTATTCAGGTCGAATACAAGCGAGGTTGTCAAGACCTGATCTTGATTAGTTACTAATTGCACAGGTGTAGTCATTGATTAGGATTTCCCTTGGTGAAATATGTCTTGAGATTTGACCTAAGACAAAAGACCTTAACAAATATAAATAAATCATTAAATTGCTTAATATGAACGTTTTCTGAAATACATTGAATATGAATTTTTTGTAAAGAAATGTAATGTAATCGCCAATTGCCATCAAAAACAGCTTCAAAGCCCCATACCTAGGGATGATAATTTTGAGTTTGTTTGTTGCAAATATCTTTTAAAAGATAAAATTAGCACCAGATTAATTTGTGCCAAAATTGGCAAAAGCCAAGACTCCCAACAAACCTTTGTGAAAAGTTAAATACCGCAAAGGACAGCAAACTCACAGGATATGCTTATGAAAACAGGGCTAAAACGGATTGAAGCGACTCTACATGATCTCGGAAATCGGGACAACGCCACAGTCGAAGCTGGAGATTCGCCCAAGCAGCCAGTATCTTTTAGAATTAGTGTTTCTAGCAAAGCTGCTACCCCAGATGTAGATATATCTGATGAGCCAAGTGTGACACCAGAACTCACAGAAAATTTAGAGATAAATTCTAACTATGACAGCACTGTTGAACCAGATTTATTTGCGGAACATCATTCTGTAGATACATTTTCTGCTCAAGAAACAGGTAATAAAACTCCCAGCCTACCCAAGTTTAAAACTCCTAGCTTTAGTAACCATCGCCACGGAGCTAACCCAGCCTTAGCTATGAATTTGCTGCAAGAAATTCAAATTCATGTAGCTGGTTGGCAACAAGAACTGCAAAATCTCCTGCAACAAATCCAAGACCTGTATTTAGAAGGGCCGATAGTCAACGGTTGGTTAGAGTCTAATCCCAAAGAACCAGAACAACCAGGAACCGCCACACTACGCCACGCGGAAGTTGACCGTCTGATGAACTATGTTGAAGAAATCTGCACAACTGGGAATAAAGACGCTTATCAATTTTCGCGCACAGGATATCGGCTGTGTGGTTTGGATGGATCGGGTAAAGTTTGGTCACGTCCCTGTCCACCAGATCAAGTACCGACAGTGAGTATGGCGATCGCACGGCATCAAAAACTCCGTCAATTATTAGCACGCAAACAATATCTCGAAACCCGTCTGAGTCAATTAGCTGAAACTCTCGTAGTTTTACACAGCCATATTCAACAAGCTTAAAGAATTAAAGACGAATTCCGAAGAAACGCGGTTGGTGGGTTGGAATTTTTTGTTATAGATTAGCACAGAGCAGGCGACCGTTGGATAGAAGACTGTAGTCTCAAATCCAAGGGTGACAACTTAAAAAAGAATACAGAATGCAGAATTCAGAATTCAGAAGCAATAAGTAATAGGTATAATCCTGCACTGATTGTTCAACCACTGAATCTTTGATGAGTGTGTGGTGTTTCACTGTGAATACAGTAACCATCCACCGCACTGCCTCCTCCTGAGTCCTGAATTCTCTGTTGTTAAACTTAATCCTATGTCAGACATCCAAATCTCTGCCATTATCTGTACTCACAATCGAGATACCTATTTAGGTGCGGCAATTGATAGCCTGTTGGCGCAGGACTTTGCTGGCGATTTTGAGGTGATAGTGGTAGATAACAACTCCAGCGATCGCACCCGCGAAGTTGTCGAACAAAGAGCCTGCAATGCCCGTTTAAAGTATATCTTTGAACCCACCACCGGCTTATCTGTTGCCCGGAACACTGGTGCTAAAGTTGCGCGTGCCGAAATTCTGGCTTATTTAGATGATGATGCGGTCGCCAGCGATCGCTGGTTGCAAGTATTGTATTCTGCCTATCAAAGCAACCCCAAACTAGCGATTGCTGGTGGCAAAGTCACACTTTTATGGCCGCCAACAGTTCAACCACCCAAATGGCTATCTTCTGGGTTAGCCGGCAATTTGGGAGCTTATGATCTAGGTGACAAAATAGTTTATATCGATCAACCGGGCTTAACCCCTAGAGGCTTAAATTATTCTATCCGACAGAGCTTTTTGGCAGAAATTGGTGGTTTTGACCCCCATCTTGGTCGAGTCGGCAAAAACTTGTTATCTAATGAAGAATTGCAAATGACCGAATTTGCACTCCAGCATGGCTGGCAAGTGGCCTATCTGCCAGAAGCTTTAGTAGCGCATAACGTTGCACCCGAACGGCTCAATCGCTCTTGGTTTTTGAATCGCGGCTGGTGGCAAGGTATCAGTGAATGCTACCGAGAACAACTTGCAGGCAAAACAGGGAGCCGTCAATTATTACGCGGTAGTGAGCGTTTGATTCGGGGTTTATATAAATCATTACAGTATTTTTCTGACCCAGCAGAACGCTTCGACAAACTTGTGTATACATATTGTCAAATAGGTTATTTAAATGCTGCTATTCAGGGTCTGCTGTCTACATCCCATAAAAAATAACAAATAACAACATATATGTCCTCTAAAATTCCCGTCTCAGTCTTAATTCCTGCCAAAAACGAAGAAGCCAATTTACCGGCTTGTTTGACCAGTCTCCAAAGAGCAGATGAAATCTTTATTGTTGATTCTCAAAGCACTGATAAAAGCTTAGAAATTGCTAATAGTTACGGTGCGAATGTTGTACAGTTTCACTTCAATGGACGCTGGCCGAAAAAGAAAAATTGGTCTTTAGATAGCTTACCTTTCCGTAACGAATGGGTACTAATTGTTGATTGCGATGAACGCATTACTCCCGAATTATGGGATGAAATTGCTCAAGCAATTCAAAATGAAGAATATAGCGGTTATTATCTCAATCGCCGCGTATTTTTCTTAGGTCAATGGATTCGTCATGGTGGGAAATATCCTGATTGGAATTTGCGTTTGTTTAAACACAAAGCTGGTCGTTACGAAAACCTCAATACTGAAGATATCCCTAATACTGGTGATAACGAAGTTCACGAACATGTGATTTTACAAGGGCAAGTGGGATATCTCAACAATGATATGCTCCATGAAGACTTTCGTGATTTGTTCCACTGGCTAGAAAGACACAACCGCTATTCTAATTGGGAAGCGAGAGTTTATTACAATCTGCTGACTGGTCTAGGTGACACAGGTACAATTGGCGCTAACTTATTTGGTGATGCCGTTCAACGTAAACGTTTTCTCAAGAAAGTCTGGGTACATTTACCTTTTAAACCAATTTTACGGTTTATTTTGTTCTATATTATTCAGCGTGGTTTTTTAGATGGCAGAGCTGGATATATTTATGGCCGCCTACTCAGTCAATATGAATATCAAATTGGCGTGAAACTGTATGAATTACGCAGTTGTGGCGGTAAATTAAATACAGCCAATACTGCTAAATCTGCGCCGCCATCTCTCCCCCAAAAAATTGAGCAAACGGCAGTTTAGGAAGTATGGATTGAAGGAGGCAGTGGTTCGGCTACGCTCACCAACCAGAGGTATAACTAGCATTCGTGCTTTCTCAATGTCCTAATTTATACTCCGACTGCTTTATTTAGACGTGAGAGACTGGGTAGTATGATTTTCCCAGTCTCTTTTGTTTATTGACGAATGAACGCCGTGTGCGACTTTTTCTCAAACCTAACCCCCAACCCCTTTCCTACGTTCGCGCAGCGTGTCGCAGACAGGGAAGGGGAGCAAAACTCAAAGCCTCTCTCCGTTTCGGGGAGAGGTTTGGAGAGGGGTTACAAAAATAAGTTGCACATCGCGTGAATGACGAATAGCAAATAACCAATGACACATGACAAATAACCAATCCTTTGTAGATTTACGCAAGTATGACCAATCCTGGTTTGACCGTGGTCGTCCAGGCTGGTATGTTTTGTTGTGGTGGTTTGTACAGGCGATCGCCTTTCCCTTAACTCCACATCCTTTTAATGGTTTGCGTTGCTTTTTGCTGCGACTATTCGGGGCGCGTATTGGTCAAGGTGTATTAATTCGACCCACAGCCCGCTTCACGTATCCGTGGAAAGTTACCATTGGTGACTACAGTTGGATTGGTGATGATGTAGTTTTATACAGCTTGGATAAAATTAATATCGGTGAACACTGTGTGATTTCCCAAAAAACCTACTTATGTACGGGTAGCCACGACATCCAAGATCCGGCTTTTGGGTTAAAAACAGCACCAATTACTATTAATAACGGGGTATGGATTACAGCCGATTGTTTTGTTGGCCCTGGAGTCGAAATTGGTGCAAATGCTGTAATTGGCGCTCGTAGTACTGTATTTGCTAATATGCCCCCTGGACAAGTTTGTTGGGGTAGCCCTTGTAAACCACAGTATGCGCGGTTGAAAAATTCAGCCAATTCATCAGAACGTTTGGATTAACAAAATTAGCCCCTTATCTCCCTTATCTTCCCTGTCTCCCTTGTCCCCCTGATCAACAACCCACATTTATCATCCCCATACCCTACATAATTAGTTATTGACCTACTAGATCACCTCTTCGTCTGTGAAAAACTTTTTAATCAAGGTTGCTAGTTGCTTGAGTTTGACAGGTTTGCAGAGGTAGTCGTTAGCACCTGCGGCTAAACAGCGATCGCGATCGCCACTCATAGCCAGGGCTGTCAGGGCAATAATGGGAGTATTGACAAACTCAGGATTTTGGCGAATTTGTCGAATTGCTTCTAAACCGTCGATTCCTGGCATTTGAATATCCATCAAAATTAAGTCAGGACGGTGTGCTATTGTCAAGTCAATTGCTTCTTGACCGTTATTAGCCAGCACAATGCGATACCCCTTGGCTTCGAGGTAGCTAGAAACTGTACTAATATTGGCTTCGTTATCTTCTACCAGCAAGATGAGGGGGGTAAGACTTGGTGATTCATTGGTGTTGCAGCAGCAAGCTTCTGGAGTATTAATTACTTGATAATTGGTGATGAGTTCCGGTGCAAGATCAGCACTAGGATGACAGGGTAGATCGACTGTAAAACAACTACCCACGCCTAATTCACTCGTCAGTCCCACCCGGCCACCGTGAAGTTCGACAATTTGTTTGACTAATGCCAGCCCTAAACCTGTACCTGTATATTGCCGATTTAAGGCGCTGTCAATCTGCACAAAAGGCTGAAAGAGTTTCTGGATATTTTCTGGTGAAATCCCAATGCCGGTATCTTGGATGGCGAAGTGCAAGAAGTGTTGCATGGTTGCATCGCTAGTTGATATCGGGGAGGAAATTTGCGTTACTGCCAAGGTGATGCGTCCGCCATCGGGAGTAAATTTGACGGCGTTGTTCAACAGATTCAACAACACTTGACGAATCCGCCGTTCATCTACCAGTATTTCTGGGAGATTCATTGGCAATTTTAGTTCAACTTGAATTTGCTTGCGTAATGCCTGCTGTTTGATAAATGCCAGACTGGATTGGCACAGATGATTCACGGAAGTCCAGAGGTAGTCAAGTTTGATCTGACCGGCTTCAATTTTGGACAAGTCTAAAATATCGTTGATTAACTCTAGTAAATGGGAACCACTGCGCTCAATGGTTTGTAATGCTTTGAGTTGTTGCTCATTGATAATTCCAAACACTTCCTCTTGTAGCCCTTCCGTCATTCCCAAAATGGCATTGAGGGGAGTGCGGAGTTCATGACTCATGTTGGCTAAAAATTCATCTTTGAGACGGGTAGCGCGAGCTAGTTCTTCGTTAGAAATTGCTAGTTTTTGATTGCTTTCGGTGAGTTTTGCCTCTGCTTGCTGGCGTTCGGCGAGTTCTAGTTGTAATTGTTGAAATAAACTTGCTTGCTGAATGGCGATCGCTAACTGATTGGCAATTTGTTGGAGAACTTGTGCTTCTGAATCTTTCCAGACACGTTTTTCTTGGCAAGCATGAACAACTAAAACGCCCCAGAGTTTGTTATTTGCCCAAGGAGTTACCCAGCGATGATCTTCGCTGTCTCGCACTTCTTGAAGAATTGGTGCGACGATTTTGGACTGAATTTGACCTGTCTGGGAGTATTCTACTAGGCACTTTGTCCAGATATCTTGCATAACATCACAGACAATGCGCGGTTTGCCTTGCCAATAATAATCAAGGATTTCTTGAGACCAAGTTTCATTTTCCCAGTGTTGGTCTTTGAGTCTAGGCAATCCCTCAGATATAGCTTCTTCGACAATTTGGCTCTTACCGTTAGCAAACAGCCGGAAGACGATCACACGATCGCAATGTAATACCTCTTTTACTTGTTGAGTTACCGTTGCGAGGATTTCGTGAATATCTAATGACTCACGAATTTTTTGGACGATAATTTCTAGGGTTTCTTGTCGTCGCAGTTGCAAGGCAATTTTCGCTTCGGCTCGTTGGCGGACTAACAATTCTGCCTGAATTTTTTCGTAGAGATTGGCTTGTTGAATGGCGATCGCTAACTGGTAGGATAATTCTTGGGTAAACTCAATCTCCGACTGTCGCCAAGAGCGAGTTTTGCCACATTGATGAATACACAACAAACCCCACAATTCATCACCACAAAGTAACGGCATCACCAAATTACTCCGCACTTGAAACTCAGCCAAAATATCGCTGTGACAAGAACTCATTCCTCTTTTGTAAATATCATCAACCGCAAAAAATCGGCCTTTGGCATAAAGGGAGGAATAATTTTTGCCAAAGCAGTGATCATGTATGGGAATGGCGACAACTGAATTAAAACGCTCACCTACTGATTCCGCCACAAATTCGCCGTCATCAAAGTTGGAGTCAGGATAAAACTTGAAAATACCCACCCGATCAGCTTGAATTACTTGGCGAATTTCCTGACAAGCAGTGTTAAAAATCGTTTGTAAGTCTAATGATTCACGAATCCTTTGGGAAATTTCTCGCAGTAGTTTTTCCCGTTGTATTTGGAGATAAATTGTTTTTTCGGTTTGTTTACGAGCGGTAATATCTCGAAAAATACCTTGTGTGGCGATCGGCAGTCCATTTTGCCATTGACAATTCACATTCCCCTCAACAATAATTTCTCTGCCGGCTTTGGTGAGAAATCTGGTTTCGATACCTAAACACAAAGTGCCTGCAAACAAGCTGTGCATTGCTGTTTGGCAATGTACCAATTCATCGGGATGAATGACTTGGAAAATTGATAACTGCTCCAAGTCGCTATCGTCATATCCCAAAGCTTCCTTCCATGCCCGATTTACAAATAAAATTCGCCCATCCGGGGCAATGCTTTGAATTAAATCGGTGGCGTTGTCAAAGAAATCTCGTAATTGTGCTTCTCGCGCCTGGAGTTCTTGGGTGCGCTGTGCAATTTTCTGCTCTAAGTCTTGGTTCAAACGTTGTAGTGCTTGATTGGCGGCTTTGCGCTGTAATTCTGCGGCGGCTCTGGCTGCAAATACTTGGAGAATTGGGATGGCTTCAGTATATTGATTGTCCTGTATGGGTTGTAAATCTAAAATACACAGAGTGCCAATGCTATTACCTTCATTATCTTTGAGGGCAATTCCCAGATAACTGTCTGCTTGCATATTTACTAAGTCTAAATCGTCAGGGAAAAAAGCTTGGACTTGGTTTTGGCAGTAAAATTCCCCGTTATTCAAAGCATATTCGCAAGGAGTTAGAGCCATAGGGTAGGAAATTGGTGGTTGCAAGGCTCCATTTGCCCAAAAGCCCAAGGTATGTAGTTGATTGTCGAGTTTCTCCGTAACAAGCACATAGGAGACATTTAAAGCTTCGGCAATGTGGCTGACTAAGGCGGGAAAAAATTCCTCACCAGTGACGGCGGCTGTACCTTCAACCAATTTTTGTAAAGTCAATTCAATGCGTTGTCGATCGCGCAGTTCATCTTGGAGTTTTTGGTGAGTTGTAGCTTGCTGAAGTGCGATCGCTAAATGCACTGATAACATTTGTAGCAGTTCAATTTCTTCTGGTTGCCACTCACGGGGGTGTTGACTTTCAGTTGCATTTAGTAAACCCCATAATTGCTGACCGCACAACAGTGGCACTAAAATTTTGGCTCTTGTTTGCAGGCGTATCAGCATCTGGCGGTGACAATCAGATAATGGTGTTGTGTAGATATCTGAGACAACACGAATTTTTCCCTGGCGATAACTATCTGTGTTATGTAGCGAAAAGCAGGGGTCATGAATTTGTTCACCCACCAGTGATAGTGTTGAGTTGGTAGATTCGGCCACCACCGTCATTTGCCCATCTAGATGAAATTGCCAAATATTAACGCGATCGCAGCCTAATAAATGCCGCACCTTTTCGACTGTGGTGTTTAAAATAGTTTGCAAACTCAGAGAAGAGCGAATTTGGACGGCGATTTCTGCAATTAAATTTTCCTGGCTGATTTTGGCTTGGAGGGTGCTTGTCTGTAAGTCAACTTGTTGTTCTCGTTCCACAGTGTGACTTTCTAAGGTAGCCAGATGTTCGGCTTCTAATTGCACCACCCTTTTTTCTAGTATTCCTGCTAACTTGTATAGTTCTAAGGGGTTGAGTGCTTGTAGCAGATTGCTTTGGGTAACAATTCCCAAGAGTTCACCTTGTTTGCCAATGACTGCCAATCTTCTAATAAAGCGTTGTTCCATGATTTGCTGCACCACCAACAAGGAATCATGGGGTTTGACTGTAAATACTGGTGAACTCATGACTATCTGAGCTAGGCAATGTTTCAAGTTCAAGCCCAAGGCTTGAAACTGTACAATGTCACGCTCGGTAATAATTCCCAGAGGAAATTGCAGTGGTTGAATTTCGTTACCACCAGTGTCTACAATCATTACCGAACTAATGCGATGTTTAGCCAACAGTTGAGCGATCGCTAACATTGAACTATCAGCAGAGGCAGTAATTACCTCAGTAATCATCACCTCCGACACCAAACGCAACCGCAACAAATCCACCGGACGACAGGCATAGCTGAGACTTTCATGGGTTAATAGCCCTACCACCTGCTCCTGCTCATTCAAAATAGGTATATGGCGGATATGGTACTGCTGGAGCAAATTCACCGCCGAAAATAAATCTGTCAAATCAGATTCATACAGGGTGACGACTGGAGAAATCATCACTTCCTGAATTACCAAATTTGCCAAAGAATGCTGTTCTGCACTCAACCGCACAACATCTCTTTCTGTGAAGATCCCGATTAAGCTGCCATCTTCTACTACTAATACGCAACTGGAGCGTGCTTCTAAATAAACTTTATCAAGTTGCTCACCCAAACGCGGAGTAGCATCACAAATATTGCGAATACCACTCATTTGGTTAATCACTTCCGTTACCAGTGTCGCTGGTGTCACGATGAGCGGATGGGGAACGATCGCAGATTTCAGTTCTGATGCCGTGAAAGATGTTGTTTGGTTAAGCATTCATGTATTGAGCAAGGAATTGATGCTTTATTGTTCCCATTACCATGTAGTTTTATCTATGGGATTTTTCGGGCTTTTCATTTTCGTCAAACACATTCTCTTCCTATAACCTGTAACCTATTCCCTATAAAATGCAATGTAAAATTTTCCTAAGTGACGGGGAAATCGCGCCTATCTTGTTCGGTTATACGACTGTCTGTTGTACACAAATGACTATAACCTCTTAAGTAGTAGTCAAAATTTAGTCGCTCTTCAACCAAGGGGTGAAAACCTGTGTACGAATGGATCTTGCCAAGTCTGAGTGAAGTTTTAGCCGACAGTCAATCAACTATGGCTGAATGTTCACCAGCCAAGGCAGAGCGACAGTGGCGGATGAGTTTAGCCGCAACAGAACATTTATTAATCGAGAGTTTAGCAATCACTTCATCGGCTACACCAGCACTAGTATTAGCCGCACCAGCACCTTTATTTAGTCAACCAATCTTAACTCAAAACATCCAGACGGTGACTTTCACAGCCAAGCCCTTTAACCCCTTGGCTTTGATGCCGTTTCAAATGCCTACCACAACCACGGTAGCCCAAGAACATTCTTTTCAAGAAGCAGTACTGCCGATACTACCTGCTGATCCCTTAGTTTCCGAGCAGTTTTGCTTGGTATTTACAGAGAAATTCCGATTAGTCTTGGTTTTGGCAGAATGCAAAAATGGCAACAAAAGATTTTCATTTTCCTTTGAACCCCAAATAGTTCACCAAGCATGGCGAGCCATAGGGGCGCGGGTGATGCTGACTAATCCTGATTTTTGCGCGGAACTTGATGGGTTAGTACAGCAATATTCCCCAGTCGCGCCGGATTATCGCGTTGCGATGCAATTTAGTCAGTTGCTACTTCAAGAATTGCCAGAACCAGAAGTTGCGAAAGAGTCGGAAACCGCAAGCAATATACCTCATTCCCAACCTTCAATTCCCAATACCCAACATCCAGTTCCCGATGTTGAATTGCTGCAAGCCTTTGCTCATGAGGTTCGCACTCCCTTAACTACCATTCGCACCATGACACGTCTGCTACTCAAGCGGCGTGACTTACCTGCGGCTGTGGTTAACCGCTTAGAAATTATTGATCATGAGTGTACTGAGCAAATTGATCGGATGGAGTTGCTGTTTAAGGCGGCAGAATTAGAAACTTGTACTGCTACAAAAGTGGCTAATACTCATCTTACGCCAATGTCGCTGCATCAAGTTCTGCAACAGAGTATTCCCCGTTGGCAACAAGCTGCATCTCGACGCAACCTCACCTTAGAAGTGGTGGTTCCCCAACAATTGCCTACAGTAGTCAGTAATCCGACAATGTTAGATCGGGTACTGACGGGATTAATGGAGAATTTTACCCGTAGCTTACCTGCTGGGAGCCATATTCAAGTACAAGTTATTCCCGCCGGCGATCAACTCAAGCTGCAATTGTCACCGCAACTCCAATGCCAAAATTCAGAAACGCCAGATACATTTGTTACACCACCAATTCGGAAAGCTCTGGGGCAATTACTGATGTTTCAACCAGAAACAGGGACAATTAGTTTGAATTTAAATGCTACTAAACACTTGTTCCAAGCGATTGGCGGTAAGCTGATTGTGCGTCAAAGACCTCAATATGGCGAAGTTTTAACAATTTTCTTACCTCTAGAAGTTAGCCATCAGCAAAAGTTAGAAGTGAGAAAAAATTGTGGATAAATTAGGCAGGCGATCGCACCATTTGCTCTACATCAATGCTTTTAGTAAACAATAAATTCTTGTATAGAAGTTTAAAAATGGTAAATTAACTACAGGAAAATGTTGGGTTACACTGCATTCTACCCAACCTACAAAAGATGGTGATTGTAATTTAATGTAGGCTTTATTGCTGAGAAACTTTTGTGTATCAATAAATTTATGTTGGGTTGCTCAAAATAATACCATTTTGGATTTTAGATTTTGGATTGGGTAAGGGTTGATCGGTAAGCTTTTGAGTCATCCATTTGTCGCATTCTTTTTTCAAATTGGTATAAATTAATATCACTGGTTTTCCCTAAAATTCCTACACAGAAATCGACAATATCTTCACCACCTGGTAGCACAATAAATTGATTCTTGAGGGTGTGTATTAGCAGCGATATCAGTCACGATATCGCCGTTGATTTATCTAATGTCAATCATTTGGGGCGTTAGGAATTTGGACATCAATATCTGCTTGAGTTAAATTCGGAACATTCCAAGTTACTTGTTCCGGCTTGAGAACTTCGACTAATGCAGGTGGAACATCAAATTGAAGTTGTTGCGTAGTGGGATTGATTCTAGCAATGAGTTGTGCGCCATCAACAAGCTTCAAAATCGCTGGTTCTCCTGCTGGTACATTTAACCCTGTAACTTGAGCATCATTTGGTAAATAAACAGCATCACAGTCCCAGTCTTCATCAGTAGTTTGGCGATTTCCTAAATAGTAGAGACTGTTAGGAATTGCATCTTCTGGTTTACGAGTATAAATCGCCAATGGTTTTCCTGTTTCGTTTCGACAACTAGCCCAATCTTCGGAAGTTTCTAGAGTTTGTTTTTGTAATTGTAGTGCCGCAATTTTTTGCTGTAATTCTTCTGCGGTATAACCAGCTTGTTCTGGGTTATTTTGAGCCATTAATAAACTATTGAGATTCTGCACTACTACCGGATAGTCTGGACTAATTTTTGACATTTTATCTGCCCAAGAAGGTTGAGCGACGAAAAAATTCACGAAAAATAACACAGTAACCAGCAGCATTTTCCAGGCTTTCATTGACTTCCTCCTTGTTAGAAGCATCCTGTTGTATATATAAAAATTTGCTTTTAAGGCGATGAACACTAGTACATCTTCAAAATATTCATTTTGACTAGTAAAATCAAACACTCTTTTTTTTTAATCTCATAAATAAAAGTGATTAAATATTAGAAAATTATCAAAATTTTATTTCCAGCAAAACCCAAAACTATGTAGAGACGTTATTATGACTTACGCAAAAAAACGAAAAAATAAGGTTTTAGTAAAGGGTGCAGGGGTATGAGAGTGTAAGGGTGTAAGTATTCAAAACCCTTACACCCCATACCCTTTCACCCCCACACCCAATTGTGGTGCGTAAGTCCTGGTTATATATAACGTCTCTATATGTTAAAAAAATCGGGCTTATGAACACCACTCAATCTCACATTCAGTTGAAATCAAGAATAAAATGTGACTATTTCCCTGTTACCTATCACCTGTAACTTGTCACCTCTTTACTTCACTTGAATTAACTGATAATTCTGTACTGTCCCAACAACGCGATGAGGACGAGATAAATCTGGAGAATTTTTTAAATATATCCAAGCGTAGCTAGAAGCTGGTATTTGGTGAATTGTATCTACAGTGTTTCCGTGAATGGGGGTGTAGAAGTTTAAGAGTACAGTATTTTTGCCATCTAGTTTGACAAAGTAAATGGGCTTAGTTTGCAAAATAGATGCGATCGCAGGGTTATGAAAAAATTTTCTCAAGGCTGGATTATAATCACCAATTAACCCCAAACTACCAGCCACCGCTAAAGCTAACCAACAGGGAATCAACCACCCAGCTAACCAATAACTTGCTGTCAAAAACTTGTAATTGTAGTGGTGACGAGCAATCCACACACTTGGTAAAGTCCAGCAGCTTAATCCCACTATTAAACCCAGGGGTGCATACTTGCTAATCTCTGTATTACCCCAATAAAAAACATATATGCCTGCGAATAAAAGTAAAATACCTAATCCACCCAAGCCATAACTTAAGTTGCGGGGAAGATTGTTAGATGGCTGTGTTTTCTCGTAAATTTTACTCAACCAATCTAAACCCAATGCGGCTAATAAAGCGATGAATGGATAAAGGCTAAGACTATAGTGAGATAATCGCGTTGAGAAAAGACTGAGTTCGGTAAATAAAACTATCGGAAAGCCAACTAATAATAAATGATAATTAGAAATAGGACGATGACAGGCAATAAATAAACCTAAAACACTGAAAAAAAACCAAGGAAATGATTTTAAAGGCACATTCCAAAAGTAAAATATGATGCCATTTCCGGCTCGTTCTTCAGAACCTAGTTGAAGAACAAACTGTAATAAAGCATTTAAACTATCACTACCATAACGCTGCCAACTCAACCACAGCCAGATGAAAGTGGGGATGCAACCTAATATTAAACCTAAATATAAAACCGGACTAGAAAGATGGCGATGACGACGATTTGCACCAATCAGATAAGGAAATAATGCCATTGCTGGCAATAAGATCATAAAACTCCTGACGAAGAAGCCCAAACCTAAACATAAACCTGCCACAAATCGCCAAATAGCCGCATATTTTAGTTTTATTTCAGCTTTAAGTAATGAAAAAATCGCCAATAAAACTAAAAAAATCATCGACACATCAGGTGCGCCTAATCGGCAATATTGGAACCACAAAAATTCTACGCTTAAAATAGCAGCAGCTAACCAAGCTACTTTTTGATTTAAAATAATTTTGCCGATTTCATAGATGAGAAATAAGCACAAAACTCCTGCGATCGCACTGGGAATCCTGGTACTAACTTCACTCATCCCAAATATTGTATAAGCACTAGCAATCATCCAATAAAAACCAGGAGTTTTATGATGTACAGTACCCCAAGGTGCTATCCAATCGCCAGAATCAAACATCCGACGCGCCCGCCAAGCATACAGCCCCTCATCATGTGCCATCAAACTATTCTGCCCAGAGGTAAATAATAATAAAGGCAGTAGCCAAATTAATAAGCTGAGATAAGGAAATGCGGCAGATAAGCGAAATTGTTGCCAAATAGACTGCAACCGAGGTAACTTATACAACATTAATTCTGAAAAATAGAGTCTAGTGGCTAGGTAAGAAAGTTATTTATGCCAGTTTAGCTTGGTCAGTAAAATATTGTTAGCAGGATTTACGCACAAAGATTGTCTGTCAAGAATGGGTGAAAGGGGGTGGGGTGTAAGGTTTTTAGATACATACACCCATAAACCCCTTCACCCTCTTCCCAACCCTTGATTTTTCGTTTTTATGTGTAACTCCTATAAGTCAAGTATGACTTTGGTTTAGCTTGCTTGCTGTCGGACATATTGTCCATTTAACCCTGCTTGTATCCAACTCAAGCATTCATACTCGGAATTGAATAATTTTGGGGCGGCAATATTATTCAATAACTCTGGTGGATAATGATCGTAGAAATATTTACCGTTTTGTTGAAAGATGATAATCAGGTTGTTACGGAAAATATAGCGCAACTTAAAACAATCTTGTTGACTGATAAATTCTAAATTTTTGTCAAGATGTTCTTTGGCAATATCAATAATATTATTAATGCTATTACCGTAGATGCTTGATGGATTTTCTGTTTTATGAAATCTACTTCTATTGCCAATTTCTGACAACAGCTTGTAGGAATAGATTTCGTAAGCATCAGCTTTACCGTAAACAAACGGAATGATGAGATATCCTTGATATGAAATTGATTTTTCATAAAGAAGACGACTCATCTGAACCTCCTTTGATGAAACTACTTATCAATAATTGCCCTAATCACAATCCACATAAAAAATCAAGCCATTTCTGTTAGCTATTTTTAAGCATTGTTAATATCCTCTTGGCAAATTTAACCAGGGATATATAATCTCCTTTTTAAAAAAGAGAACGACTTTAGCTTTATTAAAAATGTCTTGCAATAACTATTATTACTCTTTTTGAAGTGAGTATGAGTTGAATATGTTCAGGACTTACGCACAAAGATTATCTGTGGAGATTGGGTGTAAGGGTGAAAGGGTTTAGGGTGTCAGGATTTTGAATCAGTACACACGCCACTGGCTACCCTATACCTCTGAACCCTTGCCAAAACCCTTGATTTTTTGTTTTGATGCGTAAGTCCTAATGTTATGAAAGCAAAAAATTAGAGAAATTTCCCACAAAGCTTACCACAAACTTAGCTGACTTGGTGGATTTTCTAGTTGATTCCAAGGTAAAGGCGAAACTGGGACACCGCTTTGTTCTAATAGCTGTTGAAAGTGACGGGCGTTGTGTGGCGATCGCTCTTCTAGTGGACAATGGACAAAAAAGTAGATTTTTGTTCCTGCTTGCAACCATTGTTGAATCTGCGTCACCCATTCTGCCATAAACTGCTGATTCTCAGATAATGTGGGATGGGAAATGAACCGAACCAGGCTAAAAGGCGCAGTTACACTGAATTGTACAGGCAATTTGGGTTTGCGTCGTTCTGATTGTAGCTGGGGGTCATCTTCGCCATTGTAAATTGGACGTGAATCTAACAACACTCTTCCGACACCGAGACTTTCTAGCAACGCTGTTAATTGACTGCTGTAAGGTTCTTTAAACCAGTCTAAATGTCTCACTTCTAAAGCTAGAGGTACAGTTTTTCTCGGCCAAGCTTCTAGAAAAGCAGTTAAATCATCAATTAATTTCCCTGGATAACTGGGAGGTAACTGCACAAACATCGGCCCCAAGCGTTTCCCTAAAGGCTGCATTCCTTCTAAAAATTTCAAAGCTGCGGGAATATGGGGTTGGAGTAAACCTTTATGGGTGATATCGCGCGGTAATTTCAGGCAAAATTCAAAACCTAGAGGTGTTTCTGCCGCCCAACGACTCACAGTTTCTTGGTTAGGCACAGCATAAAAAGTAGTGTTGCCTTCAACCGTAGTGAAGCGACGACTGTAAACTCGCAGAAACTCCGTAGCACGAGTACTTGGGGGATAAAATTCACCCACCCAACCTTTATACGCCCAAACTGCACAACCAATAAAAAAGTTCACTGACTAGCCTTGAGTGTTCTTACTTAATTTTAGCCTGAAGGTGTCGGGATTCTAGAGGCAGGAAGAAAGGTCTTATTGTTCTAGCACCAGCATGTTTGAAAGCAATTATTACAGGGCTTACCCACCAAGATTGTCTATGAAAATTGGGTGTAAGGGTGTGAGGGTGTGTGGCGTAAGGGTTTTAGATACATACACACGCCACTTGGCTCAAGTTGGGAAACCCGCCCACGCCAGCAGGTGTAGCAGGTGTAGGTTGGGTGGAGGAACGGAACCCAACATTCTCAAGACCTGTTGAGTTACGCTATCGCTACACCCAACCTTACTATTCTGCTGTTGCCAATTTTGACATATTACTAGCTTTTACCTTGGTTTTCTGAACGTTCATTCTCGATATTTTGGTCTATCTACATAAAAAATCAGGTGAGGATTACACACCTGATTTTCCAATTTCATACTGATTCTTCACGTATAGAGCAAGACAGATTTAAGCCTGAAAGTTCTCATGAATTCTGTTTGTCAATTATGCTCCTACTCGGCTGTATTTTCCATGAAGAATATTCGTACTCATCAGCAACATTATGCCGAAACAACGATGTCAGTATAAGTAATCAAAGGATTTGCGCTGAGGGTAGCAATATGTACGGCTGCCTGAGAACCTGTACCATCAATGTCAAAGAATAGGTTTCCATTCGCTGAATTATAGATAAATCTATCAGAAGCATCAGCCGCAACTGTACCTAGCACAAATTGTGCGGATGTAATTGTTGCATCTGCTACTAAACCACCACCAAAACCAGAGGCAGAAACATAAATTTTGTCACCTTGGCTGCTCAGAAAATCAGTAATAGTATCAATTCCTTGATTAGCAGCACTAAAGGTAAATTGGTCTGCTCCATTGCCACCTGTCAGCGTATCATTGCCTAAACCTCCAACTAAAATATCGTTACCATCACCACCATACAAGGCATCATTACCCGCTTCACCAAACAATTGGTCGTTACCAGCACCACCAAATAACCCAGCATCGTCAGAACCACTGCTATCAGGTGTGGAGTAAGATTGAAAGCCAGTGTCATCACCAGCACCACCACGCAGGATATCATCGCCGTCGCCACCTTCTATCCGGTCGCGTCC
>NZ_JACJQW010000024.1:0-127871 GCF_014696905.1 Nostoc sp. FACHB-190
CCTAATCAACCTAGCGGTTGATAATGGTCGGAGGTCAACTCGTCGTCGCCCAAAAATTCATCTCATCGCCTCCCGTTCCGGGTAGGCGAGAGGCTTCTTTTTGATCAAGCTAAATTTAGAGAGTTGATACATTCATTTAAAATATCAAACAAAATTATTTAGGAAAACAGAGTACAGAGGTCAGGATAGAACTCATATCAGTAATTGAGGTAAGGCTACTTTCCTACTCTATAAATACACAAGTAAATTAGGAAATTAACCAGGATTTCTCTATTTAGGATTCATCTCTGGTTACCATCGCTGCGACTTCTTAAATTAGTCGGGAGATGATTTGTCCAGTGACTTATATGCAAGTAGATTTACTGAGGTTTTACAGATTTAATCATTATTAATATATATGTAATCTTCAGGGTATTAAAAATGACTAGCCTGCCGATTCAATGTGCAAATTTAAAAGAGCAAGTTGAATTAATCTTACAACTTTTCCAGCAAGAACCTGCTTTACGTTCTCAGGATATCACACCTGTACAAACTTCTTTAGGCAAGGCTATTTCTCCCAAGTTTGAAATTGTGTTTGCGGGTGCGTTTAGTGCAGGTAAATCTATGCTAATTAATGCCCTCCTGGAAAGAGAATTACTGTATAGTGCAGAAGGTCACGCCACAGGGACAGAATGCAAAATTGAATATGCAGAACTAGATAAAGAAAGAGTCGTACTAACTTTTTTAAGTGAATCGGAAATTAGAGAACAAGCCAGTTATTTATGTCAGCAAATAGGATTTACAACCGCAGTCAATATCAATCAAGCTGAAGTAATTAATTTGCTCAATCAAGGCTGTGACTTAATTCTACAACAGGAAGGTGGCGAAAGTCGTTCGGAACGTGCAAAACAAGCTAAGGCATTAATTTTATTGTTAGCAGGTTATGAAGCGAACCGTGAGCATATTCATACAGTTAATAATGCGACTTATTCAATGGAAACATTTAATTTTTCCAATTTAAAAGAAGCTGCTGGATATGCAAGACGCGGAAGTAATAGTGCTGTTTTAAAGCGAATTGAATATTATTGCAATCATCCTTTGCTGGAAGATGGCAACGTTATTATTGATACACCAGGAATTGATGCTCCTGTAGAAAAGGATGCACAGTTAACTTACGCTAAAATTCAACATCCCGATACTTCAGCAGTGGTATGCGTGCTGAAACCTGCATCGGCTGGTGACATGACAAAAGAAGAAACGCTGCTTTTAGAAACAATGCGGGGAAATAGCGGAATCCGCGATCGCGTCTTTTATGTGTTCAACCGCATCGACGAAACTTGGTACAATACCCAATTAAGGCAGCGATTGGATGATTTAATTAGCAGTCAGTTTCGTGATACCAGCAGAGTTTATAAAACCAGTGGCTTACTTGGTTTTTATGGCAGTCAGATTAAACAGACAAGTATACAGAACAGGTTTGGTTTAGATTCTATCTTTGCGGAAAGTGTAAAAGGCTTGAATGGAGAAGAAGAAACACCACAGTTTGTCTACGCATTTAATAACTATTGTGTGACTTCTGGTAAGCTTTCCTACACTAATTTTCGCATTTCTCTGAATGGATTTGAAACTCCCAATCAAAATTATTCGCGGATTTTAGCTGAACAAGGTATACCTTTAATTAATCAGCTAATTCTCGATAGTGGTATTGAAGAATTTCGCACAGCTATTACCCGCTATCTCACAGAAGAAAAGCGTCCGATGCTGTTTCAAAATCTGGCTGATGATTTAGAAGGTATTTGTATTAAACTGAAAAAAACTTATCAGTCAGTTTACCGAGATTTAGACAGTCAACCAAGAGAAATTGAGGCGATGAAGTCGCAGGAATTACAGCGACTCAACCAACAACTCCAGGAAATTGGCAAAGATTTTAATCAACATATTATCGCAGAAATCAACCAAGTCATTAATAATGGTTCTGAAATCTTTGAAGCTGATTTCCGTCAATTACAATCACGGATGATTCGGCGTTTAGATGAATTGCTAGATACCTTTTCTGTGGCTGAAGCTTATCGCCGTGCAACTCTGAGTCATTTACGGAATGCAACTGCGCCATTGCTGGCGATTTTAGTCGAGGCATTTTATTATTTATCCAATCAGTTGGAAGATATTTTAGTTAATTCCTCTGAACAATTAGTTGCTAATTTCTTTCAACGCTTAATTGAGACAATTCGCAAAACCGAATATTATCGTCAGTTATATCGTTTATTGGGGAATGATGGTGGGATTGAACAAAACATCAAAGCCATCGAAAAACAGGTAACATTAGCTTTAGTAAGTGCTGCTAGTGTAGAATGCGATCGCTTCGTGCGCGAAAGTCCGAGATTTTATGATGAAGGCACTTTTTCTATCTATCAATTTCGTCAAACTTTGCAGCAAACATCCCAAAGTTATGACTGTGAAAGTATGATTGAAGCTGAACCAGCAATTCGGCAATTGTTAAAGTTAGATTTTGAACCAAAAGTTTCCTATACCATTCGGACATCTTTCCGCCAAACCATCAATCAAATTCTAAAAACACAATTGTTACCAATGGCGGAACAACAAGCTGATGATATTCTCCAACAATACCCCCAAGCGCGTGTTTATTTAGAACAGACTTTACAACACGAAGCCGAAGAGAAAATTTTGCAGAACCGCCGCTTGCTAAGTGCTGTGGAACAAAAAATAGAAAGTTATAACACAGCAGTATCGGGAATGAATAGTTGTTTACAAGCAATGCAGTTATATGACTATTTATTGCCAGTAATTAATCTAAATGAATTAGATGCTGTGGAAAAGATTGCTGCAAGTAATGGTGTAATAATTTCTGATGGTTTGTTGGATGGGATGGTGCAAATTCAAGATTGATTAACCACAGATGAAAGTAGGGTAAAGCCTGAGATATTTGCTGCCTAATTTATTGGTGAATCAGAAGATACCTGACTTATTTGAGAAGTTGGGTATCTGTGGCTATCGAGGTGATGATTAATTTTTAAATAGAGGTTGATATGGAAGATATATTCAAACCCATAGAATGTAATGATGATGATGTTCTAGAAATTAAAGATAACATTTATAAAATTAGCAGGATTAAGTCTGGAGTAAGTCAATCATCTAACGAGGATTTATCATACAGTTTGGAACAAGAATTAGGTAGGGGAAGCGTTGATTTTCCATCATGTAATTATTTCTCTGATGAAGGGATAGACTGCAAAATTCTAACATTAGGTTCTCAAAATTGGAAAAATGGAAAAATAAAATTTAAACTCAGCATTGAGTTTTATATTGAAGAGGATGTGGAAATAAATAATAGTCAAGATTTAGATGTCGCTGAAGTAGAATCATCACTGGATGAATTACGACGTAAGCTTCAGGAGGAAAGTTGAGGAATAAAAAAATGGCGTTGCATAAATGCGGGATGAAATCATAAAATTCTACTTTTAAAACTCTTGCTCTTTGCGCCTTTGCGTGAGACAAAAATCATCCCCGTAATCAGCAACGCAAAAAAATATATATAGCCATCCCATCGGAGTTGTGAAAAAGTATTCTTTTTAACGAACCGCAAAGGACGCAAAGGACACAAAGAAGAAGAAGAAAGAGAAGAAAGAGAGTTTTATAAATGATGTAGGATTGCTATATATACCCAGCTTTCTATCTAAAGAGAAGTATTCTTCCTACTTCTAGCCTACACAAATTGAGTTCATTTTTGATTTTGAGGCCAGCGCCAATTATAACGATTCCAATCATAAATGCCTTGAATTTCAAATTCAGAACCGTTATAAAAGCGAATAATGCAATTTGGAGAAGAGTTGTTATTATTGCTGATTTCATCGATGTAAACTACCGTGCAGAGAAACCATTCTCGTTGACAAGGGCCATTGTCTTGCACCCATTCCCAGAGGGCGTTGGAAACTTCGATGCGATCGCCTACTCTTAACTTGAGTGCATCTTCAAAATCAGCATATTTATCAAAATGATAGGACTCAACTCGATTCAACCATTGCAAACCATAGCGTTCGCGGATGAATTGGACTGCGCCTGAGTTTTGGTTATGCAGCCAATCATTGAGTAGTTGCACTTTCCAGGTGCGGTTTTGTTGTTCTTCTGTTTTGACAAATTTTAAAAATGCTAACAGTTCTTCGGAGTCTAATTCGTCTAACGGGTTAGCAATATCGGATGTGGAATCTTGAGGAATTTGCTTGACTACTTGCAGTAATATCTGTTTCTGCGTCTCAGAGAGAGGACAGCTGGCTACATCACAACGCTTAAAGGCTGTTTGCAATGCTGTTTTAATCTCATCTGGGTTCATAGGTCGTCAAGAGCAACTTAGAGGTTATGTCTCTAATTATTACAAAATCCCTAGTTAGACGGTGAACGGCAATAGTATTATTTCTTATTGCCTATTTAATTAAGAATTTTCTCATAACAGAGATGCGATCGCTCAAAATTAATTTTAATTAATTAGTTTGCAAAGCTTTGTTCGCCACCTCAATGACTTCTTTGGCTGCTTTCTCTTTACGTTCACTGTAGCGATCAGTGAGATAATCTACTTTGTCTCGTAACAACAAAGTAAACTTATAAAGTTCTTCCATCACATCCACAACGCGATCGCGGTAGGGTGAATCTTTCATAGTGCCATCTTCGTTAAACTCTTGATATGCTTTCGCTACTGATGATTGATTGGGAATCGTAAACATCCGCATCCATCGCCCCAAAATTCTCAATGTATTCACGGCGTTGAACGATTGGGAACCACCACTTACCTGCATTACAGCCAAAGTTCTACCTTGGGTTGGACGAACTGCACCTATATTCAGAGGAATCCAATCAATTTGGTTTTTCATAATCCCAGAAATCTGACCGTGTAACTCTGGACTAGACCAAACTTGCCCTTCTGACCATAAACTTAATTCACGCAATTCCTGAACTTTGGGATGGGTGTCAGGGACACTACCGTAAATTGGGAGTTCTCTGGGGTCGAAAAACTTCACCTCAGCACCAAATTCTGTAATGATGCGTGCGGCTTCTTCGGCTAACAGGCGACTGTAAGAGCGATCGCGCAAAGAACCATATAAAAATAAGATTCTGGGGGGATGGTCGAATGTTGTCATGATGGAAATAAATAAGTTTATGCTTGATTTACCGATGCGATTAATTGCGCTACCCGTTCTTTAATTTCATCGCGCACTCTCGGAAAAATCTCAGGTTGTTCAGCCGGATCATCCAATTGCCAATCTTCAAATACTTCGCGCACTACCCACTCCGGCGGTAAATTCACACCACAACCACACAGAGAAATCACCACATCAAAATCTTCGGCTTGAAAATCACTTAGGGGTTTGGAATGCTGATCAGTAATATCAATCCCAATTTCTTGCATCACTGCGATCGCTTCTGGCCTTACCTGACTCGCCTCTAATCCCGAACTAGTCACAGCAATTTTTCCCTTACCCAAGGTTTTAGCAAAACCTTCCGCCATTTGTGAACGGGCAGAATTTTTTTTACAGACAAACATGACACGTTTCATAGATAACCCCTGTTTTTTATTCCTGATAGTTGTGATTATTTACAATCCCCAAAACAACGCGGATCTAGCAAGGTTGCTTTCTCCGGTTCTCTCGGAAACCAACTTGCTGTGCGTTTACAAACTTCAACCAGCATTAACATGACTGGCACTTCAATTAAAACCCCTACCACCGTAGCCAGTGCAGCACCCGAACTCAAGCCAAATAAAATCACAGCCGTGGCGATCGCTACTTCAAAATGATTACTCGCGCCAATTAATGCTGCTGGTGCAGCATCTTCGTAAGCTAAATTCAGCTTTAATGCTGCTACATAACTAATCAAGAAAATGAAATTAGTTTGAATAAACAATGGTACAGCAATTAACAAAATATGCAAGGGATTATTCACAATTAATTCACCCTTGAAGGCAAACAGCAGTACCAAAGTTAATAACAAAGCCGTAATCGCCACGGGAGTCAAATAGTTGAGAAATCGTCTTTCAAACCACTCTTTACCTTTATATTTAAAAATCCAGTAACGGCTGTACATTCCTGCTATTAGCGGCAAACCAACGTAAATTAGTACCGACAAAACAATAGTTTCCCAAGGTACAGTTAAATTATTCGCCGCTAGTAACCATCTACCCAAAGGCGCATATAAAAATAGCATAGCCAAAGAGTTTACAGCCACCATAATTAAGGTGTGTCCTTGGTTGCCGTAAGAAAGATATCCCCACATCAGCACCATTGCTGTACAAGGTGCAATTCCTAATAAAATTGTGCCGGCAATGTAAGAATTAGCCAGTGTAACTTCACCAC
Organism: Nostoc sp. FACHB-190; assembly: GCF_014696905.1. NCBI lineage: Bacteria > Bacillati > Cyanobacteriota > Cyanophyceae > Nostocales > Nostocaceae > Nostoc > Nostoc sp. FACHB-190. Next base: position 6,342 of record NZ_JACJQW010000024.1, read on the forward strand.
CGCGAATCATTTCACTTCCGACAATCAAAGGACGAAATAACCATCCTAAGAAAAACTGAGCAAAGACCACCATTGTGAATGGTTTAATCAACCAATTCACTACCAAGGTGAGAATTACCGGTTTTGGGGCGCGGATAGCATTTGTAGCTTGGGTGAAGTCAATTTTCACCATGATGGGATACATCATGAAAAACAAACAGACAGCAATGGGAATCGACACTTGATATACGCTCATTGCGTCCAGTGCTACCGCCACTCCAGGAAATAATCGACCCAGTACAATTCCGCCAAAGATACATAAAAATACCCAAACAGTCAGGTACTTTTCAAAAAAACTGAGATTACTGCCTGCTTGTATCCGACTGGGACTAGCTTGTGAATTATGAGCCATTAAAGTACACCTAAAATCAAACTTAATCGCTAAAACTTGGCTTCTTTTCGTAACAATTCACCAATCGTGAGATTCATTTCTGCTTTGCCATCAAATACTGTTCCTACCTTGCTTTGATAAAAGTGAACAGAATTTATCTGGTAGCCTTCGTCAGGTAAAGGTATATAACCCACAGAAGTTACAGCTTTTGGGGCATTTTTAATGTAAAAGTCTATAAATTCGTACAGTATTCCCCTTTGTGAGAAAGATTGAGGATTAACGTAAATAAATAATGGTCGAGAAAGTGGTTGATACATTGCTTTCTCTACTGTTTGCGGTGAAGGTGATACAGAGCCACGGCCGCTATCAATAGAAAGAGCTTTTAATTTATCTTGATGTTTTTCGTAATAAGCGTAGCCAAAGTAACCTAACGCATTTGGATCTTTACTAATGCCATCTACTAACATTTCATCATTTTCACTGGCTGTATAATCGTTGCGAGAAGCTCTAGCTTTACCAACAATTGCCTCTGTAAAGTAGTCAAAAGTACCAGATTTTCCCCCAGCACCATACAAAGTCAAAGGACGATCTGGCCAAGATGCTCGTACTTGGTTCCAGCGAGTAATTTTCCCTTGAGCCGCAGGTTCCCAAATCTTTTTTAATTCTGCTACTGTGATGTCTTTTGCCCAAGTATTTTGAGGATTTACAGCCACAGTTAAAGCATCAAAAGCTATGGGAAGCTCTATATACCCCACTCCATTATTTTTACAAGCTGTCATCTCTGCTAACAAAATCGGTCGGGACGCATTGCTGATTGCTGTTTCTCCTGCACAAAATTTTTCAAACCCGCCTGTAGTACCAGAAAATTTGACTTCAATTTGCGCCTTGTTATTAGAGTCTGCTTGAAACTCTTTGGCGATCGCTTGCGTGATAGGATACACCGTACTAGAACCATCAATTTTAATCGGTATCCCAGTCTTTTTACTATTACTCACTTCTACAGCACTTGGAGACTGCTGACTTTGAGTATTAGAAGTTGATTTATCGGCACAACTGCTGATTAGAGTCAGCGTTCCCAACACGAGAGCCAATTTCTTAACTTTTGTATTCATCGACCTCTCCACCGCGTGTTGTCGCTAAGGTTGTCTATTCCTCATATCAAATTTTCTTGATGTATAAGGTGGATGTCAACTAAAGAATACAAAAATTCATCAAAAAAACTTGATGGATACTCCGCAGAATTTAAAGTCTGCAATCTCTTGGTTGCGAAATTCAGGTAAGCTGAGGTTAAAAATAGTGCTGAATGCCGAGTTTTTCAGCACTAAGTTCACTTAGAGTAATTAATTACCTGTGTGAAATATGAAAAAACAACACAGCAAAGCATTTTTATGGAATTTCCCAACTTTGGTTATGCAGTACTACTCAAAACTGATGCAGCTAATATTTACTGTTTGTCTGTTTGCGCTTCTCTCATGGGTAATCACACCAACAGTCGAAGCCTTAACCCAGATTAAACTATTTGACATTTCTTATAAAGATTGTCCCCCAGAACTAGCTCAGGGGGCAGTGACAAGTGGCGGTAGCGCAACTGCGGCTAATTGCTTTATTGTCATAGGTAAAGCCGAAAATGGCACTTATAAAACCGTCTACGATGCAGATATCTATGGTCGGATATATGATGCTAACAACGACCCAGTTTTACAAAATCGTACCCGTCTTGGTTCTATTGCCGAAGTTCCCCCAGGAACTAGCGATTTTGAGTTGAGAATTTCTGTACCAGCAAATCAGCCATTACCTTTAAAGTTAAAGCAATTTAAAGCGTCGGGATTTAGTAGTCAAGTCCGAAGATGAGTGCTGAGTGCTGAGTGCTGAGTGTTGTACACTGAGCGCAGTCGAAGTGTGAGTGCTGAGTAACGACAGCTTTTAATAAACAGTCTGGGTTAATTAACCCAGACTTTCAATAACATCCAGTGGATAGTTAGGCAAAAACCTGCAAACCACCTACTAGACTACCTACTACTTGTCCTACTATTTGCAGCAATAAAATCGCCAACATTGGGGAAAGATCAATGCCGCCCAAGGGAGGGATAATGGAACGGAAGACATTGAGATATGGGTCAGTAATTTGGCTTAAAGCAGAAAAAGGCTGATTATACCAATTGATGGTAGGGAACCAAGTCAATAAAACTCTAATAAATAGTAGAGCCGTATAAAGCTGTATGAAGGTATTGAGAGTGCTAATCAGTAAAAACATGGATTTTGGGGTTTCCTGCTAAGTTTCACAAGCGGTCTTATAGTTGATTTTAGTTTAGTCGTTGTCATGCTGTCTGCGAATTAGTATCTATTTTGACCACGACTAACGTTTACCGCCGTTGTTGATTAGTCTGAAGATGGAAACTCAGTTGCAGAAAGCCCTTTACAGATGACTAATCTTGTATTGAGGAACGATCGCCTGCTGTTTGACTAGCACTGCCGTTTACATTACCCAACTGTTGCCTTACTTCGTCAATTGTGGCATTTAACTGAGCAATTTTATCTTCTAGCGATCGCCTAGCTGATTCCATTTCCAGATTTCCATTGTCTAAAGCTCTCATCCGTCGTTTGGCTGAATTTTTTTTCGGCTCTACCACACCATTACTGAGTTCGGCTTCTTCTTCTGTTGATTCTAAATCCAGCCGAGAAGTGATGACAGCGCCCAAAACACCACCAACTAAGCCGCCAAACAGCGCCCCTGCGAAAAAACCACTAGCAAAACCATCTCGCTGACTCATAACTTTACCCGCCTTGAAGCAATCTTACAATCTTGATCTTGTGTTAAGCGATTTTCCTTTCCTAGCTGCATAGTAACTTAAGTACCAAAAATGCGATCGCCCGCATCGCCTAATCCCGGTACAATAAAACCGCGATCGTTCACTGTTTCATCAATAGTTGCAGTGTAAACGATTAAACCCGGATACGCCGCACTTAATTTTTGCAATGCTGGCGGAGCTGCAACTACACTGACAATTCGCGTCAACTCCGGGTCAATTCCCCGTTGAGTTAATTCTGCCATCGCCCGCATAATTGACCCCCCAGTAGCTAACATCGGGTCTGTAATTAACACCCTAGTTTGCGGATCAAATTTTTCCGGCAATTTATTCAGATAACACCGAGCCTCCAGCGTTTCTTCATCACGCACTAAGCCCAAATGATAAATTGAAGCCAAAGGTAACAAAGTTTGCGCCCCTTCTAACAATCCTAACCCTGCCCGCAGAATCGGCACCACTGCCACAGGCACTTCTGGATTAATAAAAGTTGCGGGACAAGCCTGCAAAGGAGTCTGCACCGTTGTCTCTAGAGTTGGTAGCCACTCCCGCGCCGCTTCGTAAGTTAGCCATCTGCCTAACTCCGTGATGGCACTGCGAAATAATACTGAAGGTGTAGCAGCATCACGGGCAACTGCCAACCAGTGCTTAATTAAAGGATGGGGTGGAACGTAAACACGCAGCTGTACCGTCATAGCTGGAAATTGGTACTTTTGATTTTATTGGAACTGAAACCTCATCATACTCTTTCCTGTGTGTAGCTGGCAGCCAAAATCAACCTCCAAAAATTATTGAAAATCTTTTTCATTAGTAGTTGACATATATTCTCAATCAAAGTTATATTATGAATCAGTGTTCTCCTCTCTTTAAGGATCGGCAGACGGGATTAGCCAGCAGTTGCAGGCTTGTCCCTCTTTTTTGTTTTGGTCATTGGTCATTGGTCACTTGTTGGGTTTTCAGGCGTAGAAACACAACCCAGTGCAGATATTAACAGGACTTACGCACAAAGATTATCTGTGGAGATTGGGTGTAAGGGTTTTAAATAAGTACACCCTTATACCCCTGAACCCCTATACCCTCGTCAAAACCCTTGATTTTCGTTTTGATGCGTAAGTCCCAATTAAGTAAAAAGACTAAACTTCCGGAACGGAAATTAGGCTATTTTGTAGTTTGTATTTAGCAATACCAATAACCAATAACAAAGGACAAATGACCAATGACAAATAACAATCTTGTATTTGACGCAATTATCATTGGTTCGGGAATGGGTGGCTTAGTAACAGCAACTCAACTAGCAGCCAAAGGCGCAAAAGTTTTGGTGTTAGAGCGTTATTTAATTCCCGGTGGTAGTGCCGGCTATTTTGAACAGCATGGTTATCACTTTGATGTTGGCGCATCGATGATTTTTGGGCTGGGAAAAAACGGCACAACTAACTTGCTGACTCGCGCCTTAGATGCGGTCAATATGCAAATCGAAACAATACCAGATCCAGTACAAATTCATTATCATTTACCCGATGGATTAGACATTAAAGTTGACCGGGTTTATGACAACTTTTTGCAAAATCTTACTGCTTACTTTCCGCAAGAAGCAAGAGGCATTCGCCGCTTTTATAACGAATGCTGGCAAGTTTTTAATTGCCTGAACCGTATGGATTTGTTGTCTTTAGAAGAACCTCGGTATCTGATGCGGATGTTCTTCCAGCATCCTTTAGCGTGTTTTGGGTTACTGAAATATTTACCACAAAATGTTGGAGATATCGCGCGGCGCTATATTAAAGACCCTTTATTATTAAAATTCATTGATATGGAATGTTATTGCTGGTCAGTAGTGCCAGCAAGCATGACACCCATGATTAATGCTGGGATGGTCTTTTCCGATAGACATTATGGCGGTGTTAATTATCCTAAAGGTGGAGTAAGCATAATTGCTCAAAAACTAGTGGAAGGACTAGAACAACTTGGTGGTCAAATTAAGTATCAAGCGAGGGTAAAAAAAATTATCCTAGAACAAGGACGTGCTGTCGGTGTAGAACTTGCTAATGGTAAAATTTATCGAGGTAAACGTATAGTTTCTAATGCTACACGCTGGGATACATTTGGCAAATTAATTCCTGTAGAGAAAATACCTAATAATGAGAAAATATGGCAACAACGCTATGAAAAATCGCCCAGCTTTTTGAGTTTACATATCGGCGTGAAAAGCTCAGTTTTACCTCAGCATATAGAATGCCATCATATTTTGTTAGAAGATTGGGCAAAAATGACAGCCGCAGAAGGCACGATTTTTGTTTCTATCCCCACATTACTTGACCCAGATTTAGCACCACCGGGACATCATATCATTCATGCCTTTACACCTCACTGGATTGATGGTTGGCTGGGTTTATCGCCAAACAGATATGAAGCCAAAAAAGAAGCAGCAGCTTGGCGAATTATTGACCGACTAGAACAAATTTTTCCGGGGTTAGATGCAGGGTTAGATTATTTATCCGTCGGGACACCCCGCAGCCATCGCCGCTTTTTGGGGCGCGAAGATGGGACTTATGGGCCAATTCCCCGACGTAAATTATGGGGCTTGTTAGGGATGCCATTCAACCGCACAGCTATTCCAGGACTTTATTGTGTGGGTGATAGTACCTTTCCTGGTCAGGGTTTAAATGCTGTAGCGTTTTCAGGCTTTGCTTGCGCCCATCGCATCGCTGTTGATTTGGGAATTGGTCGATAGTCATTGGTCATTTGTCACCTGTAACCTGTCACCTGCCATACTCAGCACTTTTAATTTAAGCAACTTGAGACACTGTTTGTTGGAGGGGAATTTTGACGATGAATTCTGTCCCGGTTCCTGGTGAAGATTTACAGGTAATATGACCACCGTGTTTGTCTACAACAATTTGATGGCTGATAGATAAACCTAATCCTGTGCCTTTACCCGCAGGTTTAGTTGTAAAGAAAGGTTCAAATAACTTTGCTTGGACTTCGGGCGGAATTCCTGGGCCGTTATCTGCAATGTGAATGGCAACCCAATCATCACTAATCATTTTGGTATGAATTTTAATGCTGCTGGGTTTTTGGCGAATTTCTGCCAATGAACGGTGTTTGTCATATTCATCTAAAGCATCAATGGCGTTAGAGAGAATATTCATAAATACTTGGTTAATTTGTACGGCATAGCATTCGACTGGTGGTAGTAAACCATAGTCTTTGATAACTGCGATCGCGGGATGGTCGGATTTTTGTTTCAGACGATAATTTAAAATTGTCAGCGTACCTTCAAGACATTCATGAATATCGGTTTCTGTAAGATTTGCGTCATCAGTACGCGAAAAAATTCGCATAGACCTAACAATTTCTCGAATGCGTCTTGCACCAAAATTCATGGAGTTGAGCAATTTTAATAAATCGCTCTCTAGAAATTCTAAATCTGTTAATTCTAGTTCTGCTTGAATGCGGGGTGTGGGTTCTGGGTATTCTTCTTGATATAAATGCAGCAGTTTTAAAACTTCTTGAGTGTATTCATTGGCATGAACGAGATTGCCATAAATGAAGTTGACAGGGTTGTTAATTTCATGGGCAATTCCGGCTACCATTTGTCCTAAGCTGGAAAGTTTTTCGCTTTGAATTAACTGAATCTGGACGTTTTTTAGGTCAGTATAAGCTTGGCTAACTTCCGAAACCTTCTGCTCTAATAGGGAATTTTTATGTTCTAACTTGACAGTTAAATCATGTAGCTTGAGGTGTAATTGAACTCGTGATAAAACTTCTTCTTGTTGAAAAGGTTTAGTGATATAGTCTACTGCACCAACTTGAAACCCGGCGATTTTATTGGTTGTATCTGATAGTGCCGTCATAAAAATAACGGGAATATCTTTAGTTTTGGGGTTTGCCTTTAATAGACGACAGGTTTCAAATCCATCTATTTCTGGCATCATGACATCCAGTAAGATTAAGTCGGGTAAAGCGTATTTAACTCGCTCTAAAGCAACTTTTCCAGATTTCGCTACCATCACTTCCAAACCAGCCTGATCTAAAGCATCAGACAAGACACCTAAATTAGCAGAATTATCATCAACAATTAAAACTGTGGGAGTTTGTTCGGTGGTAAGACTCATAACGCTTACTGTTGAGGGTGAATGAGTGCCAGAATTTCTTGGTCTTGAAATTCTTGTGCTAGTTGTTGCAGCCGTTTGCTAAAAGGAAGATATTTGGGATCTATTTGGGAAATTAATGCTGCTTGTTTTATGATTCCCTTAAAGTTACCCTTCATCACTAATTCATAGAGAGTTTCTATCTCTGCCTGGGGAGGTAGAATTAAATCGGCTTGATGTGTTAATAACGGGTTTTCAGGGCTTTGCTCTTCATACAGCCACTCTAAGTTGAGAAATTGCCGCAATTTTTGAAATAATGCGATCGCCTGCACTGGTTTGGGGAGAAAATCATTACCACCAGCTTCAATGCTGCGATGTTGGTCGCTTTCAAACACGCTGGCTGAGGAAACAATAATCACGATGTGTTTAAAAGCTTCTGATTGGCGAATGCGGTGAATTAACTCAAAACCATCAATTTCTGGCATTAACAAGTCAGTCAGGACTAAATCTGGCTGAAACTCGGCAATTTTTTGCCAACCTTCTGCACCATCATTGGCTTCTGTAACTTCAAACCCAATGGGAGTCAGTAAGTTATAAATCACAGAGCGATTTTCCCATTTATCATCTACAACTAAAATCTTGGGTTTGCGGTCTTTAATCCCGATAATTTGGCCAAAATCATCAGCTTGGGAAGTTTTCACCCATTCTTGAGCTTCTGGTAAGTAAACATCAAACCAAAAAATACTGCCAACGCCAATTTCGCTTTGAACGTGAATGGTGCTGTCCATTAAGTCCACAATTCTTTGGCTAATGGCTAATCCTAAGCCTGTACCTTCTGTTTGTCGCCTTCTGTCGCCTACTTGCTCAAAAGGTTGAAATATGGCTTGGAGTTTTTCTGGGGGGATACCAACGCCTGTGTCGCGGACTTCAAAGCGGATTTTACCTCCAGAAGCATAGCTGATGGTAAAGGTGACTTGACCTGCATCAGTAAATTTAATGGCGTTGCTGAGGAGGTTAATTAAGACTTGTCGCAGGCGTTTTTCATCGGCGCGGATACCAATTGGTAATTCGCTGGCAAATTGATACTGAAATTGAATGCTTTTGAGTTCTGCACGAATGCGACACATTTCGGCGACACCTTGCAGAAATGCGGGAAAGTGGAAATCGCTGGTCATCAGTTCCACTTTTTGGGCTTCAATTTTTGATAAGTCGAGGATATCGTTGATTAAGGTGAGCAAATGAGAACCGCACTGATAAATGACATCAATACGCGATCGCTCATCTTGGTTGAGATGTTTAGAACGCTGTAAAATTTGGGCATAGCCGAGAATGCCATTTAAGGGTGTCCGTAATTCATGGCTCATATTAGCCAGAAATTCGCTTTTGGCATGACTGGCGGCTTCGGCTGCTTCTTTGGCTTGAGCGAGGGCAAATTCGGCTTGTTTGCGATCGGTAATATTGCGGGTGATGGCAACCATACCGAGAATATTACCTTGGGTATCTCGCCAAGGTGCTTTAGAGGTGAGATATATGCCCCGAACTCCATCCTTAGCAACCTCTTCTTCAAAGGTTTCCGCGTTACCTGTGGCGATAATTTCGCGGTCTTTTTTCATAATGGCCAAGGCCACATCTGGCGGAAATATTTCTGTGTCATCTTTGCCGATAATCTCTTCAATTGGTAAGCCAATAAAATTCGCCAAATTAGAGTTCAGGGCAACATGACGACCTTGGCGGTCTTTGACCACGATAAAATCTGGTGTACTTTCTAAAATGGAAGCTAGTACTGTGTTAGTTTGTCGCAATTCTTCTTCGGCTTGTTTGCGATCGCTAATATCACTAGCTAAGGCAATTACACCCAGAATGTTACCCTCAGTATCTTGCCAAGGAGTTTTTGTCGTCCTGAAGGTGCCATTAATTTGACCATCGGCACTACAGAGATATTCTTCATTGGTGATGGTAATACCTGTGGTGATAATCTGTTGGTCTTGAATTGCATACTTACGTGCCACTTCTAATGGCATTAATTCAAAATCGTTTTTACCAATGATCTCTTCAACAGCACGACCCATAAAGTTTGCCGCATTAGAATTTAAAGTAACATACCGCCCTTGAGCATCTTTAACGACAATATAATCGGGTGTACTGTTTAAAATTGAGCGTAGCAAGGTGTTGCTTTCACGCAAGTCTTCTTCAGCTTGTTTGCGATCTTGAATATTTGTCTGTACCCCAATCCATTCTCGAATACTACCGTCAGCTTCCAAGATGGGGACACTCCGCGTCAGCCAGTAAAAATACTCCCCATCATATCGACGAATCCGACACTCTACCTCAAATAAACTTTTATTTTTTACCGCTTTTTCCCATGATTGAGCAGTTAATAAGCGATCGTCTGGATGAATCGCATTTAACCATCCCCATCCCAACAGTTCTTCTAAGGTTTGCCCTGTAAATTCTCGCCACGCGGGAATATCGTTGGTGACAAGACCATCAGGTGGAAGTATCCAGACAATTTGACAAGTAGCTGTAATTAAAGACCGATAGCGTTCTTCGTTGCGCTGGAGGGCAAATTCAGTTTGTTTGCGTTGAGTAATATTTTCAGTAAAGATGATAATGCCGCCAACTTCACCTGTAGCCAAATGCCACGGACGGATTGACCAATTTACCCATTCTTCCGAACCATCAGCACGAGGAAAACAGTCTGCATTGTTTTGCGCGTTGGCTCCGGCTAAACATTGTTGGTGAATTTGCCTCCATCTTTCAGGGATATCAGGGAAAACCTCATAATGAGATTTGCCAATAATATCTTGAGTTAATTTATAGATTTCTAGCCATTTTTGACTTACAGCTAGATACTGCATATTTTGATTAAATATGGCTATTCCTATCGAAGCAGATTCAATAGTTTGATAGAGAGCGATCGCTAGTGGATTGTCATTGATATCTGTTGTCGCTAAAGATTGAATATCTGGGAACATTGTTGGCTCTGGTGTCTGACTCATGCTTTTTGATTACTCATTCTCTTGAAAGTCCGCACCGGGGGAATCCGCCCAGAAATTTGCGGGTTTATCTTCTGAATCAGCAATGTTGTTTTGTGAAGTGATGAGTGTTAACCAATCTACTTCATACCCAGAGTTCCCTAAAAATATTCAAAACTAACAAACAACAAAATTGAGATTATTATTGTAGAATAACTCAATAAAATTACATCTTTTGTTAACTATTTATATAATTGTGTTATACAAAATCGATATTAAGAAGCATATACTGAGAATGCCTTTGCAGGCTAATTAGAGACGTTACACTTAACGTCTCTACTTGCAGTCTGAGGGGTTTAATATGCTATTCAACTCGAAATAATTTGCACTTTACTTGCTGCTGTTGTTGCTTTTTCTCTTGCTTGCTGCACATTCTCAGCCTTAGCTAAAGCAACACCCATACGGCGATAAGGATGAGCCGAAGGTTTACCAAATAATTTTATATCGACATCTTTTTCGGCTAAAGCTTCAGCCACACCAATAAAGTTTATTGAGTCTGATTTTTCGGCAGCTAAAATTACTGCACTAGCTGAAGGGCCAAACTGTTCAATATGAGGAATGGGTAAGCCTAAAACCGCCCGCAAATGTAATTCAAATTCATTCAAATTCTGAGAAATTAATGTCACCATACCTGTATCATGGGGTCGTGGTGAAAGTTCCGAAAAAATTACTTCATCTTTAGTGATGAAAAATTCTACACCAAAAATTCCGGCTCCACCTAAAGCGTCGGTGACTTTTTTAGCTATAGCTTGAGATTGTAAGATTTTATCTTCCGATATGCCTGCGGGTTGCCAAGACTCTTGATAGTCGCCTCTTTCTTGACGATGACCAATAGGTGAACAAAAGATTGTTGGCGCATTCCATTGCTTAATTGTCAGCAATGTAATCTCAATTTCAAAGTTAATAAATTCCTCAACAATGACTTTTTGACTATCACCTCTAGAATTTGCGATCGCATAATTCCACGCCTTTTCCACCTCATCTTGATTCGCAACTACAGATTGACCTTTTCCAGAAGATGACATTACAGGTTTAACTACATTGGGAAAGCCAATTTCATCGGAGATTGCAATTAATTCTTCTAGAGTTATAGCATAACCATATTTAGCCGTTCTAATGCCTAACTCTTTGTGTGCCAATTCCCGAATTCTGTCGCGGTTCATTGTGTAGTTAGTCGCCGCCGCCGTCGGAATAACTGTAATCCCTCTTTGTTCAAATTCTAGTAACTTTTCAGTTCTAATTGCTTCAATTTCTGGTATTATCAAATCGGGCTGATGCTTTGTCACCACTGCTTCTAAATCATCAGCACTCAGCATAGAAATTACTTCCGCACAATCAGCAACCTGCATCGCTGGCGCATTTGCATAGCGGTCAACAGCAATTACATAATTACCCAACCGTTGCGCCGCAATCACAAATTCCTTACCGAGTTCACCTGAACCCAACAGCATCAGTTTTTTCGGTAACTTAATAGAATCACTCATCAATTTATCCAGAAAATTTTCAGTATCATCATCTTATAATTTTTTGGATTTTAATTATCATTATTTTAAATAAGTAAATTTAGCTCCTCGCAACTTTAAATCTTGATACTGTAACTGAGTTAAACCAATACCTTCACCCAACTGACATCCTTCTACTAAAGCCTCTGTCCAAATAGTTTCATTAAGGGTTGCGCCTGTTAAATCAGCGTTGCGTAAGTCTGCTTTAGTAAAATTAGCAAACAGGAGGTCAGCATTCACTAAACTACTATTTTGTAGATTTGCATTAGTTAAGTTACCTCTAATAAAATTTACTTCGTATAATATCAAATTAGATAAATCAGCACCAACTAAATTAGGAAACTTTAGTTGTTGAGGATTTTGTAAAAATCGCATCATACAAACTATATTAGCTTCATTTAATTTAATTTCACTTAAAAAAGTATAACGACCTATTCCTAATAATTTGAGAGTTTGTAGGCGTTGTTCAGGATTTTGTTCTAAAAATAGAATTGCACTTTTTCGTAATTCTGGAGTTGGTGAGTTCAGCATTAGAGACTATTGATACCTGATTACAGCAGATTCGATGTTTATGAGGTACAGCAACTGATTGAAAAAAGTAATGAGTCAAAATTTACCTATTACTCACTACTTATTACTCATTACTTAATACTTATGCTGTGCATCACTTACTTAAGTAAGTATAGCAATCCTAAATCATTTGTGAGATTCTCTTTATTTTCCTCTTTCTCTTTCTTTGTGTCCTTTGCGCCCTTTGCGGTTCGTTAAAAAGAATATGTTTTCACAACTCAGATAGGATTGCTATATCTATTATAAATAATATAAATAGAGTTGAATAATTTACTTTTTGATAGGTAGTATTATATCAATTGTCGTACCTTTATTAATCAGAGAAACACATTTAATCGAGCCACCATGTTGCTCTACAATAATTTGATGACAAATAGATAAACCTAAACCTGTGCCTCGCCCAACAGCTTTAGTAGTAAAGAAAGGTTTAAAAATGCTTTGGCAAATTTGTTCATTCATGCCACAACCATTATCAGTAACTGAGATAGTAACTTGATTTTCATTGGATTGAAATGTCCGAATCCAAATAGTTGCTGCCTCATCGAGATTACTATCGGGGGTTACTTCTTTTTCAATTAAAGCATCAATAGCATTATTAATTAAATTTAGAAATACTTGATTTAAAAGACGAGGATTACAATAAATTTGTGGTATTGTGCCGTAATCTTTAATGATTGAAATAGGTTTGCTATTACTTGCAAAGCGGTTAAGTCTGTGCTGTAAAATTACAAGCGTACTATCAATACCTTGATGAATATCAGCTTTTTTGTATTCCGATTCATTTAACCGCGAAAAACTAGAGAGCGATTCGACAATTTCACTAATTCTAGTTGTGCCAGACTCCATTGAGTCTAAGAGTTTTGGCAAATCAAGATGGATAAAACTTATATCACTTTTAGCAAGAGCTTTAGCAATTTTGTCATCTGGGTTAGGATACACAGCAGCATAAGTATCTAGAAGATTGAGTAAGTCATTAGTATATTGGCGCAAATATTGTAAATTACCATAAATAAAACTGATGGGGTTATTAATTTCATGGGCAACGCCAGCTACCATTTTTCCTAACGCCAACATAGTTTCGCGTTGAATTAATTGCATTTGAGATTGCTGAGTTTCTGTTAATTGAGATAGGGCTGATTCTGCATTATCTTTAGCTATGCGGTATTGTTCTTGTACTAAAAATAATCGTTGCAATGTTTGATAGTAAGTATTCACACTAAACAGCACAAATAATGAACCAAAAAAGAACACCATGCCCGTTAGCAATGGTATCCAGTCAAACAGCTTGTTAATTGTTAAGTAAATACATAATAAATAACCACCCAGAAAAAAGACCATGAGCGAAAACATAACTCGCCAATTGAGTTTATCTGATTCTGTCTTGAAAAATCTGAGAATTTTTCGCGTCTTGATAATGGATAGTCCCATTATTCCAGCACCAAGACTAATCAAGGTGACAATCAAAGACAGAATCATTGGAGAACTTAACATAGTATTCAGCCAAAATTAACGGCAACAGAACCTATACCATCGCTAAACACATAGGGAAATATTCATTTTGATTCGACTGTATCAAAGCAATTCAAGTAATATCATGTCCGTTTGATTACTTACTAAAACCTCTAAACCCCACCCCGCCAAAGCTACGCTTTGTCTCCCGTCCCTATTGAGGGGGAGAATTTGGGGGTGGGGTGTAATGATTCCAGGAATTATAAATAATTAAACGAACTTGATTTGACTGGAATGGCAGATACGCTATTAAATAGCAGAATCATAATCTAATCATAGAAATGCCCTCACCAAAGGGCAAGGGCTGACAGACTCTACCAGGATAAATCAGAAAAACTTCAAGAAAGCTTCATTAATTTTAAGATTCGATTTCGGCTAATTCTAACCAGCGTTCTGTAGCGGTATCAATTGCTTGTTTGAGATTTTCTACTTGTTCGTAAAGTTTCTGGACTTGGCTATAGTTCCCTGGCGCAACTTTATTCATAGCTGCTTCGGCTTCGGATTTTTCGGCTTCTAGTTGAGAAATTTTAGCTTCTAATTGTTCAAATTCGCGTTTCTCCCAATTGGATAACCGACGGCGTTTTTTGGTTTCGCTATCTTTAGTTTGAGTGGCTGTTTGTGCTGTGGAATTTTTGGATTTTTCTTGAGTTTTAGCTGCTTCTTGTTGTGCTGCTTCTTCGGCTTTTTTATAATCGAGATAAACTGAATAATTCCCCGGATATTGCCGGATATTTCCACCTTCTTCTAAGGCAAAGATTGTGTCTACTGTACGGTCTAAAAAGTAGCGATCGTGCGAAACTACAATTACACTACCAGAAAAGTCTTCTAAATAGTCTTCTAAGACTGCCAATGTCTGAACATCTAAATCGTTAGTAGGTTCGTCTAAGATTAAAACATTGGGCGCACTTATTAATATACGCAATAAAAATAAGCGGCGTTTTTCGCCACCAGAAAGTTTATGAATTGGTGCATACTGTTGGTTTCCGGGAAAGAGAAACCTTTCTAACATTTGGGATGCAGTAATTTTTGTGCCATCGGCAATTTGCACAAATTCGCCTTCTTCTTTGATATAGTCAATCACGCGCTGATTTTCATTCAAAGCTGTGAGCAATTCTTCGGAGTGTTGGTCAAAATAACCAATGTGAATTGTCGAACCAATCTCTACATTACCAGAATCTGGCTGTATACGTCCGGTAATCATATTCATTAAAGTAGACTTACCTGCGCCGTTACCGCCAATAATACCAATGCGGTCTTCGGGGCTGAATTCGTAAGTAAAATCTTTAATGAGAGTTCTATCGTTATAAGCTTTAGAAATATTCTGGATGTCAATAACTTTTTTGCCAATGCGACGGCTAACTGTGGAAATATCTACTTTGCCTAAACCTTGTTTAAATTCAGTTTCGCGCATAGCATGGACACGCTGAATTCTGGCTTTTTGTTTGGTACTTCTAGCTTTGGGGCCACGCTTTAACCATTCTAATTCTCGCCGCAAGACTCCTTGATGTTTGCGTTGAGTGCTGGCGGCTGATTCTTCGGCTAGGGCTTTCTTTTCGAGATAATATGAATAGTTACCTGTGTAAGTGTAAATGTCGCCTCTATCGATTTCGATGATGCGATTGGTGACTTTATCTAAGAAGTAGCGATCGTGTGTGATTAAGAATAATGCACCGCGAAAGCGATTTAAATAACTTTGTAACCATTCTACAGATAGTGCATCTAGATGGTTGGTTGGCTCATCCATCAGTAAAACATCGGGTTCTGCAAGCAAGGCTGTGGCTAAGGCTATACGTTTACGATATCCCCCTGATAATGTGGCGATGGGTGCATCAAAATCGGCAATTCCTAATTTTGTCAGAATTATTTTCGCGTTAGTTTCTAATTCCCATGCGCCTGTTGCGTCCATTCTTTGCATAACACTAGAGAGGCGCGACATTAACTGAGTATCTTCAGGGTAATGGGCGAGTTTATCTGATAGTTCTTCGTATTGGCGTACCAATATCATTTGTTCGCCACTATCAGCAAAAACTTGTTCTAAAACTGTGCGACTTTCATCTAAATCTGGTTGTTGGGGTAAGTAAATGATTTTTGCACCGGAGTTGGTGATAATTTGCCCACTATCAACTGTTTCTAGTCCGGCAATCATTTTTAATAGTGTTGATTTACCAGAACCATTAGTACCAATTAAGCCAACTTTATCATTAGCATCAATGCTAAAGTTAGCGTCTTTTAATATTTCTTTGATACCAAAATCTTTTTTAACAGATTGGAGCGTAATAATACTCATAATATAGATTTGTTATTTGCGATCGCCAGTCAGTAGGCAAGGTTCTTACCTTACCTACATTGTCCCAAATTTTAGGCAAATAAATCGAGGGGTAGATGTCCATACATTTCGTTGATTCCTCTTTCATCATAAGATTGGCAAGATACTAATACACCGCGATGATGTCCAGCGTAGGAATCAAGGTAGCACAGACCATTTTTGCCGTTTAATTTGATATAGACTGGCCCTTCGGTGGTGGGTAAATCAGTCGGGACTCCATAACCTAAAGCCCGTGAGTAAGTTTTCATCGCCAGTAGGGCTTCGGCGGCGGTGTCAGCACAAATTCCTAATATTTGATAGTCAGAAAGTTTGGTAATTAAGATTAAAGACTGACGCACCAAGGCTTTTTCGGCATTATCAAGGACTGGGGCAATATCTAAACAGTTGAATTTGTTGAGGAATTTTCGAGCATCAGCAACAGTCAGGGGGAGTTGGTTGGAGTTTGGCATAGATTTAATCATGGTTTTCGAGAATTTGCCTTTTGTGTGAGGTGAACAGAATCAATTTTAGATTGGGGATTTTGATCTTATCTTCAGCTACAAAGGGAAACAATTTGAGTGGGTAAGTTTCCTGGTATAAAGCCAAAAAATCTACAATCTGTAATCTAAAAGTGGCACTGTGAAATATATGGCAGCCCTATTGGATATCTGAACAAAAAAGACAAGGGAAGGTAGACAAGGCAGAGATGTTTGTAAATCATTGATGATTGGATATTTGGTTAATTTACCTAAATTATGGTTGATTAGGAACATTCCCCAGGTTGAAAATAAAAGGTACACTACTTTGAGATTTATCACCCATAACCAAAACTTTTGGCATTTGTGCGCCGCCTGTTTTCCATGCTTCAATTGCTTCTTTTTGCAAAACTAACTGTCCGCCTTGAGCTTTGAGTGTCTCGGCTAAAAGTCTTTGTGCTTCGGCTTTACCTTTAGCGCGATTAATTTCTGCCTGGGCTTCTTGTTCTGCTTCTCTGGCTATATAAACGGCTCTTTGGGCGCGTTGTTCGGCAATTTGTTTTTCTTCTACGGCTCTGGCAAATTCGGGCGAGAAAGTCAAGTCAACTACACTAGTATCTAGCACAATTATTCCGTATTTGTCTAAGCGATCGCCTAACGCATTATCAAAGTCTTCTTTTAGTTCACTCCGTTTAGTAATAGCCTCTTCTACTGTTCTTTTGGCTGCTGCAATTTTAAATGCTTCTTGGGTTTGGGGAGCAATGATTTTTGATACTATATTTTCTAAACTTCCTTGTTTTCTTCTCACTTCTACTACCTGTGAAGGATCAAGACGGAAGTTAATGGCGAATCGTGCCGATAAATTTTGTAAATCTTTGGTGGAACTTTCGGCTGGAACTTCAAATTTCTGCACTGTTAAATCATACACATCGATCACGGAAATCAAAGGCGGTTTCAAATGAATCCCCTCCAATAAAGCACCATCTCTAGCTTTACCCAAAATACTAATCACGCCTGCTTGCCCTGGATTGATAATGATAAAGGCATTCAGCCCAATAATCACCAGTATTCCTAACAAAATTCCTAAAGTTGTAGTTTGCCAATTGCCAAATTGTTGATTTCTCAAGGTTGTATCTCCTTTTGGATTTTCCCGCAACTCCAGTATGATTGTGAGACTTTATTTGCCTGTTAAGGCTGGCTAAATTCTACAAAAGTCAGATACTTCCTCTGCGTGTTATCATCAAATGCACACAATTTTAAACGACTGTGGCTATAGCATTTAATTCTCGTCAGATATTAAACCAGCGTAGACATTCAGTGCATCCCCTCCATCGCCTGCTTGACTACGGACACCAGTATCGTAAACAAATCTGGTTGGCAATTGGTTGTTCTGTTCTGAACAAACTGTTTGATTTAGCGCCACCGGGGTTAATTGGCGTAGCGGTGGATGTAGTAGTCAAACAGCAGGATTCTATCATTGCCCAGTTGGGTGTCAAAGATGTCTTTGGACAATTTTTAATTATTTCCCTACTCACGGTTGTCATCTGGATACTAGAGTCAGTTTTTGAGTACGCTTACGCCAAACTTTGGCGCAATTTGGCGCAAAATATTCAGCATAACCTGAGACTGGATGCTTATAACCATCTACAAGATTTGGAATTAGCTTATTTTGAAGAACGCAGTACTGGTGGTTTGATGTCCATCCTTAGTGATGATATCAACCAACTAGAGCGTTTTTTAGATGTGGGAGCTAATGACATTATCCAGGTAGCCACGACAGTAGTCATTATTGGTGGAGCTTTCTTTATCTTGGCTCCTAGTGTAGCGTGGATGGCGATGTCGCCGATGCCCTTTATTCTTTGGGGTTCCTTTGCTTTTCAACGTCTGCTTGCACCGCGTTACGCTGATGTGCGCGAAAAGGTAGGTTATTTAAATGGGCGACTAGTAAATAATTTAAGCGGGATTACTACTATTAAAAGTTTTACCGCCGAAGATTATGAAAGCTATCGTTTAGCCCAAGACAGTGAAGCTTACAAAAAAAGTAACTCGAAAGCAATTAAACTATCGGCTGCTTTTGTTCCCCTGATTCGGATGCTGATTTTAGTTGGTTTCACCGCATTACTATTATATGGTGGAATGGCTGCGGTTGCAGGACAAATGACTGTTGGCACTTACAGCGTGTTGGTGTTTTTAATTCAACGGTTGTTGTGGCCTTTAACCAGGTTAGGTGATACCTTTGACCAATATCAACGGGCGATGGCTTCAACTAACCGCGTGATGAATTTATTAGATACACCAATTGCAATTCATCCCGGAAATGTAGCCTTACCTGTGGAGAATGTGCGTGGCGAAGTACAGTTTAAAAATGTGACTTTTGCCTATAAAGATAGATTGTCGGTAATTACTGATTTATCTTTGCTGATTCCGGCTGGTAAAACCATCGCCATTGTTGGTTCAACAGGTTCCGGTAAAAGTACTTTGGTGAAGCTGTTACTGCGGTTTTATGAGGTAGAAAACGGCAGTATTACAGTAGATGGAGTTGATATTCAAGATTTAGGTTTGCGTGATTTACGCCGTTGTATTGGCTTAGTTAGCCAAGATGTGTTTCTTTTTCATGGTACGGTAGCGGAGAACATTGCTTACGGCACGTTTGATGCGACTACCGAAGAAATCATCCAAGCGGCGAAGGTGGCAGAAGCCCATGAATTTATTCAACATCTGCCCCAAGGTTATGAGACAATTGTCGGGGAACGCGGACAAAAGTTATCTGGTGGACAACGCCAAAGAATTGCGATCGCTCGTGCAGTGTTAAAAAATCCGCCAATTTTGATTTTAGATGAGGCGACATCAGCTGTAGATAATGAAACCGAAGCCGCTATCCAGCGATCGCTAGAAAAGATTACAGTAGATAGAACCACAATTGCGATCGCTCATCGTCTTTCCACAATTCGTAATGCCGACTGTATTTATGTCATGGAATATGGACAATTAGTCGAGTCGGGAACCCATGAGGAGTTGTTAGAAAAGAACGGAGTTTACGCGAGTTTGTGGCGTGTGCAGAGTGGTTTAAGATAAGTTTCGCGCAGAGGCGCAAAGGCGCAAATAAATGATGTTTGGTAGTACCCAGCCGGAAACAGGTGATAGTAAGTGGCGTAGTCAGTTAGATAGGTTTGTGAAGGCAAATCAACAAGAATTGGCGGCGTTATCTTGGGCATTATGGTTAGAAAATGGGGATAGCCAGGGTACTATCGGCATCGATTTACAGCCGACTCCGCATTTTGTTTATTGTCCCCAAGAAGCGGTAGAAAAATTAAACGAGAATGTGGAAAATCGGCTGCAAGAAATTATCGGAATTATTACCCATCATCAGCCAGAAGTGGAAGTATTGATGATAGGTATTGGCAAGGGAGAAGTTAAGTTAATTCAGTTTGCACCAGAACCAACACCGCCTGAATGTTTTGCACAAGTTGCTAAAGATGTAGATGGGTTGTTGGATTTATTAGAACAGCGAATGAGTGGTGAGATTGTTGTTTAACGCAGAGGAATGTTGAGGAAAACGCAACGTTACGCAGAGAAAGATATCAATTTTCTCTGCGTAGCTTTTTAATTTATTAGCTGTGCCAAAGTTGATAAAACTCTGGATAGTTTAGATTTTCGGCACAATGCCAGATAATTTTCAACACAGCCTCATAGCGATAAGAACTATTTTTGTAAAATTTTTGGTTCAAATAGTCTTTTAAAGATGTGAGGACTTGTGGCAAATATTCAACTTGCAGGATTTTAATCAAACTGTCAGCTATATCTAACAGATAGGATTCATAAGATAGATTGCTGGTAAGATTATTGTAGTAGTTTTGATTGTCATCAGCAGTCTGAAAGTTTTGGATGTATCCGATAAGGATAGGAATAATTTCGTTGAATTTATCTTTCACTAATATGTTGCTGGCATTTAGTTGCTCTAGATTTTGAATCGATGTCATCAATAATATTTGATGTAAATGGTTTTCTGGTGTTGTACATAATGTAAAAATTGCCTGTGGATTACCAGGATCTATTTTTGCTAAACTCTTAGCGATATACAACTTAAATGATTCATCTTGAGTATTTTGGAGTAACTGGGATAATGTACTAATTGCCAATTTATTACCAGGATCTAACTTTCCTATCAGGCAAGCTGCTTTCTTAAGACAAAATTCATCCTGAACCTTTTCTATTTTCTCTATTAGAGTCGTAATCCCGATTTTATTACCTGGGTCAATTTTTTCTAAACTCTCAACTGCGTAACATAACAAATAATAGTCTTGAGTTGAAGTAATTAGCTCAGTTAAAGTGACAAGTACAGCTTTGTTACCCAAACCTATTGATCCCAAATACTTCACGGCTATGCTTAAATATGAATGCTCTTTCGCAGTCCTAATAAGCTGAATTAGGGCATTAATTACTAGTTCATAAGTAGGATCAATTTGTGCCAGACAGATAGTTGCTTGCCATGCAATATACTGAGCATCATCTGGATATTTTGGCGATTGACCGAGATTGTTAACTAATTTGAATAGAGCGTTAATTGCAATTTGATTACTAGAGTCTGCTTCTAGGAGACTTCTAGCCATTTGCAAACATTCTATGTCAGACTGAGCATTTTGAAGTTGTTCGGATAAAGTTGCGATCGCAGTTTCATCTAATACTGATATTTGCCTAAAAGTTTGACTAATCTGGCAAAATGTAGGTTCAGGTTCATCCTCAGCAATTGGCATTAACGCCAAAGCTGCGATCGCACTTTTATTACCTGGATCGAGTTTTCCTAACTTCTCAGCCGCGAGTCTCATAATTGTGCGACTTTCAGTTGTGTGAACCAAATGAACAAAAGCCGCAACTACTTTTTTTCTATCGGTTAATTCCAGGGTTTTTCTCGCCCTCTCAACCAAAGGTTGGGGTAATATCTGCCAGTCTCGCTTATCTTGTCGAAAATAGCCATAACTCCATTTGAGCAGTTGTTCGACAATAGCATCAGCCAAACTGCATTCGGGAAACTTAGCTATTGCCTCAGCCGCCATAAAATAGGCGCGATAGCGATAAAAACCGCCGCAACCGTCGTCAAAATCTATTAAAGCCTGGATAAAATCTTCTTTTTGCTGCTTATCGACATCCTCTCGACTGAACCAGTGGAGAATATCAGCTTTCCACTCCGGTTCAAAGATGCGGTAAGAAACTTGATTTAGATTAGTGCGATCGCTCTTAAAGAAATACTGCCAATCATACATCGCCTCCTACCCACTTCAATATGTGGGACGAAAGGTCATCAAATGAAACTTATCCTACAAGTTAGCTGGCTGTCAAGTTCGTAAAAGATACTACGCTTATCATTGTCTTAGCATTAGTGACAAGGTACTATCCGCATTAGTCGATGAATTGTTGGATTTGTGGGAACAACAGATGAGCGAAAATTTTGGTAATTTATCTCAATCTCGATTCAGAAAGCTCAAATTCTGGACTTGTTATTTTTGCCTTTTGTAAAATCCCTATTAAATCAAAAGCTGAGAGGAATTTTACTCATAAACTGTTACTTAAAGTGATTTTGTGGGAAAACTTGAATCATATACTCCGTAAACCTAGGTGAAATAGGTAATTTTTATGCAGCTAATTACATCATTTGATTTGAAAAAGTCAGAGTATTTATCAAAAGACAGATTCATCAGCTATCATCATCAGTTACGATTAATATTTTCCCTTGGTAATAAAGTTAACCATATTTTAGAAATAGGAATTTACAATTCATTATTAACCGAAGTACTCAAGCGTAATGGTTATGAAGTAACTACAGCAGATATCGACCCTCATCTAAACCCAGATATAACTTTAGACTTAGCAGCAGATTTTTCATTACCAGAAGATAAATTCGATGCTATTGTACTGTTTCAGGTTTTAGAACACTTACCTTATGAACAGTCAGAAAAAGCTTTACGAAAACTTGCTCAAGCTACTAATAAATACTTAGTGATTTCACTCCCACAGAACACTCTATATATGTCAATGCAAGTAAGGGTTTCCGACGTTCCCCGGTCAAGGTATTTATCATTACAAATCCCCAAATTCTGGAGTACAAAACCTATATCTGATAAACATTATTGGGAAGTTGGACTAAAAGGCTATCCTAAAAAAAGAATTTTAACCTCAATTATCAATGCAGGCTTAACTATCAAAAAAGAATTTATCGACCCCGTTAATCCCTACCATTACTTTTTAGTTTTAGAAAAAACTATTAGTAAAAATTAGCATTATTTAAAAACAAAAGGAAATATATAGGACTAATATTTGATTTCTGAAATGTACGTAGGATGTGTTATCGGCGAGAATACGGCATCTACCGCAAAGTTTTCGGTGCGTTACGGCTTACGCCTAACACACCCTACACATGCTGAGATTTTTTCAGAAATCAAATCGGATTCCTATAGATAAGTTAAAACCTCTCTTTTCCGAGAGAGGTTTTGAAATATCGTGAACAACTAAATTTAATTTTCCACTTTTTTAAAAATGCCCACCCATCCATCTTTATTCCCTAACCAGCCAAACGAAATTAGGCATAGCAGCGCACTGATAAACTCAATAACTTGATAAATTTTGGTAGTCCAATTTCTGATGTATTTTCCTCTAACAAAAGTAAATCTATAAGGCTGTCGGCGAAACCTCAAATCTTTGAAGCCAAGTTTATTTCGGGAATAGTATTGAACCTGAGTTGCAGTTTTCCCAAAAACCATCCAAATCCCCGTAGGAGAGTATGGTTTAACATGATCAAAGTCATCATAAAAATATTTCGTTAATAAAGGTGTAGCAATAATTAAGTATCCTCCCATTTTTAATTTATCTAAATAGGAATCCATAAACTCTTTTAATTCTTCTGGAGAGAAATGTTCAATAATATGAGACATCAAAATTATATCGAATTGTTCTTCTGTCTTAGAAAAATCTTCTACTGTAATGCAATTTAAGCCTCGCTTTTGATTAGATTCAATAATTTGAGCATTAACATCTACACCTAAAGTTTGATAACCTGCTGTCGTCAGTTCTGTGAGTTTTTTACCAAGTCCACAGCCAACATCTAATATTTTGCATTTTGACCGTTCTTGTTGAGCGTACTTCTCTAAAAAACTAAGTATAATTGCCAGATCATAGTCATATAAAGTAACAGCATAATAAATTTTTTTAAGCTGTTCAAATAACTTACCAATTCCAGAATTATTCATATTTAACTTTCCAGTAAAGCGCAGTAAATAAATAGATAAGTCTCAACAATTTAGTTCTGCTTAGTGAATGCAGTAACATTGAGTTTTGTAAACTGAATTTATCCGACTGTATATTACATAAATATTGATAATTTACTAATGAGTAGGGTAATCCGAATCTATGATGTCTAGATATTACTGGCCGATTATAAGTGACTGTGTGTCCAGTAGCCGTTACAATCCTCACTGAGACATTGTTATTCATTACAAACCATGCTTGAACAAGGAACTATCAGTATACATACTGAAAATATTTTCCCGATTATCAAGAAGTCCCTTTACTCAGATCATCAAATTTTCCTGCGGGAATTAGTCTCCAATGCCGTAGACGCGATTCAAAAACTGAAAATGGTATCTCGCGCCGGAGAATACAATGGTGATGTAGACGAACCAGAAATTCTAATTGCTATTGACAAAGATAAAAAGACTCTTTCCATTACCGATAATGGTATTGGGATGACCGCCGAGGAAGTCAAAAAATATATTAACCAAGTTGCTTTTTCCAGTGCGGAAGAATTTATCCACAAATATGAAGGAAAAGCAGACCAACCAATTATCGGTCATTTTGGGTTAGGTTTTTACTCTTCGTTTATGGTGGCGCAAAAGGTAGAAATTGATACCTTATCTTATAAAGAAGGTTCACAAGCAGTTCACTGGATTTGCGATGGTTCACCAGAATTTACCTTAGATGACTCTTCCCGCACTACTCGCGGTACTACCATCACCCTCACATTAATGTCAGATGAGGAAGAGTATTTAGAAGCGGCACGCATTAATAATCTTGTCAAGACTTATTGTGATTTCATGCCAGTACCCATAAAACTGGATGGTGAAGTATTAAATAGACAAAAAGCGCCTTGGCGAGATTCTCCCAGCAGTTTAACCAAAGAAGATTATTTAGAGTTTTATCGCTATCTTTATCCTTTCCAAGAAGAACCGTTGCTGTGGGTGCATCTGAATACAGATTATCCGTTTATTATCAACGGTATTTTGTATTTCCCTAAAATGCGCCCAGATGTGGATGTGACAAAAGGGCAAATCAAGTTATTCTGCAATCAAGTTTTCGTCAGCGACAACTGTGACGAAATCATTCCGCAATTCTTAATGCCGATGCGGGGTGTCATTGATAGCACCGATATTCCGTTGAACGTTTCCCGCAGTGCGCTACAAGGCGATCGCACCGTCCGCAAAATCGGCGATTACATAGCCAAAAAAGTAGGCGATCGCCTCAAAGAACTGTACCGTGATGACCGTGAGCAGTACATTAATGCTTGGAAGGATCTCGGCACTTTCGTCAAGTTTGGCACTCTCAACGACGAAAAATTCAAAAAACAAGTCGAAGATATTATCATCTTCCGCAGCACTGCCAAATTTGACCAAACAGCCACTGAAACTCCCGCAGTTGAAGTACAGTCTCAAGAAGGTGACGTTTGGCAAGATGTCAGCCCTGCCAAATCTAGCACCTCTCCCTACACCACCATCAAAGAATACTTAGAACGCAACAAAGAACGCCACGAAAACCGCGTTTTCTACAGTACCGATGAAGCCAGCCAAGCCACATACATAGAATTACACAAAAATCAAGGCTTGGAAGTTCTATTTATGGACTCCTTCATTGATACTCACTTCATTAACTTCTTGGAACGAGAATATAATGATGTCAAATTTTCCCGTGTAGACTCCGACTTAGATAATACACTGCTAGAACAAGACAAATCTGGCGAAATCGTTGACCCCAAAACCAATAAAACCAAGAGTGAAGTCATCAAAGAACTCTTTGAAAAAGCTCTCAACAAACCTAAAGTTAACATTCGCACCGAAGCTTTAAAATCTGAAGATCCTCAAGGCACACCCCCAGCAATGGTACTCTTACCAGAAATTCTTCGCCGCTTGCGAGAAATGAACGCTATGATGCAGCAGCAAAACGCAGAATTTCCTGAAGACCATATCTTACTGGTCAACACTGCCCATCCCCTAATTCAAAATTTGGCAAATCTCAACCAAGGTAGCATCATTCAAGATGGTGCAGAGTCCCCGACAGGTCAGCTAGTCAATATGATTTGTCAACACGTTTATGATTTAGCACTGATGTCTCAAAAAGGATTTGACGCAGAAGGAATGAAATCTTTTGTCGAGCGTTCTAACGATGTACTCACCAAACTAACAGAACAAGTCAGTAAATAGTGCTGTTAGCACCAGGCTGACACAGAAAAGTTGCCTGTTGAGATGGGTGTAAGGGTTTTGAACACCTACACCCCCCACACTCCCCACTCATGCGTGAGAAATTCGGGTTTAATCAAGTAGTCCTACTACTCACTCTCCCGATTCTGTTTCCGAAGCCCTAAAATAGAAAGGTTGTATTAAAATCCAAATTCCTATGTCTCGTCGCTGTCAACTAACTGGCAAAAAAGCCAATAACGCTTTTGCAATTTCTCACTCCCATCGCCGTACAAAGCGTCTTCAACAAGTCAACCTCCAAACCAAGCGCGTTTGGTGGCCAGGCGGAAATCGTTGGGTCAAACTGAAAATATCTACCAAAGCTATCAAAACCTTAGAAATCAAAGGTTTAGAAGCAATGGCTAAAGAAGCTGGTATTAACCTGAACCATTACTAAATTATCAAGCAAAGCAAATTCAACGAGATGGTATTTGTGTACAAGAAGTACATAAATACCTAGTTTGAAATTATCAAAATAGAATTCAGGAGTCAGTCGCCAGAATTCAGAACTGAATCCTGTGCGAGTGTTGGCTGAATAAAAGGTTTAAAACTCCCACAAAATTCTTAATTTGCTGCTTCTCACTGTTGTTGGTGCTTCGCCACATACTTTTGTTCTGGCTTCTGAATTCTTCTGCAATTTTGGTAATTACAAGGATAAGCGAGATATTCGTTGAAATTACTGCCACACAATGTATCAATAGCCAAAAAAATCCTAATTATTGATGCTATTAACCTCCCTGTAAATGGGAGGTTTTTAATTAATTAGGACTTACGCATAAAAACGAAAAATCAAGAGTTTTGACGATGGTATAAGGGTGTAGGAGTGTATGTATCTACAACCATTACACCCAACACCCTTTCACCCCTGTACCCAATCTCCACAGACAATCTTTGTGCGTACGTCCTGTAACTCATACTTTTTATCTTCAATTGATATTTTTTCTTCTCCAGTTGGGTAGCCTAAGTTTATCTTGTCAAACATACCTTCATAAAGTTGTCAGCAAATGCAGTACACATCTTTAAAGTTAAGATGAAGCCTACGTATTTTATCCCAGATCAGCAACAAATTCATTGAGGTGGAAAAATCAGTATTTTCCAGAAAATATAAAAAGTTTAGCAATGGTATAACTTAAAAATCATTGTCTGGTGTTTTACTGTGTTGAGATATTAACTCAACAGGTTAAGCAAGAATTAGCATCAATAAAAAAATTATTTAACCTGAAGAATCACTCAACAGGTAAATTTCACAATTGCCCAAAAATCAACTAGCATCAAACCACTTGACAGGAAAGCAGCTATGTCTTTAAAACGCCAGCTAGTCAAGACTATCAAAATCATCTCCAAAACACTTAGTAAGTACTCTTTATTCACGTTAAAAAAGCAGATTAATTGGCTGCTACGGACTTTATTTCTCAGTAGGAGACGACGAGACTCTGTAAATGCTGGTTTTGTATTGCCAACAGTGGCGATGGTTGCGCTGGTAGTTGTTTTATTGACTACCGCCATTTTATTTAGGTCTTTTGAAAGAGCTAAAAATGCTAGTAACGTGCGAGTGAATGAAGTTGTGCTACAAGCTGCAACTCCCGCCTTGGAGCGTGCTAAAGCAAAACTTAATGCACTATTCACTGACCCTACATTACCAAGAGCAGTACCATCTGATGCAACCCTTTATAAAACCTTAGTGACTAAACTAAGTAACTACACATTAGGTGACGAAACTTCAGTAACATTAGGATATGACATAGATGGAGATAAAACTATCGAAGCTCCCACTGATGGAGCCTTAGAATCTAAGGAAGTACTAGAAACAGCCTGGAAATTCCCTGTAGATACTGATAATGATGGTAAATTTGATAGTTTTACTCTCTATGGTGTTTACTTTCGTAACCCCGCTTACGTTGGTAGTGATCCTGAGCGGAAACGTAGTCCTCTTGAGGCCAGAACTGCTCCAGTATTAGGGAAAGTGTGTGATGCTAGTGGCAGTACCAGTGCAAGTTTAGTTGGTAGTTCTAGTTGGTATAAAGTCATCACTGGAGAATTGAAAAAGAGCTTTTTTATCTACGCCGCTACAGTTCCTATCACGGATGATATGAGTACCTTTGATAGTGAGACTAAGAAACAATTTAAACATTACAAAGGTAACTTGGGCTTTTCAGCCATAGAATTGCAACAAGATCGCAAACAACTACCACTGACCAACAATGCCGTAGTTTATGAAGATGATTTAGAGATTACACCAGGCCCTGCTTTAAATTTGAATGGACGGATTTTTACTAATAGTAATTTCTTTAACAGACAAGCTACAGGTAGTGGTACTGGCTCAATTAAATTCTATCAAGTCAGCAGTACAGAGTCTTGCTACTACGATCGCGAAAATGGCAAAATAATTATTGGTGGTAACGTAGCGACAAATACTGCCATAGCTGAGAACTACGATAAAATCGACAGTAGCACCGTAGATTTATTCAAGGAAAATTCTACTCCTACCAATACAAAGCTAACAGTAGAAACAAATCAATCTACTAATAACTTACCCAACGAAGTTGCCTACAACAGCCAAGCTTACGCAGAACGCATTGATTTCTTGGTCAAAGCTCAATTCAGTCGGGATAAAGGTAATGATCCGCAGGTAGTCAAGGATAACATCTATAATCGCATAACCAAAGACCCTGGCTTAGACACAGATAAAGTCAGAAAAGAAGAATTAGAAGTCTACTTCCGTCAGCGTACTAGGCGTGTACCATTCAAGGAAGTTCCTTTAGGTACATCTGGACTCACTAAAACTGGTACTACTTTATATACATCTAGTGAAGTTCTACAAGGTGATAATGATTCGCTACGTCCGCTAGATGCTTGGGTATACCCCACAGATACAAACACTCAGTTAACCATAGATAAATCCCAGTTACCAGCCACTGATCCAGAAACCGTTGACCAGAATCCTGTTACAGAAGTACTAATAGGCGATCGCATTCTTGTCGGTAACAACCTACCTGAATTGCGATGGAATAGCACTCGCCAGGAATTTGTTGGTGAAGATGTTACAGAAGAAATTTCTGGAGAAAAATGGAAACAAAAAGATGGTAAAACCGATAGCGACAAAACACGCACCCGTACAACCCGCGTCAGACAGTTAGCAGACCTTGGTGTTACAGGACGGGACGGCTATTGGGAAACATCAGCTGCTAGTATTCGTGCTGATGCAGTAGATGTAGTTGGTGGTTTGCGAATAATTACAGGTGCAGGAGTATACAGCCCAGCAGGTTCTAATTTACCAGCACCGCCCACAGCTACTGATAATCCTAATACAACGGAAAAAGAAAACAACGCACCAGTTGTATGGCCTGATACCATGCCAATGGTAGTACCAGATCCTAGTGACCCCACCAATCCTAGCAAACAAACTCGTGGTCATTTGGTCATGCGTGCTACGGCAGTTTATCACTACAATAAAGACCCTTACGATCCAAAAACTGGTGATAACTATCAAAAGCCAATTGCTTGCGTTAGTAGCTACTACAACCCTACAAATTTAACCACTGCAACAACTGATGGTTATGACCCTAATGACGCAACTAAGATAGACAAATCTAATAATGGCTTTAGTTATGAGGTTTCTAAGACATCATCTGCCGATATTACCAGAGGGCTAACTACAGATGCCAATGGGTTATTTAGCACTTCTGCTACTGCTGCTGATGTAGCTAAAAAAACTGTTGGTTTGGCAGAACGCTTGAAGTATCAAGCTAACTTGGTATTCCCTAATGGACAATTTGTTAATCCCCTCTTGCGTCAGGCTTTGAAAAAAGCAACATCTAAACCCCTCAGCCTGTCAGAGCAAGCAGCCATTGATTCTACCATTTGTGCCTTAGAAATTGCTGATGGTACTCTTACGCGGAATGCAACTTTAGTTCCTAATGATGCGATTAAAGAAACAGCCTTTCTTGACGCTAGGCAAATCAAAAGCATAGATAAACTGACACCAGCAACGGGACAATATGACCTGGAAATGGAACAACGTCAGCCTTTAGAAATTCGTGCCACTAAAATTGATCTAGATATACTTCGTAAGCAAGCAATTACTGATACCTGGTCTGATGAATACCTGTTGCCTAATAGTGGCGTTATTTATGCTACCCGTGATGATGCTAAAGCCGATAGCAGCGATTCAAGTGCTAACGTCAGTGCCACCGACTATAAACTTGATCCCAACCGCCGCCCCAACGCCATTATGTTGGTTAATGGCGCAGATTTAAGTCGAAAAACAGATTACAGAGCAGAAGAAAAAGGCTTAATTCTCACTACAGATTTACCAGTTTATATTCAGGGTGAGTTTAATAAACACGAACACGAAGAATTTACTGACTATACCCTGAGTTCTAGCGATTACTGGAGTAATTTTTATAAACGTAAATCAACGAATACCAACTTCGCTTGCCGTCCTAACGATCCGAGATTACCTAAATGTGATAAAGGTGAAAAATGGCGACCTGCTTCTGTTTTAGCTGACGCTGTTACTTTATTGTCAAGCAACTTTAAGGAAGGGTATCGCAGCGATGGTGACTTTGATTTGAGAAACAACCGCACCGATACTAGTGATGCAGCCACAGTCAAAAACAATCGTCTGAAAAGTGGTTTTTGGGACAACAACTTTGTTACTTCCCGCAATTTCACAGATACTCTTTATTCAAGTAGTAATACTGCTGCTGGTGCTAACAGTTCCTACTTCAATAATTTCGTCACTCCTATTCAGCGCCGTGTTAACTTTCCAGAGTACGTCATGGAGATGTGTTTTAAGTTAGATGTTGCTGAATGTAGTGCAACTGATTGGTATATCGGTTTAGATGCAGATACAACTAAAAAATCTAGTGATGTAGTCGGTCAAGATGTTGGAAAACTAATAGCTGGAACAACCGCAAAAGCAGCAAAAATAATCGACCAGGGAAAATCAACAGAAAAAGATTATACAAAATTTCCTCGTCGAGTTGCATTCAAACGAGATTCGAGTGGTAGGTTACTTGATGTAGATAACAACATAATCAATCCAACAGCAATTACTAAACCTCCTGTCGCTTTAGGAATTGTATCAGGTAAAGTTGATGCTTCAGGATCTGTACCTAACGCAACAGATAATGCTCTCTGGTTTACAACTGTAGAGAAAAATCAGAATGCCAACCCGCCACTATTAACGAGAAAGTACTACAACAAAGAAACTCGCCTATTCTACAGATTCGCAACTGGTGCTACATCAACTGATCAACCGATTTTAGAGCCAATTTTGCAAATCAACGTACCTAAAGCCACCCCTTCAGACGAAAAAGACTACGGCAAAATAACTGACTTAGGTACAGAAAGTGAGCGTGTCAAGAATACTAAGTGGTTGCCTAAAGCTACAGAAACTACATTTAACTTGGTAATTGCTGCTGGTGATACCCCAATTCGTGTTGGCAACACTACTAATCCTTACTATGAAATTAATGGAGGCTTACATAACTTTCCTCGCTTTTTAGAGAACTGGGATGATGTTAAAGCTAATATTCTTGGTTCATTTATCCAGTTTAAACGTAGTATTTACGCTACGGCTCCTTTCCAAGTATTTGTAAGGCCATCTCCAAGCGGCAACGCTGTTGCCAACAGTTTATTTTCAGAACGTCAGAATAGCTACTATCACTCAGACAGTGCGGGTATAGGACTAGCACCTTATTACATGCCACCTTTACGTAACTGGGGTTTTGATGTAGGACTCTTATCACAAACTCCAGACTTGTTTGCCCAACGCTTTGTAATTCCCACCACTGACCCACCAGATGAATACTATCGAGAAGTGTCACGGGATGATCCTTGGGTGCAAGCTCTGTTATGTGCAGTTCAGGACACAACGACAAAAGACGGATTCGGTACTGGATTTGAGATACAAATAGAATCCAGTAAGAAAAAGAGTACTAAATATGCTCTACCAAAAAATCAACGTCCTAGCCAGTGTCAAAATTAAACCCGATTAAAAAGAATCGGTAGCAATTACTCTCCCAGCTTATTTGTAATAAATACACTGGGAGAGGACAAATTAAATAACTCAAAAGCAAATTTAATCATGAGTTGAAGTCAAAAATTAGCTGAATTGGTAACTATGAAATCACATCAATTACTACGATTATTTACTTATTCAGACGAGTCTGGTTTTACCATTATTGAATCACTAGTAGCTCT
Organism: Nostoc sp. FACHB-190; assembly: GCF_014696905.1. Taxonomy (NCBI): domain Bacteria; kingdom Bacillati; phylum Cyanobacteriota; class Cyanophyceae; order Nostocales; family Nostocaceae; genus Nostoc; species Nostoc sp. FACHB-190. The sequence goes on from NZ_JACJQW010000024.1 coordinate 38,705, forward strand.
ACTTGTAGCCGCAATTTTGTTAACTGCCATTGCACCAGTATTAGTTATGTCTACAGCGACTCGCCTACAAAGCAGACGTGTAGAACTAGCAACTCAAGCTGCAAAAACATACATAGATGGTGTTCAAGCTAGAACCATAGATCCTCCAGCAGAGACAAATACAACACCATCTGGTGTTCCCACAGCAGGAAGCCTTACCTGTGATGCAAATAAATACTGTATTGTACCTGCAACACCAGCCAACAATTTATTTTGTATAGATGGCAATACTGATGGCAAATGTACGAGTGATAACAGCCGGGATTTTGTAATTCAAGCATTTCGTTATAACAAAGCAACAACCGATGCAACAGCAGGATATCAACTAGAAATAAGGGTTTACAGAGCAGATGGCTTTCGAGATAGTAGTGAATTAAAGAGAAATGCTCCTAAAGACCCAAAAGATACTCCACAAAAAGTTACACAAAAGACATTTGCTGAAGGATTAGGCGATCGCAAAGCACCATTACTAGAAATAACCACTGATATTGTTACAGGCCAACCTTCATACAACAATTTATGTCTTCGCATGGGTGGTTGTAGTTAAAAATTCATGATTCTAGATAAATTCCAGTACCCAAAATATTTTATTCAGGAGGTACCATTATAATGAACGTATTGCAGTGGCTTTTAAAAAAACAATTCAATTATTTTCACAAACCACAAAAAAATCATGGTTTTACATTAATTGAACTTTTGGTCGCTATGCTATTGGCAGTGTTAGTTATTACTCCTTTGATGGGAGTAATGATAAGTATGTTAGAAACAGATCGCAGGGAACAGGCTAAAGCAAACTCTGAGCAAGAAATTCAAGCCGCAACTGATTATATTGCACGCGATCTACAACAAGCTATTTACATTTATGATGCTACAGGAGTTGACGCTATTAAAAGTCAATTACCTACAGTCACAAATGGAATCCCTGTATTAGTATTTTGGAAACGTGAAATTTCCAAAGATGCGGTAGTTACAAAACTCAAAGATAAGACATTTTATGATGATTCTTTTGTTAACTCTTTAGTTGCTTACTATTTAATTCAAGACAAGGCAAAGCCTTGGTCTAAAGCTGCTAGAATTGCTAGATTTCAGATTAAAGATGGTGTATTGAATAAAAATGGTAGTAAGTGTACTAAAGCTTATGATACAACTAGCATCTTTACTCAATGTCCTGATGATGGATTTCAAGTATTAAATCTTTCTCAAAAAGATAAAACTTTAGCAGAAAAAATGAATAGTTGGACTAAAACATCACAAGCATATACCCAAAAACCTATAGTTTTGATAGATTTTGTTGATCAAAGTGCTACTACAAATAATAAGGAAGTACCAAGTGCAAGTTGTCCATCTAATATGGTAGTAGTTCCAACCGGTATAACAATGACAGGTTTTTATGCTTGTGTTACTTCTTTGACTGAAGAAAATCGCAGTATTGCTGAAATTTACTTACGTGGAAATGCACTAGCTCGACTGACTGATGATGAAAGCAAAATAATTTACTCTAAGGCACAAAATGTTTATTTTCCCACAACTAAAATTCGTGTAGAAGGACGTAGTTTTATATTTAGTAAATAAATATCTAATTTCTGTAAAATTCTGTAATTTTGAACTATGAAAAGCAAGAAAAATACCGATGTTTTAATGTCAAAGCTAGGCTTTTCCCTGGCACATGAATTTATCCAAATCAAAAAACTTAACTATAACCATAATGAAGCAACTACAAGTGATGATGGTTTTTCACTTATAGAAATAATCGTAGTCTTTCTAATGATTGGTATTTTAGCAGCGATCGCCCTTCCTAGCTGGTTTAGTTTTGTTAACCGACAGCAGGTAAATAAAGCCAATGATGCTGTTTTAGCAGCAATACAAGAAGCACAGCAACAAGCTAAACAGAAAAAACTAAGTTACAGTGTCAGCTTTCAGAAAAATAGCACAACCAAAGTTATAGAAGTTGCTATTTATCGCACGAAAAAAGATGATGGTACTGATTTCAAGTCTAGTGAAATTGCATGGAAGCCTTTATTAGCAGAATTAAATGTTGCTTCTAATAAATTTTTACTTGGTTCAAATCTTACTAGTGAAAACACTGCTGGTTCTTCCGTCTCATATAGTTTAACTGCACCTACAAAAATTACCTTTGACTATATGGGGACTTTGACTTTACCTACAAACTTTGGTACACCACCAACAGGTTCTACAGAACCACCCGGATTAAAAATTGTCGTTGCTGCATCTAACAATACTATAAAGCGATGTGTGATAGTAAAAAGCATTTTAGGCTCAACTCTCAAAGTCAGAGATAGTGAGTGTAATTAAAATTTAGCAAAAAAATCCATAAAAATACGGTACATATAACTACGTTTTGATAGCAAAATTGTAATATCAGGTACAGATTACCGAGTTTAAATCTTACCTGTTTAGCAATTGATTAATTAAAATAAACAACACTCTATTTAGGAGTGTTGTACATACATTTTATTCTTCACATTTTTAAAGTAGAATCTCAAAAAAAACAACCATCAAGACATGACTAAAAGCCTAGATTTTACCGTTGCTATTCCAACTTACAATGGAGCAGTTCGCCTACCTGAACTACTAGAAAGACTGCGAAATCAACAACATACTGAAAATATCACTTGGGAAATTATTGTTGTAGACAATAACAGTACAGATAATACTGCCGAAGTTGTTCAAAGTTATCAAGCAAATTGGCGATATCCCTATCCTTTAAAGTATGTATTTGAAGCCAAACAAGGAGCAGCTTACGCACGAAAACGTGGAGTAGCAGAAGCTTCAGGTAAATTGATAGGGTTTCTTGATGACGATAACTACCCGCTATTAAATTGGGTAGCAGAGGCTTATACTTTTGCTCAAAAATACCCCCAAGCTGGAGCTTATGGTAGTCAAATTCATCCAGATTGGGAAACAGAACCATCAGAAGATTTTCAAAGACGTATTGCTCCTTTTTTAGCAATTACAGAACGTGGAGATGTACCTTTACTCTACGAACCTAAAAAGAAATTATTACCTCCCTCTGCGGGACTAGTTGTGAGGCGACAAGCTTGGTTAGAAAGCGTACCACAAAAAACCATATTAACTGGTAGAACCCCTGGTAATATGCTCACTAGTGAAGATTTAGAAGTACTATGTTACATCCAAAAGGCAGGATGGGAAGTTTGGTATCACCCCAGTATGGAAATTTATCATCAAATACCAAATTCTAGATTGCAAAAAGATTATTTACTTCCTTTTTTTGCAGGAATTGGACTTAGCCGCTACGTTACTAGAATGATTAACATACAACCTGCACATAAACCAATTGTACTTCTGATTTATATGCTAAATGACTTACGCAAAATTATAGCTCACTTGCTTAGACATGGCACAAAAATCAAAATTGATTTAGTGGTAGCTTGTGAAATGGAATTATTCATAAGTAGTTTTATTAGTCCATTTTATTTATTTAATGAAGGTTATTTTAACTCTAAATAATTATTATGAATGAGATATTGAAAAATAACTATGATATTACTGTAGCTATTCCTACATACAATGGAGCTAGTCGATTACCTAAACTTCTAGATTTGCTTTTGACTCAAGTAAATGTAGAGAATCTACAATGGGAAATTATTATTATTGATAATAATAGTTCAGACAATACTGAATTTATAATTCGGGACTATCAAAAGCTTTTTAGCCATAAGGTGCCAGTAAAATACTTTTTAGAAACTCAGCAAGGTGCTGCGTTTGCAAGATTAAGAGCAATATACGAGGCCAAAAGTGAGCTAGTAGCTTTTTTAGATGACGATAATTTACCCGATCTTAATTGGTTAGCAGAAGCTTATGCTTTTGGAGATATATATCCTCAAGCTGGCGCTTGGAGTGGTCAAATTCATGGTAATTATGAAGTAAAACCACCAGAGAATTTTGAAAAAATTCAAGGTTTTCTTGCTATCAGAGAACACGGAAGTGAAGCACATCAATTTGAACCAGATAAGTTAAGGCTACCACCTGCGGCAGCACTTGTTGTCCGCAAACAAGTGTGGCGTGATTATGTTCCGCAGAAACCGTCATTGACTGGAAAATTACCTGGTGTATTTGTTCAAGGAGATGATTATGAACCATTGCTTTACATACACCGAGGTGGTTGGCAAATTTGGTATAACCCCAACATGCACACTTATCATCAAATTCCTCGCTGGCGATTTGAGAAGAGTTATTTGTTAAATTTGGCTCGTGGTTGCGGTTTGTGTATTTTCCAACTCCGGTTAATCAATGCTAAAAATTGGCAAAAACCAATGATTTTATGCAAAACTGTTTTGGGAAATTTGCGGCGAATTTTAAATCATCTGATTAAGTACAGAAGAGGTTTAAGCAGTAATTTGATTGCACTTTTTGAAATAGAGTTTTATTGGGCTAGTATGATGAGTCCTTTATATGCTTTACGATGCTATTTGTCTAATAAATTTGTAGATAATTTAGATAAATTATGACTAATGTCATTCAAAATATTCCCAAAATTTCTGTAGTTATTCCAACTTATAATAGCGAAAGAACTATTAAAACAACTATAGATTCTGTATTGAGCCAGAGTTTTACAGATTTTGAGTTGATTGTCATTAATGATGGTTCGACAGATTCAACTTTAGATATTGCTTCACAAATTCAAGACTCACGCCTTAAGGTATTTTCTTTTGAGAATGCTGGTGGTAATGTCAGCCGCAACCGAGGACTACAGAAAGCAGTTGGAGAATTTGTCAGTTTCTTAGATGCGGATGATGTTTGGACATCTGATAAGTTGGTAAGTCAGTTAGAGGCTTTGCAAGATAATATTGATGCGAAGGTTGCTTATAGCTGGACTGATTATATAGATGAAAATGGTAAATTTTTAGTTTCAGGAAGTCATATTACTGTTAATGGTGATGTGTATGAGAGATTGTTAGTAAGTAACTTTTTAGAAAATGGTTCTAATCCATTAATTTATAGAGAAGCTTTAATTGAATTAGGCGGTTTTGATGAATCACTAAGTGCTGCTCAAGATTGGGATATGTGGTTGCGGTTAGCTGCTAGATATTCTTTTGTTTGTGTCCCGAAAGTGCAAATTTTGTATAGAGTCAGTGCTAATTCGTTATCTTCTAATTTAGTTAGACAAGAAAAGGCTTGTTTATATGTCTTAGAAGGTGCATATCATACTAGAGAATTAGTAAATAAAAATGTTTGGAATTTAAGCCTAACTAACCTTTATAAATATCTAGTATGTAAATCTCTCCAAGAACCATTTAATCGAAAAAAAGGAATATTGGCTGCTAGGTTCTTATACTTATTTTTTATTTACGATACTGCAAGATTAAAGCGAGTTAATTTTACGTTTAAGTTACTACTTAAAATTGCTATAATAGTTATTCTACCAACAAAAATATCAACAAAAATACTTAACAAAATCATAATGAAAACTGCATAGCTTTTGGAAATTAAACTTGGTACGTGATCATTAAATTAATTGTAGAAGTATTTTCAGGTGCATTTATTTTATAGGGGTAAGTTAAAAAATATCTTATATGTGGACTCCTGTAGTGGCTTTACATTACCGGAGATTTTAGTCATTGTTTTAATGTTTGGTATTTTAGCTGGGCTGCTCTTACCAAATTGGTTAGCTTTTGTAGATAGAAGTCGTCTTAATACTGCTCAAGATAAAGTTTATTTGGCTATGCGTCAAGCTCAAAGCCAAGCTCTAAAAGAAAAAGTGAGTTGGCAAGTAAGTTTTCGTGAGGAAAATAATGTTGTGAAGTGGGCAGTTCATCGAGCAGATGCTAATTTTTTTATTTCTGATGCTGTGAATAATAATGCCAATTTATGGCAGAATTTAGAGACTAATATTCTGATTGATAAAAGTTTAAATAATCGCAATACATCTGAGACGACTGTACCAAAACATACTTCTCAAGCAATTTGGCGTGTTGTTTTTAACCACCAAGGTTGTCCAGTTTATCAGCCTGGAGACGAATGTACTAATACATCACTGCGAACGTTAGGACAAATTACTTTATACAGTTATAAAAATGGCAAGGCTAGGCGATGTGTCTATGTTTCTACGATTTTAGGCGCAATGCGAAAGGGCAGAGAACGTTCTAGTGCTAATGAAAACGATAAGTATTGCTATTAAAATATTTGAGTCGCTAACAGTTAAGGTTATTACGTGCTGAAATTATCAGAAGTCCAAAAGCAGCACTTGATTATTTTTACGCGCTATCCAGAACCAGGAAAGACCAAAACTCGGCTGATACCAGCTTTGGGTAGTGTTGGTGCTGCTCATCTGCAACAGCAAATGACAGAATATACTCTGTTGCAAGTTGGAGAATTACAAAAGGCTATTGGTGTTTCTGTGGAAGTGCGGTTTGCTGGTGGTGGTTTGGAGTTAATGCAAGATTGGTTGGGTGGGGAATTACTTTACGCATCTCAAGGTGAAGGCGATTTAGGTACAAGGATGGCGCGATCGCTGGTTGATAGTTTCCGCAAAAATGCTGAATATATAATTATCATTGGTAGCGATTGTCCTGGTGTGACATCTCAAATTTTGGCAACAGCTTTTCAAGAACTACAAACTGTTGATTTGGTACTAGGGCCAGCTATTGACGGTGGTTACTACTTAATTGGTGTGCGTCGCTTCATCCCGGAATTATTCGCTAACATCGATTGGGGAACTTCTCAGGTATTACAACAAACTGTAGATATTGCGGCTGACTTGGGTGTCTCATCTATATACTTACCAACTTTAGCTGATGTTGACCGACCAGAGGATTTGTCTATTTGGCAGGAAGTGCTTCAGCAGTCAGTTTATTTGCGAAAAACCAGAGAGTAGAAGCTGAAAATAAAAGTTGTTTTTTTGATTAATATCAGCTAATCTCGTATCTTCAAACACCATGTATTTTCTGAAGACACTCAAGTTAACTAGTGCTACCGTGGTGTAGTTTCAAACCTACAGGTATCCACTAGGATTACCTTTGCCTTTTCTATATAAGAGATAGTTTTATTGAACAGGCAGAGTTACAGGAACAATATTCCAGTAACTTTAAATAGGACAATCACTCTGACTCACTATTAAGTTTGGAAAATATGACTAATCGTTTTACTTCCGGGAACGCAGCCCTTGGTCTCAAAGTGATTGGGGCAGTTTTAATTTTGTCCTTTTTGCTAGACTTTCTAATTTTATTGCTACCCTTTCAACCTACTGATCGTGGCTGGCAAATTAACTTAGCAACAGCCCTAGTTGACCGGGGGATTGTACCTATGGTGGGCTTAGGTTCTCTGTTGATTGGCTATTGGATTGATGGTGCTAGTGATGGTGGCCCTAAAGGTATCGATTTACGATTGCCAGCGTTTATACTTTCTAGTGTCTTGGGTCTAATTTTCTTGTTGATTTTTCCCTTGCACCTGAACAATGTCAATCAAGCCAAAGCACAAACTGTCACTCAAATTACTCAAGAAGCTGATCAAGCAGAAAAACAACTAGACACCCAGTTGAATCAATTTCAGGCGCAACTCAATACAGATCAGGGGAAAGCGCAATTAGAACAACTCCGCGCCCAAGCCAGGGCGCAGTTTGCTGACTTGCTCAAAGATGATCAAAAGTATAAACAAGCTCTGGCAAATCCGCAATTGCCGCAATCACAGAAAGACTTACTCCAGAAGTTTAAAGCTAATCCGCAAGAACTGGACAAATTTATTGACCAACAAACAGATCCTCAAGCACTGGCGAATCAAAGAAAAGGACAAATTCGTCAGCGTAAGGAAGATGCAGAAAAACAAGCAAGAGACAATGCTTGGAAATCTGGCTTACGGATTGGAATTAGTAGTCTTTTATTATCTGTTGGGTACATTATTATTGGCTGGACAGGATTAAGAGGTGGCGGTGCTTTACAAACAGGTGGACGTAAAGCTGCTGCACGGTAAAAAAGTAGGGAGTAGGGAGTAGGAATTATTGTGACCCTCCTGCCTCCTGCCTCCTAAAAATTAACTGTTAGGAAAATCGCTATAAAATCTGCAAATGTTCTCAATTTACATACTGACATATAACGAAGAACTAGATATTGCACCTTGTATTGAGTCGGCAATGCTTTCGGATGACATTATAGTTGTGGATTCGTGCAGTAGCGATCGCACTGTGGAAATTGCCAGTCGCTATCCTGTACGGGTTGTGCAGCACGCTTTTGAAAGCCACGGTCGTCAACGCACTTGGATGCTAGAATCTCTACCCCCGAAATATGAGTGGGTTTATATTCTGGAAGCTGATGAACGGATGACACCAGAGTTATTTGCGGAATGCACACAAGCCACACATAACCCAGATTACATTGGTTACTACGTTGCTGAACGGGTAATGTTTATGAATCGTTGGATTCGCTATAGCACCCAATATCCCCGTTATCAGATGCGTCTTTTCCGCCACGGTAAGGTCTGGTTTACAGACTATGGTCACACAGAACGAGAAGTATGTGATGGTGCTACTAGCTTTATCAAGGAAACTTACCCTCATTACACTTGCAGTAAAGGTTTGAGCCGTTGGATTGAAAAACATAATCGTTATTCTACCGATGAAGCCAAAGAAACAGTACATCAACTAGAAAATGGCACAGTTGTTTGGCGAGATTTATTTTTTGGCAAAACTGAGGTAGAAAGACGGCGTGCTTTAAAAGACTTGTCTTTGCGTTTACCAGCTAGACCTTTTTTGCGTTTTCTTTATATGTATTTTCTGTTAGGTGGCTGTTTAGATGGTCGCGCTGGGATGGCTTGGTGTACTTTGCAAGCTTTTTATGAGTACCTAATTTTGCTGAAAGTCTGGGAAATGCAGCATCTACCTACACCTACCTTAGCTGAAACACTATCCCAAACTGAGAAAAGCAAGGTTGTCGCTACACAAACTGCTGGAGAAGGGTAAAAAAGGACTTACACACCAAGATTTTCTGTGGAGATTGGGTATTGAGGGTGTAAGGGTTTTGAATACCCACACCCCTTTAAATTTCGGAAATCAAACCGGAGTCTTCTGTTTTATTAAAATTTATAACAAAAGTTTTTCAGAAAAACATCCTTTACTTGCGGCTTAGTTCTAAACTAGTTACAAGTGGATTTTTAGTTGTCATACATAGGTTTCAGAAACATAGTCAGATTTTGAGCGATCGCGGTAGTATTAGTAATAATTAAAATATTTGCAACATTCATTTACAAGCTGTACAAAGAAAAGTAACATCCTCACAGATGGAAGAACTATCGGTAGTTAGCTATATCTTTCTGTATTCAACATCGAACTAGCGAAAAATCAATACTTTTCTGGTCTGAACAGCATATTATCAAGATAAAAGCTATTTAGTGACAGCTTTCTAAAATAGAACAGGGTAAAAAATATTACTAGTACAGCCTTCTAACCTTGGGCGGTTGCTGGTATGAATTTCCGCTTATCTAGAGTTTCACTAGCCAAGAAAAGGAGAAACTAAGTTTGGTAATCGATCGCTTAAAGCAGGACTTGAAAAATGACCTGATAGCAGGATTGTTAGTGGTTATCCCCCTAGCAACCACCATCTGGCTCACAATCACGATCGCTAATTGGGTAATCGACTTCCTTACCCAAGTTCCCAAACAACTCAATCCCTTTGATGGGCTGCACCCAATTTTAGTAAATATACTAAATTTAGCTGTGGGTCTAGCAGTACCACTGTTAAGTATTTTGTTAATTGGGTTAATGGCTCGGAATATTGCTGGGAGATGGTTATTAGATTTTGGTGAGCGAGTATTACAGGCAATTCCCTTAGCGGGACAGGTATATAAAACCTTAAAACAACTGTTAGAGACTTTACTTAAAGATTCTCCAGGCAAGTTTCGCCGTGTGGTTTTAGTTGAGTATCCCAGACAAGGCATTTGGGCGATCGCGTTTGTTACAGGTGCGATCGCCAATGAAATTCAATCCCAAATGCCTCGCCCAATGTTGAGCATTTTCATCCCAACGACACCCAACCCGACTACAGGATGGTATGCAGTAGTACCAGAAGAAGATGTGATCAATCTTTCAATGTCAATCGAAGATGCTTTTAAAGTGATTGTCTCTGGTGGAATTGTGGCACCGAATACGCCCTTACCCCCGCTAGTTTTAGGCAAAGAACAAAATTTAGCGAGTTTAACCAGGGAATCAAAACATTCAGTAATTTCCGTCGAGGAAATATAAAATTTATCCGGCAAAGACACAAGTAAATAGATATTATGAATGTCTGGCTTTGTAGCAATCAATTAAATTTTCACCCTAATTCAGTGCTTAGGCACTCACTTCCATGCAAGACCGCAAACCCCAACAAATCGCTCGTGAACTGGCGCTGTTAAGTCTCAGCCAGCTGCCAGTCAACCCTAAAAAACTCACCGAAGAACATCTGCCTAAATTGGTATTAGCAACCGTGCGTACCTTAAGGGCAGAAGTGCAAGATACCTTAGACAACGCTGCGGCGGAATTGCAACGCAGTAACGATCGCCTATTAACTAGCCAAACTCGCGCTGCTGATATGAATACTGCGAGAACCATGCTACAAGAAGCGATCTCTTATACCCAAACCGCCATCAATCAACTTGGCGCAGCAGTTGAGTTTCCCGAATTAATTCAACTCGCCAACCAAGACAGAGAAGTTGGCAGATATGCCATTCAAATTGTCAAAACCGTGAATGAGCATCGGATCTTGATTGATGAACAAATATCGGCGGCTTTGGTAGATTGGCAAGTCAACCGTCTAGCTCAAATTGACCGCGACATTCTCCGTATCGCTGTAGCTGAAATGACATTTTTAAACTTGCCTGACAGCGTAGCCATCAACGAAGCTGTTTTGTTAGCCAAACGCTACAGTGGCGATGAAGGTCATCGATTTATTAATGGAGTGCTGCGGCGATTCACAGAACAAAAAAAACTTCCTAGTGTTTTATCCTAACTTTGTAACCATTCTGAATGCTAAGTTGTGAGTTGAAGGTGAGGAGAAGTCAGGTACTTGTGAGGGATGAATTACCCCCTCCCAGTAACCCGAAATTGAGAGGTGAGGATATCCCGGAGGATTTCACCACAGGGAAGAGTAACAAATTCTATTAAACTCTTAACTTACGAACTCATAACTCCTAACTTAAATCACAACTAACACTGTTAGCAGCAATGGCTTTTAATTGGTTTCGTCGTCAATATAACGATTCTTCTGCTACTCCCTCTGAAAACCAAGAGGCAGAAAATACTCCCACACCTATAACCGAACCAGAGGCAACCGAAACATCAAATACTAACCCAGAAACTGCACCGGATTCGGCCGCAGATTTGTTGGCGTTTGCTAAAGCTGCCTATAAAAATATCCAGCAAAAACAACAAATAGAAACTGGAGAACCAGCCCCAACAGACACGATAGCCGCAGATTCACAAGAGGTCACAACTCCCAGCCAAGAACCTGCGGCAACTGTCGAAACACCACAACCAGAAGTAGCAACTACTGTTGAGGAAGTAGCTGTTACAGAAACAGAAATTACAGCCAGTACGGAAGAAGTAACATCACAAGAAACTCAGGCCACCGAGACGGCTGCATTATCTTTTTTAGAACGGGCAGCAGCAGAACGGCAAGCCAAGCAAGAACGCTTAATAGCTAGTGCCATTGAAGTTACACAACCAGAGGTACAGCCAGCAAGTGTGAGTGAAGCAACTGCCGCAGAAATACCAGATTTGGCATTTGATGAAGGGTTTGTCTGGTCAGCAGAATTATTGGCGGCTCAAGGTAGACGTGCAGAAGACATTTCGATTGAAGAAATCACCTGGCTGAAAAAGTTACGCCAAGGATTAGACAAAACCCGGCGGAACATCGTCAATCAACTAAAAGCCATTGTTGGACAAGGGCCACTCAACCAAGCAGCAGTAACCGAAATTGAATCTGTATTGTTACAAGCTGATGTGGGTGTAGAAGCCACAGATTATATTATCAGTGCTTTACAACAAAAACTGCGGGAAGAAGTTACACCTCCAGAAGAAGCGATCGCTTACTTAAAACAAATCTTACGGGATATGTTAGAGGAGCCTATTCGCAAATCTGAGAAAACCAGCTTTGCCCCAGATAAAGACAATTTAAATATTTGGTTAATTACTGGTGTAAATGGCGCTGGCAAAACCACAACCATCGGTAAAATTGCCCATTTAGCTCAAAAATCTGGCTACAGATGTTTGATTGGCGCAGCAGATACTTTTAGGGCGGCGGCTGTCGAACAAGTCAAGGTTTGGGGAAACAGAAGTGGTGTAGAAGTCATTGCCAACCCTGGTAAAAATACAGACCCTGCCGCCGTGGTGTTTGATGCGATCGCAGCCGCCCAAGCACGCAACACAGAATTATTATTAGTTGATACTGCGGGAAGATTGCAAAATAAAAAGAACTTAATGGATGAACTCACAAAAGTTCGCCGCATCATCGACAAAAAAGCCCCAAACGCCAAAATCGAATCTCTATTAGTTTTAGATGCTACCCTTGGTCAAAATGGTTTGCGCCAAGCCGAAGTATTTTCCCAAGCGGCCCAACTGAGTGGCGTAGTATTAACCAAATTGGATGGTACCGCCAAAGGTGGTGTCGCATTGGCTGTAGTCCAACAATTAGGTTTACCAATTCGCTTTATTGGGGCTGGTGAAGGAATTGAAGACTTACGCCCATTTTCTAGCTACGAGTTTGTTGAAGCTCTCTTGAGTGGCTAAATCTGTATGGGACAAACGCAAAAGTCAGGTATGTAAGAAGGGTGTAGGGGTCTAGGTATGCAAAACCCTTATACCCTTACACCCCTACACCCATTCTCAACCAGTAATCTTTTTGCGCCAGTCCCAACCTTGTAAACCCAATTGAGAACTGCTATAAATACTGAAAAAAACAAAAAAGCTCAAGTAAGTTCGTTGGTAAGTTAGCAAAAGCCTATTGTTATCAGCAAATCAGCTTGTCCAAATTTAGGAGTATATATATTGAAGTGAATTTCCAGAAAAACTGACAAATATTCTCTAAAGGTAAATTAAAAGTTAGAAAAATGCTCTAGCTGATCCAGTTAAAGTGATATTTTCCCTGAAAATTTTAAGTTATGGTTTATTTCAGTATCTGAATATTTCTCTGAGACAAGAAAAAATCTCAAAAATTGGCAAAAATAATTAATCAATTAATTAAGGAATTTTATGTTTCATGATGTATGATTTGCTAATTGACTGCCGTGAGCGTGAGAATTTTCTCAGCAATGGAGGTATTTACTGATTTATACTCATCAGCTTTTGCGTAAAAACACATGAAATTTATGTATCTGGATTTAGGTAGAAATAAAATCAGCGAATGCTATAGTTTTTTATCGCTCTCGCTTACGTCTTTCTACTCTTGCTAAATTGACTTATCTTGTCTCAATATGATTTAGCAATATTTTGCCGCAAAGAGTTATTAATCAATTGAAAATCTACTACTCTTAACTGGATATTATCTGTGCCTGTGTCTCAAGTACCCTTTCAACCTACTGATGGTAATAATAGTGCCGCGACGGATGTCACACCAGTCGTAGCACTAAAAGAACTTGTGGCAAGGTTGCATCGAGAACAGAACAAAATTCAAGATTTGCTGAGTTCTTTAGGATTTGCCCTCAGAAGCTTCAACAATTTAAATCAGTTTTTAGAACTGATTCCCTTGATGGCCACAAGGGTGACAGATGCTGATGGTAGTGCTTTATTTCTCTACAAGCCTAACGGTCAAGTTAGGTTAGAGCAACTCCACTGGCAGGATAGTCGCCAGCGCAAAAATATTCGCAAAGCTTTAGAAACAGCCAGTAGTCAAGTTACATTACTGCCCAACAGCACACCTTTGGCGAGTTCCACCGGCATATTAGATGATCAGATGCACCGCTATTTGGGGCCTGATGTGCAAATATTCGGCACGGCAATTTTAGTTAAGCATACAGAACGCGGCTGGCTCTACGTTTTAAGTCGTGACCCTGACTATAGCTGGACAGAAACCAGACAAAAGCTAGTGCGCTTGGTTGCAGACCAAACAGCAGTAGCAATTGAAAACGACGAACTAGCTGTAGAACTGCGGAAAAAAGAACGCCTAGACCAAGAATTAGAAATTGGGGCAGAAATTCAACGCCGACTTTTACCGCGTCAATGTCCGAATATTCCTGGTGTATCACTAGCAGCACGTTGTAAACCTGCTAATCGTGTGGGTGGTGATTATTACGACTTTATTCCCACCAATCATAACCAGTTGCAGTTAATTAATAGAGTGTCTCCAGAAAATAGCCGTTGGGGTTTTGTGATTGGGGATGTGATGGGGAAAGGTGTTCCCGCCGGATTAATTATGACGATGATGCGGGGAATGCTGAGGGGCGAAGTCTTACATGGCAATTCCCCGGCGGGGATTTTGCAAAATTTGAATCGAGTGATGTATGCGGATTTGGAAAATTCCCACCGCTTTGTGACGTTGTTTTATTCTGAGTACAATCCCAGAAATCGGATTTTATCTTACAGTAATGCTGCACACAATCCGCCTTTGTGGTGGCACGCAGCCACAAAAACCGTTAGCCGCTTAGATACTTTGGGGATGTTGATTGGTTTAGATGCCAACAGTCAATATGAAGATGCCCAGGCACAGTTAGAACCTGGAGATACTGTAATTTATTATACAGACGGACTGACGGATGCGGCGGCGGCTAGTGGCGATCGCTTCGATGAAGAAAACTTTGTAGCAGCCTTCAGCGCCGCTTGTCGCTATTGCAACGGGCCAGAAGAAATCGTGGATTATTTATTTAACCAAGTTCAGCAGTTTATTGGTACTGATAGGCAAAACACTGATGATATGACACTTTTGGTTTTGCAAATTGTTTAATTTTTGACAAATGACTCATCACCAATGACGAGATGAAGCGACCCCGTTGGTGGGACAATAAAAACGATACATAATGTTTAATTTTTGTTACTTCCCGCCAAAGGAATCTCTAACAATGTGGAAAAAAATTGCAATTATTTGCTTATTAATGTTGAGCTTTAGCTTGATTAATCCTGGTGTAGCTGCTGCGGCTGGATTTAAAAGCTATGTAGATACTGCTGATGGTTATCAGTTTTTATACCCTAATGGCTGGCTATCTGTGAAAGTTGCCAATGGCCCTGATATCGTATTTCATGATTTGATAGAAATCTCGGAAAATGTTTCTGTCGTGATTAGTCCGGTTCCTGAAGGTAAAACCTTAAAAGAATTGGGCGCTCCCACAGAAGTTGGTTATAAACTTGGCAAAGCGGCCCTTGCACCTCCAGATTCTGGTCGCACAGCCGAATTAGTTGATGCGCGAGAAAAGGATAATGAAGGCAAAACCTACTATATATTAGAGTATTTAGTCAAACTCCCAAATTCTCAGCAACGACATAACATCGCTAGTGTTGCTGTTAGTCGTGGCAAACTGTTTACCTTTAACGCCTCCATTCCTGAAAAACGTTGGACAAAGGTGAAACGGACGATGGAAAATGTTGTCGATTCTTTCACCGTGTATTAATTATTAATTAGGGAGTGGGGAGTAGGGAGTGGGGAGTAGGGAAAGCAAGGCAATATAAGCACAAATGACAAATGACCATTGACCAATGACAATAAATATTCCTCAATTTGTATTGGCTTCTGCTTCTCCTGCACGTCGGCGTTTGCTGCAAACGGTTGGGATTGAACCGATAGTTATACCCAGTGATTTTGATGAGTCACAAATTCAACTGAGTGATCCTGGTGAGTTAGTGCAGGTTTTAGCTCAACGTAAGGCAGAAACGATCGCACCACAGTTTCCATCGGCTTTAATTATGGGCTGTGATTCGGTTTTGGCTATTGATGGTAAGATTCATGGCAAACCAGCAGATGCAGCAGAAGCGATCGCTCGTTGGCAATTTATGCAGGGTAATATAGGCGACTTATACACAGGTCATGTGTTGATTGACACTGCCCAAAACCGGACTTTAGTTAAGTGTCAGGTGACAAGGGTTTATTTTGCAACCATGAGCGATCGCGCAATCCAAGCTTATGTCGCTACCGGCGAACCTCTCAAATGTGCTGGTGCTTTTGCTTTGGAAGGTTTTGGTAGTTTATTTGTTGAAAAAATAGCAGGCTGTCACAGTAATGTTATCGGTCTCAGTTTACCTTTGCTACGGCAGATGTTGGCAGAACTGGGATATGAAGCCACTGATTTTTGGCAATAAATTAACTCATCACAACGGGACTTACGCCAAGTCTTCTGAAATTGAGAGTTTTTGCGTAAGTCCTAAACTATTGACCCTTGACCAAGACGCAATGTCACTTCCCCATGATCTGGAACCCAAGCTAACCACTCATCGGCAGAAACTTGGCAAAGTAACAATGCTTCATCATAGCTGTATGGGCTAAGAGGTTCGACAAGGCGCACCCAGACAGCAGGTTGACATGACTTGAGGGAATTTTGACTATAGGCTTTGCTTAACCAAGCTAGGTTTTGTCTAACTGCTGGGACAGCACAATTTGGTCTTTGAGTATTAATTTGCATAACCGAAGACTCCCTGATGAATGAAAATCAAAATAATTCTGTAACTAAGACTACAAAATAAGTAATTCATTTGAAAAGTCAATGTCTTATAACTTTACGTAACTATATGTAACAGTTTGCTTAATGTTGCGCGGCAGAATAGAAGTGGCACGGCTGGCTGTAGACTGGCCTTAGATAGCATTTCTGATGAGAATATGTCATTTACTTCAACTCCCTCACTCCGTGAACAACAACATCCCCTAATTCGGCAGTTAGCTGATAGCATCGAGGCGGCTTGGCACAAGCATTTAGAACTGTCGCCTTACCATTTACCAGCAGAGTTGGGATATGTGGAAGGTCGATTAGAGGGTGAAAAACTGACAATTGAAAATCGCTGCTATCAAACACCACAGTTTCGCAAAATGCACTTAGAACTGGCGAAGGTGGGAAATATGCTGGATATTTTGCATTGCGTGATGTTTCCGCGTCCAGAATATGACTTACCGATGTTTGGTTGCGATTTAGTTGGTGGTAGAGGGCAAATTAGTGCAGCGATCGCCGATTTATCTCCGGTACACTTAGACTTGACCTTGCCAGTTTCCTATACAAATCAACTCACCGCACTGAAAACAATAGAATTTTCCCAACCGCGAGAGTTACCAGAATGGGGTCACATCTTCTCGGAATTTTGCTTGTTTATCCGTCCTAGTTCCCCAGAAGAAGAAGCGATGTTCTTGGAACGTGTGCAGGACTTTTTAGAAGTACATTGTACCCAAGCGATCGCAGCTAGTCCAATTTCCCCTGAACAAACTCAGGAAATTATCGCTGGACAACGCAACTACTGTACCAAACAACAACAAAACGATAAAACCCGCCGCGTCCTAGAAAAAGCCTTTGGGCAAGAATGGGCAGATAATTACATGACGACAGTCTTATTTGATTTGCCAGAATAAGTCATTTGTCATGTATAAAAAAGCAGGAGGTAGAAATTAGGAAACAGAAGGACAAAATTTTATACTTCTCTTGAAGAAGCAAAACGCATCTATTCACATTTTGCACCAAGCGACTGAAGTCGCAGCTACACAGACAAAACCCACCTGCGTGGGTTTAAAACCTTTGATTTTACGTTAGTCTGTGTGGTGCGCCAAGCGCAGTGCAAGCGCGATAGGCAGACTTTGTTCTTATAGCCGCGAGTTCCATTTGTTGAGGCTAGGTGCAAGATATGTGTCTACACACTATCAAACTTCAGACTTTCTTCCCCTGCCGCATCTGTAGATTCTGTTACGTTTTCCTGCAACTGATAAATGTAGAATTTAGTTATAGCAAGAAGCATATAGATTAGGAAATTTTGAACATACAAATGCTGAAAGAATACTAATGCTTCTACCTCCTACCTCTGGTTGGTGAATCTCGACACTTCTCCTACCGGAGACGCTACGCGAACGACAAGCTCAGTGCATCGCTTCGCTCGATTACCGCGCAGTCGAACCACTGCCTCTTGCTATGACAATAGTTTAATGGAGTTTAACCATAGCTGTAGCATCTGTGGAGCGAATTTCCCAATGAGTTCAAAGTTAACAAACCTAATAATTAGTTGACTACAAGTTTAAGGAAACTGTAATGTTAGGGATGCGCTATTTGAGAAAATTGATTGAAAATTTGTAATTGCTAGTTCATAATTAAGTTTCTGATAAAGATTGAGTTTCCAACTGAACCGGGGTTGCTTTTCAAAGCGGTGGATTCTCATTGATATTTTAATTACGCATTAGCAATTGTCTTGATTGTTGCATCTATTGAATAACTAGTAGTTTGTCCCATTAATTTTGCTCTACCACTACTGAAAATTAATGAGATAAACGCTACCTACTATTAGCGCCATGATGTCAAAGTTGTGGCTCTAAGTATTAATTGGTATCAAATTTCCGAGGGTATTTAGTAGAGGTAATTTATCAAATCTCTACTACGTCTCATACTTTTTTATATCCATCAGCACATTTTTAAATAAACAGGCAACAACCATGTCAAGGGTGACTGAGAAGCCAAGATCAAGGCCACCAATACTTGATCCAGAACAACCTAAGATTTGGTGGGGCATCGCTGTAGCCTTACCAATAGTAATCGCTGCGGGGTTACTAACTACAGCTAAAGTTGAGCAATTGAAAAAGATTAACTCATCTGTACCAGTCAGACCAGTTGCTAACACTATTAGTGCAGTAGGGCGTTTAGAACCACGCGGTGAAGTGATTAAACTTTCTGCACCAGCAGCCGGATTACAATCTGCATCACGAGTGAAGCAACTGTTTGTCCGCGAAGGAGAACAGGTGAGAAAAGGACAAGTGATTGCCCTTTTAGACAATCATGACACTCAGTTAGCCAATGTCGAACAAGCAAAAGCCAAATTACTAGAAGCGCGTGCTAATTTAGCCCAAATTCGAGTGGGTTCACCTAGAGATGTACAAGCGCAACAAGCGGTAATTGCTCGACTAGAAGCTCAGTTACGCGGCGAGAGGGATGCTCAACAAGCCTCAATTACTAGAATTGCATCGCAGTTGAGTGCAGAAAAACTAGCTCAACAGGCGACAGTCGATCGCTTGGAAGCAGAATTGCGCGGACAAAGTGATAGCTTAAGAGCCACTTTGACACGTATCCAAGCCGAACAGCGTAATGCTCAAGTTGATGCTGGACGTTATGATTTTCTTTATCGCCAAGGTGCTATCTCTCAACAAGAACGGGATAGACGGCGACTGAGTGCGGTTACGGCTCAACAGCAGGTAGTGGAAAGTCAAGCGACTCTCAGACAAGCGATCGCAACTTTGCGTCAACAAGTTGCAGAAGCTAGGGCGAACCAAGTCAAAACCTTAACCAGCTTACAACAGCAACTAATTGAAGCTAGAGTCACCCGTGACAAAACTGTAGCCACTTTACAAAGACAACTCGACGAAGAACGAGCCAGACTCAAGAGATTGATAGAAGTTGATCCGACGAATGTTCAAATGGCGCAAGCACAAGTTAGTAATGCGATCGCTACTGTGAGACAAGCCGATGCAGAACTGCGATTAAGCTACGTTCAAGCACCAACTTCTGGAGAAATTTTAAAAATTTACACCAAGTCAGGCGAAGCCATCAGCCCCAATGGTATTGCTGAAATTGGTCAAACTGAGCAAATGATGGTGGTTGCAGAAGTTCCAGAAGATAGTATTAGTAAAGTTCGGATTGGTCAAAGTGTTGCTGTCAGTAGTGATAATGGCGCTTTTGAAGGTGAATTAAAAGGAACTGTGGCTGAAATTGGCAGAAAAGTCGGTAAAAAAGATGTGTTGAATAATGATCCGGCTGCTGATGTTGATGCCAGAGTTGTAGAAGTTAAAATTGCCATCTCTCCAGAAGATAGCAGTAAAGTTTCTGGCTTAACTAATGCCAAAGTTCTGGTTGAAATTAATAACCCATCAGCTTCTAATTAACTAGCAGAAGGCAGTGGTTCGGCTTCGCTCACCAACCAGGCAGGTGTTCACTGAGCGTAGTCGAAGTGAGGCAGGAGGTAAAAGTTTGATTATTCCTGGCATTCCAGCTTTCAAAATTTCCTCACATATCTGACTACCGCCCTAGCTTGTGAAAATACACATTGATCAGATGAACAGTTACTAATCTGATTCATTCCAGAAGACCATTGATAAATAACATGATTCAAAAAATACCTCTCGCTTGGCTACAAATGACGCGAGATAAAACGCGATTAGCCGTAGCTTTAGCTGGGATTGCTTTTGCTGATATTTTGATGTTTACCCAACTCGGTTTCCGAGATGCACTTTATTACAGTAACGTGCAGTTACATAGTAGTTTAAATGGTGACATTGTTTTAATTAACCGCCAATCTAATGCGATTTTGTCTATGAAAAGCTTTTCGCAACGGCGGTTATATAAAGCTTTGGATTTGCCAACAGTACAATCAGTACATCCCATATATTTAGATTACACTGCTTGGAAAAATCCAGTCACAGGGCGGTCACGTACTTTACTTGTGTTTGGCATTAACCCGGAAGTTAATTTATTTAATTTACCTGGAGTTTCTGAAAATCTCGACAGATTAAAGCTACCTGATGTAGTTTTATTTGACCGTTCTTCTAGGCAGGAGTATGGGCCGATCGCCTCTGATTTTGATCAAGGTAAAACTGTCACTGCCGAACTCAGAAGACGCAAAATTAAAGTAGTCGGATTGTTTACTTTAGGCACATCTTTTGGTGCGGATGGTAACTTAATTACCAGCGATGTTAATTTTTTACGTATCTTTAATACCCGTCAGCAAGGCTTAATTGATATTGGCGTAATTAAAGTCAAGCCAGGAGCAGATGTTCAGGCTGTGGCGAAAGATTTACGCCAATATTTACCCCAAGATGTGAATGTATTGACTAAACAAGATTTTATCGATTTTGAACGTCATTATTGGGCAAGTAGTACAGCCATTGGCTTTATTTTCAGTTTAGGAACAATTATGGGTTTTATTGTCGGGACTGTAATTGTGTACCAAATTCTTTATACAGAAGTGTCCGACCATTTATCTGAATATGCGACTTTAAAAGCTATAGGCTATACACAAAAATATTTGTTAACAGTGATTTTACAAGAAGCCTTATTATTAGCTTGTTTGGGATATTTACCTGGATTATTTTTTACAATTTTAATGTATCAAAAAGCCAAAGATGCTACACTTTTACCAATTTTTATGACTTTTGACAGAGCAGTTTCGGTATTAATATTAACAATGATTATGTGTTTTATATCTGGTGCGATCGCTGTACGCAAGTTACGTTCTGCTGACCCGGCTGATATTTTCTAAATCATTTTGATAAATATGTAGCAAGCAATCAGTTTTTATTATCAAAATGATATATATTTAATGCTTAAACTGTCACTATAACTGTAAGAACTTAGAATACAGAATCCAGAAGCCAAAGTTAATAAGAGTTTGATAACTAATACTATAAGACTATCAAAACTTTCATCTGGCAAACTCTTGATTGATTTATGATGCTGAATTCTGAATTCTGACTCCTGAATTCTTACTCATGATTTGCAGACAGGCTCTAGAGTTCCGAGAAGCAATTATCAACTTCTAAACAACAACTGAACATGAGACAAGAACCTGTAATTGCCATTAAAAATCTGAATCATTACTATGGCAAAGGCTCACTAAAAAGACAGATTTTATTTGACATTAACCTGGAAATTTATCCAGGAGAAATTGTGATTATGACAGGCCCTTCTGGCTCAGGTAAAACAACATTACTGAGTTTGATTGGCGGTTTAAGGTCTGTCCAAGAAGGTAATTTAAAATTTTTGGGTGTAGAATTATTCGGCTCTAGCCAAACTCAACTAGTACAAATTCGGCGTAACATTGGCTATATTTTTCAGGCGCATAACTTACTAGGATTTTTAACTGCGCGGCAAAATGTCCAAATGGCGGTAGAACTGAATGATAAAGTCAGTCAAAATGATGCGATCGCCAAAGCAGAAACCATGCTAACTGCTGTTGGCTTAAAGAACCGAGTTAATTACTATCCTGATAACTTATCTGGGGGACAAAAACAAAGAGTTGCGATCGCTCGCGCCCTAGTGAACAATCCGCCACTAGTGTTAGCAGACGAACCAACTGCCGCCTTAGATAAACAATCAGGGCGTGATGTTGTAGAAATTATGCAGCGTCTCGCCAAAGAACAAGGAACTTCCATTTTGTTAGTAACACACGACAACCGGATTTTAGACATAGCTGATCGGATTGTCGAAATGGAAGACGGCCTTTTAGCCCGTGACTCCCAAAGCGCCGTTATTAGTTACGATGCTGGAGCATGGAGCGAAAAAGCATAACATACATAGTAGGGGACAGGTAACAGGCTTTTGCCGTGAGCTTTAGTCGAACGGTGACATTTGCTATCTAGATTTGATCATTGACAAATGTCTTAACTACCTTGGCTATGGCTATACCAATTTGTAGTTGATACAAGAGACTCTTTTTCTTTCCCTATTCCCTACTCCCTACTCACGACTCCCAGTCTATTTAGCTGGGGCATTTGCTTGGCGACTAGTCCGAAACGTGACATTTACGCCATCATTGGATTGTTCTAACACTAGTAATGGTGTGGGTTTAGCTTTTTGATCCCAGTGCATAGTAGCAAGGCGACCTTGAATTGTCGGTTGCCATGTATCTTCATCGTCCATCGGGCTAAGATAAGTCTCGATGCAATCAATAATTTGGCTAATTGTGGCGGAAGTTGCTTGGGTGGGTAACTTCATCAGCTTAACTTGAATGCGGAATAGCACCCGTTTCGCAATGTTTGGCGGTGTACCACTTTCATATTCAACATCAAAAATCTCATCCACCTGTCGCCCTGCACTATTGGCTATTCCCACAGTCCCTTGTTGAGATTGGTTGGGACGCAAAGCTTGAGAAATTTTATCTTTGACTCTGATTTTAATTTGGTTCAGAATCGCAAAATGAAATACTTCTTCAGACATCCGCATCCGTAAATAATCGAGGTTGAAGTCCCGTGAGTTTACCAAATCCGGGTTAGTTTCCATTTTGCGGATTGTGTCTAGCGCCAGTTTAAACTTTTTCTCTAGCTCTCTAGCACGGAATTTTTCAAATTTAATTTTTTTCTCTAACTTAGTCATCTGGATTTTGCCAAACACAATCAACCCAATCACCGCTACAGCCAGCCCTCCAGAGGTAATTAATAAAAAGGGCGGTGCTGGGGAAGGTTCACTAGCGGCTGGTTTTTGAGTAACTTTTTTTGTTTTTGCTGGTGGAGATTGCGCCAGAAGTATAGGATTTAGCATGGTAACAATAAATTTACTTGTCATTGTTTAGAATGCCCAAATCCTCAAGGTCATATTGCTGTGTTATTAGTATTTTTAACAGCTTTTTATAAACTGCGTATATACAGTTACTAATATGTATTATTTAAATCTAATTCCTATATCTCAAGCTGCATCTAGTTGCTGGAGTAATATCCGCCTGATTGCTACTGATATGGATGGGACTCTAACCAAGGAAGGAAAGTTTTCTACTGCGTTATTACAAGCGTTAGAAGAATTAACAGCATCTGGAGTTGATGTATTAATTATCACAGGACGTTCTGCGGGTTGGGTAAGTGGAATTAGTAGCTTAATGCCGGTTGCAGGTGCGATCGCTGAAAATGGTGGTATCTTCTATCCCAAGGGTAGTGAACAGCCCATTGCTTTAACTGCGATTCCTGACTTAACATTGCACCGCCAACAATTAGCAGCCGTTTTTGCCGAATTAAAACAGAAATTTCCCCAAATTCAAGAATCTGCGGACAATCGTTTTCGCCTCACAGACTGGACATTCGATGTCGCGGCTTTAACTGTAGAGGAATTACAAACTTTAGGTAATCTCTGTGAATCAATGGGGTGGGGATTTACTTACAGTACAGTGCAGTGTCATATCAAACCCCAAGGTCAAGATAAGGCCGTGGGTTTATTGCAAGTATTACAAGCACATTGGCCTGACTACTCACCCACACAAGTTGTCACTGTTGGTGATAGTCCCAATGATGAGAGTTTATTTGCAGCCAATAATTTTCCTGTTTCTGTGGGTGTAGCGAATATCGTAAAATACGCCAGTCGCTTACAAAATCGACCAATTTACGTCACCAGTGCAGCTGAAGCCGCAGGATTTTGTGAGTTAGCTAGTTATATTTTAAAATCGTCTACTCAAGCAGAATAATTATGCGATCGCCATTCAAAGGCAATCAAGAATAAGAAAATCCCCATCATTACAATCAGGGGATCTATAAAAAGGTGAATTTCCACACTGATGAGAAACTTTATTGATCTATTGTCGCTTTCTGCCCACGCTTCTTCCTTTTGATTAAAGTACCCAAACCCGTTACAGCAGCAATACCGAAAATAGTTGATGGTTCGGGAACTGTGGCAACAAAATCTAAGGTGTAGTTCTGTATCCCACCAACTGTTTCCTGTATCCAGAAAGTGTAAGTACCAGCGCCAAGTCTACCGCTAGGAAAACCCACAAAGTTGTTTCCTTGAATTGATGCTGCTGTACCTAAGTCGTCTAAGACATTATCTCCTTGTTGGGTTCCAGGCGCGGCACCAATTAAAGCTGCACCTAGTAATGGAGGATTATTAATTAGGCTAGTAATACGAGAACCTCTTTGGACTGCTAAAAATCCTTGATTTGCCCCTGTACCATCTAGCCCGGTATAAGTAGTTAAGATAACTTGACGCAATTGAAGACCAGCAGGAATAGTGAAGGTAAAGAAATCTCTGTCCAGAACGGGATTATTATTACCAGTGGTAGAACCACTAATTCTGTTAGAACCAACTGAAAGATTCACTAGTGTTGGGTTTAAGTTGTCGCCAGATAAGTCACCATCAACAGCTTCATTATATATGAGGGTGGCTGCATGAGCATTGGAAGCAAAAAATAAGGTAGCTCCTATTCCCAACAATAAACTTTTCATTTATCTGCCTCTGGTGTAGTTAAATTCAAGTGATTGAGCTAAAACTTGGCTTTTTGAGAAAGTATTTTTCTGTAGCTATTAAGCTTTAAATTACATAATTTCCCATGATGTTACTTGATGATTATCTGTTAATAGTAAGCAGTTAACCACCAACACAAAAGATATCTAAAATTATGTGCGTCTCCGTGTAATAGCTTAAGCCCCAGAGTAATTTTAAACTAAATTCGTAAAGGTAAATTTAAGGAATTAGTCAAAAATACCGATATTAAACTGAGATTTTTATTATTTTCGTAAAGACTAACGTCGCAATCTAAAAAATAACAAATTTCCTAACCCGTGTTTTATGCGTTTTGAGATTCGTTAGTCTGCTGAGATTGTGCTTGTTCAGATATGACAACAACCCGGCCATTTTTTACCACTGTAGAATTTTTAACAGTACTTTGACTGTGGTTGATTGGCTGATTTTGGCACTGCTGTTGGTGAGACATATTTTGTTCCTGTTGTTGGTTGAGAATTACGACACAACTGGAGCAGGAAACTGTAGACATAAGATTAACTTGAGTTCTATATCCATTATCGCGCTTATTGCTGACACTAACAGGACTTACTCGCAAAGATTATTAATGAGTAATGAGTAATGAGTATTTACTAGGACTTATGTAAGAACTCTCTCAAACTCTTATATAGTTTCCTACCCTGCGGGTAGCCGAAGAGTGCGTCTACGTTTTGCGTAAGCCCTGTAATCCTTACTCATTACTCAAAAAACGACCAAACTTTTTCACTCATTTAGTTGACGCATTACCGTCCAGACGGTACACTAAATTTAGTCTACCAACTAAACGGTAAACTAATGGCAGAAACCTAAATTCACAAAAAATCTCATTGCTAGATAAATTGTCTGGTGAAGACAATTTATCTAGCTCCTTAATTCAACGCTATGACTGCTAATAAAAAAACAAAATCTGCGTCTGTTACCCGTACAGCATTGTTAGAAGCAGCAGGGCGAGTGATGGTAGCATCTGGTTTCAAGGCTCTGACGTTAGAAGCTGTCGCTCGTGAAGCAGGTGTCAGTAAAGGTGGATTGCTTTACCACTTTCCTAGCAAAGAAGCCTTGATTTCTGGGATGTTGCAACAGCTAATTGATGAAAAGACACTATCACTAGAGAATGAATTAAAGCAAGATGATGCACCCGATACACCTGGACATTGGCTGAGGGCTTATATCAGGTCATTTAAAAAGTTTGATGCTGAAGCGATCGCTATTCATTTTAGTTTTCTAGCTGCGATCGCCGAAAATCCAGAATTACTTGAGCCAGTGCAGAAACACTTAGCTGATTGGCAACAGCAAATCGAAAACAGTGGAATCGATCCAGCAATAGCAACTGTAATTCGTCTAGCACTTGAAGGTCTTACCTTCGTCCGCATCTTTGGTTTAGGAGTTCCTGATGAATCTTTGCAAAAGCAGGTCTTTGAAACTCTACTAAAATTGGCACAAGAGTAATCAGTTATTTCAGATAGTCGTAAAAAGTGATTTGAGTGCTTTCTGAATCTGATGTTTGCATCTGGAAATTTTGTTATAGCTATCTGGATGATGTGTAGAGTCAGCTTGACTGCAAACATAGTCTTTTCACCAAAGTTTTCTCACAGTCGATGAATAGTCAGATACCACCGAAGTATTATTTCTGGTGATATTTCACTTTTGTCTGGCAAAACCTTCTATATTAACGATCGCATCCTAATATAACCTTGATAATTCTCCATTTAGCAATAACTTATGAAAAAACTGCTGAAATACTTGGGTTTGGGGCTATTATCCACTGTTTTATCAGCTGCTCCTAGCTGGGGAGCCGAACGCATTAGCTTATTTTATCCCCCTTTTGGAGAATTTTCGTTATCCACAGATGCGCTAGAAACCTTCGCCAAAGAAGGCAAAATTACTGGAGAGTTAGACATTTATGCCCAGCGTGCCACACCGGAACAACTGGCGCAACTACGAGAGCTTTTACAACAGCGATTTAGTGCCACACCTACTTTAGTGTCACAGTTTACTTATTCCCCCATCGGAGAGCAAGTTGTACAACGTTTAGGAGAATTGTTACTTACAGAATCTCGCCAAAATGGTTTTTATGCTGTGCGGGCGGCTTTGATTTTAGCTGCGGCAGACTCTAAAGAAGGTTTAACGGTTGTCAATATCATACGTAAGTTTCCTTCGCCCACAATTAAATTAAATTTCTCCGAAGGAATTAAGATAGTCAACAATTTATCAGAATTACTCAAAGATAGAGATGCAGTTGTGGCATATTTGCAACAACAAGCGATCGCTGAATCTAGCAACGCAAACATAGATTTTTCGCAAAAGCCAGATTTACGCCAGCCAGGAAAATTGCCGTTGCAAAAATTGTACTTTGAGTTAAATGACACTAAACGCGATCGTCGTCTACCACTAGATGTTTACATACCACAAGTCACAACCCAAAAGCCTTTTCCCTTAATTGTGATTTCTCATGGGTTAGCTTCAGACCGCTATGCTTTAGCTTATCTAGCAGAACATTTAGTTTCCTATGGTTTCGCCGTCGCCGTATTAGAACACCCCGGTAGTAACGCCCAACGCTTTCAAAAATACTTTGCTGGTTTAGCAGGGCCACCACAACCACGAGAATTTATCGACCGTCCCTTAGATGTCAAATTTGTCCTTGATGAACTCCAAAGCTTAGAAACATCTAATCCTCAGCTACGAGGAAAACTCAACTTTCAGGAAGTTGGAGCCATTGGACATTCTTTTGGTGGTTATACAGTATTGACTTTAGCCGGAGCTAAACTGAACTTTGCTCAGTTGCGTCGAGACTGTTATCCCAATAGATCCTTGAATTTATCTTTATTACTGCAATGTCAAGCTGCTGAATTATCCGAAACAGATTATGCACTACAAGATCCGCGAATTAAAGCAGTGATGGCCATTAATCCAATTAACAGTTCAGTCTTAGGCGAAAATGGCATCAGTGAAATCAAAGTTCCCGCAATGATAGTCACGGGTAGCCAAGATATTTTTGCCCCCGCCATCCCCGAACAGATTCGTCCCTTTACTTGGCTAACTGAACCTAACAAATATCTAGTATTAATTGAAAATGCTACCCATTTTTCTGCACTACAAGAACCTGCTCCAGAAAATAATGTTTTACCTGTACCAACCGGTTTATTAGGGCCAGAGCCAGAACCCGTTTATTCATATTTAAAAGCATTAAGTGTGGCTTTTATGGAAACAAATCTCTTAAATAATGCAGAATATCGCCCTTATTTACAATCATCTTATGCTCAATATATTAATCAAGCACCTCTCAATATCACTTTGTTAAGTAACCTGAGTACAGAACAATTAGCACAGGCCTTAAAAAATGGCACAAATAAAAAACAAAAATAGAAATTTCCTTACAGATATAGCAGGGTTAGCGCGTCTCAAAACCTATTGACAGTGGGATTCTAGGAGAGGATTGAATTGGGGAGAGATGCGGCCAACACAGAAAGCATATACTGATCATTAATAGCGGCTCGCCGAGACTTTTGGCGAATACTGCGGCGGAAAGAGGATTCTCGCTCTAAGGCATTAAGAGCAATGCGACGTAGCAAAGAAAAATTCTGTGGACTGTGCAGAGAACGAATTCGACATTCATCTTCATTAAAAGTGACATCTAATACCAAATTAAAAAATGATTGCGACAGATGGATGACTCAAAAGCCTACCGATCAACCCTTACCCAATCCAAAATCTGTCTTGAAAAGTTTGCTCAAGTCGGGGAACCCGCCCACGCAACTTTTCGCAAAATCTAAAATCCAAAATGGTATAGCGTCCAATGAACAGAATTTTCAATACCCCAATGCTGTCGAATCGCACTACCAATTTTGTTAGCATCACTGGCAAGATTAGTAATGTAAAATTGCAGGGTTTGAGATGTGCTGACCTTGCCCAAATAAGAAGTTATCATAAAGCACAAACCAGATGAAAATTGGCTCGGCTATATTAAACATTATCTTTAAAATAATGTCTAAATAATTAGTTAATTATGCGTAAGTTGTTACTTGGTATATTCGGTAGTGTTGTAATCGCATTACCTCAATCTGTAATGGCTACAGTGGGATTTGCAGAATGGGAAGTGACAACAGCCAACGGTAATTTTATTACCCACAGTGACCCATACAAAGATGAGTGCGGCACCTGTTTAATGAGCAACCAGCGTAAAACTTTAGCTTCCCAAGTTCAATGGTGGAGATATTATCGCAGGCATGTTACAGGTCAAGCGGCTGAGGGTTACTTTTTGCTTGACGAGCGTACCGAAAGTATTCAATTTTGGGATAGTGAAGCAGACTTAGAGAAGGCTGTGGCACTTGCGAATATTGGTAAGCCTGTTTCGCAGCGCATGACTGGGCAAGATGGTTGGAATGCAACATGGATTCCGATAATGCGGCAAATGTACTGTGATAAAAAGAATGTTGAGCGTGTACTGGCAGAAATCCCTAACCAATCGGAAAGGGAAGCTATGCGTAAAAAATATAAAGAACAGTGCCAACTTTTGAAGCTTCAGCTTTTACCAAAAAATAAATAAATGTTGACTCAGAGAGCGATTTTTAAATTTTATCGCCACCACCGTGAAACATCTTGGATAGCAGAAGCTGTATCTCTCAATGCTTGTTCGCTACCTAAAGTATCTATAATTGGAGTTAATATACTTATATCACTAAGTAAACCTGGGCGAGTGTAAACAGATAAGATGTGAAGAGTTTTTCCCCAGAGACAAAAAAGTTGAGTTTTTTGTATTTGTAAAAGTTTATCCACCAAACTACTCAGGACTTGAGCGCGATGCTTCTCATCCTGAATCTTCCTAGCAGCAGCTACAGCCTCTGGTAACAATTCTGGCAATTTATTAGCCAAATCACTTAGAACATCAGCACGATACTCTTCATCCTGAATCTTCCTAGCAGCAGCCACAGCCTCTGGTAACAATTCTGGCAATTTATCAGCCAAATCACTTAGAACATCAGCACGATACTCTTCATCCTGAATCTCCCTAGCAGCAGCCAGAGCCTCTGGTAACAATTCTGGCAATTTATCAGCCAAATCACTTAGAACATCAGCACGATACTCTTCATCCTGAATGTCCCTAGCAGCAGCCAGAGCCTCTGGTAACAATTCTGGCAATTTATCAGCTAAATTATTTAGAATACAGGCACGATACTTTTCATCCTGAATGTCCCTAGCAGCAGCCAGAGCCTCTGGTAACAATTCTGGTGGCAATTTATCAGCCAAACTTCTTAAGGCATCGACACGATACTTTTCATCCTGAATGTCCCTAGCAGCAGCCAGAGCCTCTGGTAACAATTCTGGTGGCAATTTATCAGCCAAACTTCTTAAGGCATTGGCGCGATAGTACTCATCCTGGATTTCCCTAGCAGCAGCCAGAGCCTCTGGTAACAATTCTGGTGGCAATTTATCAGCCAAACTTCTTAAGGCATTGGCGCGATAGTACTCATCATCCTGAATCTCCCTGGTAGCAGCCAGAGCCTCTGGTAATAATTCTGGGAATTTATCAGCCAAACTTCTTAGGGCTAAGGAGCGAGGATACTCATCCTGAATCCCCCTGGCAGCAGCTACCGCCTCTGGCAATAATTCTGGGAATTTATCAGCTAAACTTATTAGAACATAAGCGCGATAGTACTCATCCTCAGTCTCCCTGGCAGCAGCCACAGCCTCTGGTAATAATTCAGGTGGCAATTTATCAGCCAAACTTCTTAAGCTGTCGGCGCGACAATACTCATTCTGAATCTCCCTGGCAGCAGCCAGAGCCTCTGGTAGCACTTCTGGGAATTTATTAGCCAAATTACTTAGAGCATCGGAATGAAACGCATCATACTCAATCTCCCTAGCAGCAGCTACAGCCTCTGATAACAAGTCTGGCAACTGAACAGCCAAACTACCCAGAATAGAGGCGCGAAACTCTCCATATTCAATCTCCCTAGTAGCAGCCACAGCTTCTGGTAACAATTCTGGTGGCAATTTATCAGCCAAACTACTTAAGGCTTGGGCGCGATACTCCTCATCCTGAATCTCTATGGCAGCAGCCAGAGCCTCTGGTAATAATTCTGGAAATTTATCAGCCAAATTACTTAGGGCTTGGGCGCGACTTGACTCAAACTGAATCTCCCTGGCAGCAGCCAACGCCTCTGGTAACAATTCCGGCAATTTACCAGCCACACTACTTAGAATATGGGCGCGATACTTCTCATCCTTAATCTCTCTAGCAGCAGCTAAAGCCTCTGATAACAATTCTGGTGGTAATTTATTTGCTAAACTACTTAGAGCATCGTTGCGATACTTTTCATCCTCAATCTCCCTGGCAGCAGCCAACGCCTCTGGTAACAATTCTGGCAATTTATCAGCCAAACTACTTAAGGCTTGGGCGCGATACATTTCATCCTGAATTTCCCTGGCAGCAGCGAGAGCCTCTGGTAATAATTCTGGGGGCAATTTATCAGCCAAACTACTTAGAATATCAGCGCGATTATAACCATTCTGAATCTCCCTGGTAGCAGCGAGAGCCTCTGGTAATAATTCTGGAAATTTATCAGCCAAACTACTTAGAATATAGGCGCGACTTGATTCAAACTCAATCTCCCTGGTAGCAGCCAACGCCTCTGGTAACAATTCCGGCAATTTATCACTCAAACTTCCCAGTACTTCGGCGCGAAACTCCTCATCATGAATTTCCCTGGCAGCAGCCACAGCCTCTGGTAACAATTCTGATGGTAATTTATTAGCCAAACTAATTAGAGCATCGCGGCGATTGTAGCTATTCTCAATCACCCTGGCAGCAGCCAACGCCTCTGGTAACAATTCTGGCAATTTATCAACCAAAATACTTAGAACAGAGACACGAGAATCCTCATCATGAATCTCCCTGGCAGCAGCCACAGCCTCTGGTAACAATTCTGGTGGCAATTTAACAGCCAAACTACTTAGAATTCGAGCACGCCTAAACTCATCCTCAGTCTTTCTGGCAGTAGCTAGAGCCTCTGGTAACAATTCTGGCAATTTATCAGCTAAACTACCTAGTACCTGGGCGCGAAACTCCTCATCCTGAATCTCTCTGGCAGCAACCAGGGCCTCTGGTAACAATTCTGGCGGCAATTTGTCAGCCAAACTACTTATGGCATCGGCGCGATAGCTCTCAAAATGAATCTCCCTAGCAACAGCCAGAGCCTCTGATAATAATTCTGGTGGCAGTTTAACAGCCAAACTACTTATAATAAAGACGCGAAACTCTTCATCCTCAGCCCCCCTGGTATCAATCTCCCTAGTAGCAGCCAGAGCTTTCGACAGTGCTAATTCTTTTAACTTTGATGGCAAATGATTGGCTAGCTGTGTAAGCAAGTTTGCTTTCTGTGATGGATTCGAGCTTTGTATTGCGTAACTGAGTCCTTGCTCAGGAGTCCACATATTTTTTTCAACTAACGCAACCAGCAGCCCTACTGGTAAATCAACTCTTAAACTATTAAGGGATGCAATAATTAAAGCATAGCGACACTGCAACCCAATAACTTGAGCCAAGGTTGTTTCAGTCCAGGAGTTTTCTGCCAATTCCCAAGCACGAACAACATCAGTTACAAAATTGGCAGTTTGTGATAAGCGATCGCAAGCTTCGTACCAACCATTACCTCCTGTTTCTGAATCTTCTCGTAATAATTCGTGAATTTCTTCTACCTTTTGAGCCTTGGACAAATGCCAAACTAAATGCTGATGGATATACCCGTCATTGGGTAAGGTATGCCAAAGATTTTTAGAGGTTTTATTTCGATAAGTCTCCAAAAAAGTAGCGTGAGCAGAGGCTAAAGTTATACCCAAACCCGATAGATTATCTTCATCCTCTGAGTTTGGTGGAGCAGTCAACAAATTACGTGCTAAGTCATGAAATAAGTCATGTAAACGGTACGTTGGTGTCCCATCTTTTAAAGGAACTCCAGGCGATAAAACTGCTTTATTTTCTAAGTATTCCAATGTCTTAGCAGCATCATATATATCCATTTTCCATAGAGTCGCTGCCATCATCTTAGTGATGGTAACATTTTTCGGTAATACCCCCAACCAAGAAAAATGCTCCTGCTCTTCTTTAGGCATTCGCTTGAGACTCAAATTTAATGATGCTGTTAAGCACAAGCGTTTTAAAATGGTTTCATCAGTAATTTCTTCTGCTTTTGGTCGATTAAGATTTTTTAATCGCGCTACCTCTTGCTGAAAATCCTCTAATAATTGAGTCCAAGTTGTACAACTGGCGATTTCAGCAGCTACCAATGACAACGCCAGAGGGAAATAACTAACGGATGAAGCTAAATCTTGCGCTGGCTGATATTCTATAGCAGTAATCGATCGTCCTAATTTTTTAGTCAGCAGTTCCATTGCTTGGGATGGTTCCATCACATCCAAACAACATGGGGGGTTAGCTCCGAGAGCTTCGGCGATTTCTGCATCGCGGGTTGTTACCAAAACTTGACAGATAGCTCCACCAACATTAAATGCTTGTGCATCCTCTATATTCCAAACATCGTCTATTATTAGCAGCACAGCTTTTTCATACAACAATGTACGCAGTTGATTGGAAGTTGCTTCCACACTGATGGGTTTAAAGTTGTAGTCCCCCAATGCTTGTACCCAAGCACTAAGCAGCGATAAAAGATTAGGCTGTTGACCTAAAGTTACCCAGAGAATCCCGTCACAAAAATGAGCTTGCACCTCTTGGTCATGTGCTAAAGCCATTGCCAGGGTAGATTTACCAACCGCAGCCAAGCCATCAATAGCTGTCACGACCAAAGCACCTACATCTGATGAAGTTTTCAGCAGACGAGTTTTTAACTCTCGGCTGTATTCGAGACGTTCTACATAATAATTTGGTAGAGATGGTGCAAGTAAAGTATCAATCATCTTGTATATTACTGGCTTTTACAGCTTTTGATTGACTAGATATCTCCAAAAACGCTCAAAGCCTTTATGTTCTTCTAAAATTAATTTTACTTTAAGCAAGGTCATAAGTTATGCTCTCATCATCTTCTATACCAATAAATCATTTAGGATTGCTATAATTCGCCATTGCAAAGCCAAAATTGAGCAACTTGATTAATCTAGTAACCGCAGATAAATTTGTATTTATCTAGGTAAAGCATATTTAGGTTTAGCTACCAATTCTTTAAATTTATGTTGATTAGCAAATTGCATTAGTCCATCCATACATTCTGTAAAGCTATCAAAAACATAATCTACTAGAATTAAGGCTTTAGCTTTCTGTTCTGCACTTAATTCAATATTGAGCAGACAATTTTCATTGGCAAATTGAAAATGCTCATTTTCTACATTTACATGGTGCTGACTAATGTAAAAACATTTTTTATTTTTTACAGCTTGTAATTCATCACCAACCTGCGCCATTGCGCGTTGCGCGGTACTTCCTGTAGCTTCTATTGCGGCAATAATCACTATTTTTAGTAAGATGTCATTTTCATAACGACACATTGCTACTAAATTATTAGATAGACGGCGCGTTTTGATAGTTTTTTCACTCCAAATAAATTTGAGAAAGTCACTGAAGCGCATTACCTGATCAATTCCCAGGGTATCTAAATCTCTGAGATACCATTTCCAGTGACTACCATCTTCTACTGACTGCTGGTTAATGATTTTTTGGAGTGGATGATCACTCAACTCGTCTTTGAGAATATCATTATTTAAATCTTTAAAGCTCATAGCAAAATGAGCTAAACAAGGAAACCAGACTAATCGCTGTTCCGGGTCTATTTTACTATTGGTTAAAAATTGAAAAAACGGTAATTCAGAAAACTTTTTTTCTTGGTGTTTAATATATTCTAAAACATCTTGCATACTATCAACCTATGATTTGTAATCAGGAATCTAGGCAATAAAAATTTAGTTGAATCTTGAGCAAGTTCAACAATATTAGGAACACATAAATTATTGTAGAGACATAAAAAACAGCATCTCTGCAATATTTATCAATTCCTAGTTCAATTTGGAATTGAGATGATTTGTTTGTATAAACTTTACACAGTTAAGTAGGCTTTAAGCTTGAAGAAGTTTAGTTGGATGATTAAGTAGTGATTAACCGTCTAGAGTAAATATAAATAATAGCTGAGAGAAAAATCAAGCCTGTTTCCGTAAATTCATGTATTTTTTACAAATACTCCCAGGAATGTACTTAAGTAAATCACACAGTTCATCTTGATGATGACGTGCAATCATAGCATTACCAAGGAAATCTACATTCTTGGTTAATCTATTTCTGTGAGTGAAGTTTGTGTAAAGTTGGTGTAAAAATATATACGTAAAATCGGATTGACAAGCTTAATCAAATGTAATCAACCGTATGAGCAATCTGCATCTCAACCATGTATAATCTCAAGCAATACGGACTAATCAATAATACAAACGCCAAGTTTAACTTAAACTACTAAAAATTTTTTATAAATCTAAGGCTATGATTTCTCAAGATTATGATGTCTATGCTGTCGATGAACTGCTTAGAAAAATCAGAATTAAGGAAAGTCAATTAAAAATTGCTCAAGCATCAAATCTGCTTTATACTTCGGAAGCATTAAACCATCAAATTTTAGAATTACGCCGTCAGCTATCTGAGGCAGAAGACCCAGAAATTAAAGCGTTGATGAGTTTATTGGAAGATTAAGGTTGACTTGGGATGTTATACCATTTCACTTTAAAAATGATACGGATATGCAAGTAGCGCCTCGACTTCGCTCGGCGACCAGAAGCAGAGTTGCAGAGGAAGCGATTTCTATCAGTAATTTCGTGAAATGGTATTAGGGGAGAAGGGGGACGAGGTAGACAATGGAGACAAGGGAGATATTGGAGTATTCTGAAAAGTCTTTTGGTGTGGTTTGTCTTAATACTATGTTGACGCAGAGACGCAGTTTAATTGCGTCTCTACTATGACCCGTTTTACGTGTGAATGAACCGAAGTTAGACTTTTTTCAGCCAGCTAAACATTGCCCGTAGGTCTTTACCGACTACTTCAATGGGGTGTTCGGCTTCTTGACGACGCATAGCGGTAAATCCTGGTTTACCGGATTGATTTTCTAAAACGAATTCACGGGCGAATTGTCCTGATTGAATTTCGCGGAGAATTTTCCGCATTTCGGCTTTGGTTTGTTCGTTAACCACTCTGGGGCCGCGAGTGTAGTCACCATATTCGGCGGTGTTGGAGATGCTATCGCGCATTGTGGCTAAACCGCCTTCTACAACTAAGTCAACAATTAATTTAACTTCGTGCAGACATTCAAAATAAGCCAATTCGGGCTGATAACCAGCTTCGACTAAGGTTTCAAAACCAGCTTTGATTAAGGCACTCAAACCACCACATAATACGGCTTGTTCGCCGAACAAATCAGTTTCGGTTTCTTCGCGGAAGGTGGTTTCGAGGACACCAGCACGAGTACCGCCAATACCTCTAGCGTAAGCCATAGCGCGATCGCGTGCCTGACCACTAGCATTTTGATAAACCGCAAACAACGCAGGTACGCCTTGTCCTTGTTCATAAGTCCGGCGCACTAAGTGACCAGGGCCTTTGGGTGCTACCATAACCACATCTACGTCAGCAGGTGGTACAACCTGCCCAAAGTGAATGTTAAAGCCGTGGGCAAACGCTACTACATTTCCAGCTTCTAAATTAGGTTCAATTTCGTTTTTGTAAACTGTTTTCTGTACTTCATCAGGTAACAAAATCATGATGAAGTCAGCCGCTTTGGCTGCATCGGCAACATTTTTCACGGTTAAGCCAGCAGCTTCAGCTTTTTGTGCTGACTTACTGCCAGGATATAGCCCCACAATCACATTCAAACCGCTATCTTTTAAGTTCAGGGCATGAGCATGACCTTGGGAACCATAGCCGATAATAGCAATAGTTTTTCCAGCCAAAAGGTCTAAATTGGCATCTTCGTCATAGTACATCCGGGCCATAGAAGCATCTCCTGTCAGCAAGCATCACAATTATTTATAGGCAGGTTTTTGATCTTACCGTAAATTGTGTAACCACAGATAAGCTCCGAAGCATGAAAATTTCTCTGTAATCCTCAGAATACAGAAGTCAGGCGTGTTCGCATTTGGTATTTAATATGTGAACACAAAAGACAAGGGAGACAAGGAAGACAGGGTAGACAAGGGAAACAAGGAAGAATGATTTTGATAAATCATTTAAGATTGCTATAACTCGTAGTTTGAAACTATGAGCATCTGCCTCTAGTAAAACTCTGAATTTATTAATCATTCTGACTTCTGACTCCTAAATTCTTCCCAATCAATAGTTATCTTGGGATTTTTTTAGTTGTGTCTGGATGAATTTTCTGCCATATTCCTAGTCGTTTATTTTGAGCATTGGCTTGGGCAATTAAATATTGAGTTTTAGTTTCTGAGCAGTAGTAGATAGTATCTTGGTCAATAACTGCGTTACCTTCGGCAACTAAGCGGAGATTGACTGATTGA
This sequence comes from Nostoc sp. FACHB-190, assembly GCF_014696905.1. Taxonomy (NCBI): domain Bacteria; kingdom Bacillati; phylum Cyanobacteriota; class Cyanophyceae; order Nostocales; family Nostocaceae; genus Nostoc; species Nostoc sp. FACHB-190. The sequence continues at coordinate 76,310 of NZ_JACJQW010000024.1, forward strand.
TTATCTACGAAGATTTCGCCTGTAATGCGATCGCCTTCATCTTCTGTAACTCTTCTAATCACTACAGGACTACCTGCTGGTAATAATTGGTTGAGTTTCTCGGTTGCTGCTAGATTATCTGTTTTTTTTGTTGCGTTCGGTAAATTAATACAAGCAAGTTTTACTGTCTGAATTTGTCCTGTATCATTTTTAACGGTAATTATATTGCTATTGCCGACATTCAGCACTGTCGCTAGAACTAAAAGTAACTCTACAAAATTCATCTTTTAAAAATAGGTATTTTTTTACACCATATTTTCGAGTGTATTTTACTTGTCGGGTAGCTCCTGTGATTTGTCTCACATAGACAGATTCAGCAAAATACTGGTTACATAAATTGCAACAAATCCAATAATAAAACTTTCGTCGGTAATACTGAAATTAATTTCATCTTTCCGAGGTCGAATTATGACTTTTGATTTACCATTACCACGCAAATCAACCTTACTTGTGGGTGCTTTACTAGGAGGGGTTGTTTTTACTAGCTGTGCTGCTCAAGATTTTTCTACTAAATCATTACCGCCAATTGCCAGCCAAGAGCAAGCTGCACCAACGGCTAATAATCTCGTCGCCCAAGCAGAAGCAGCACCAGTCACCAGGGCGCGTCCCCAATTAATCAAAAAAGCCACAATGACAATTGTGGTGAACTCTGTCGAAAACAGCATTAATGCAGTTTCACAGATTATTGCAAAACAGAAAGGTGATTTGATTGGGTTAAATGAAATGCAGCCCACAAAACAAAATTTCCGTCACACTGCATCTATACAGTTGCGAGTGCCGCAAAACTTATTAGAACCGACCTTAGAAGAATTAGCTAAATTAGGTACAATCGAAAGTCGTAATATTACAGCCGAGGATGTAGGCGATCGCTTGGTGGATATCCAAGCTAGATTAACTAATCTCCGCAAAACCGAAGTAAATTTACAAAAAATTATGGACAGGGCTGGTTCTGTGCGTGATGTGTTGAGTGTTGCTCAAGAACTCAGTCGAGTCCGAGAATCTATTGAGCAAATTGACGCTCAACTCAAAAGCTTGCAAAATCAAGTCGCCTACTCCACCATTACCTTAAATCTAGAAGCAGCTGTATCTAGTAACAGTCCCCAACGTGCGCTAGGTTCACAAATTCAAGAAACTTGGAACAATTCGACTCAATCTCTAGGCAGCTTGACTGTTGGGCTATTAAAGTTAGGTATATGGTTAATAGTCTACACCCCTTATTTGTTGATTTTAGCTGCGGGTGTCTACGGTTTTCTCCGTTGGCGACGCACTCATACACCAGGAGAAACTAGAAATTAAGAACCTGACTCTTTCATGGGATTGTACCGCGTAACACGAAATAATGAGCCAGATGAATGCCAAGATCAAAAAAGCAAGCCCTAGGGTATTGAAAGTACTATGCCAGAAATCCACCAATCTATTGCACAGCACTACCACGAACGTACTAAATATGACCCTCAAACCCTAGCCGCGAAAAATCAGAGGCTAGACTGGGCTAAACAGCCAGTACCTTTTAAAGAGTATAAAATTGGCTCGGTTTTTGATCTGAAACCTTACCTGCAAGAATCGTTAGAACCCTTGGCTGCTCAAGCAGATGCAGGGTGGTGGCAAAGACTGTCTCGTTTACTGTTTCGGAGTTACGGGTTAACTGCCAGAATGCCTTCTATGGGTAGTGCAGTTTATTTGCGTTCTGCGCCTAGTGCTGGTGGGTTATATCCCGCAGAGGTGTATGTAGTTTCTCGCGGTACACCCATGCTCCCCGCCGGACTTTATAACTATCAGTGTCGCACTCATTCATTGATGTTGTATTGGGAAAATGATGTGTGGCGAGCTTTGCAAGATGCTTGTTTTTGGCATCCGGCGTTAGAAGGTACGCAATTGGCAATTGTGGTGACTGCGGTTTTTTATCGTTCGGCTTGGCGGTATGAAGACCGGGCTTATCGGCGAATTTTTCTGGATACAGGGCATTTGTTGGGGAATATTGAGTTAGCAAGTGCGATTACTGATTACCGTCCCCACTTGATTGGCGGTTTTGTTGACGATGCGGTTAATGATTTGTTGTATATTGATCCGCAGCAAGAAGGTGCGATCGCAGTTTTGGCGATGGCAGACTTATTAGATATTCAGCAAAATTTGTCTACCGGATGCACAGCTTTACCTTCCGCCACAGAAACTAAATATCCCCCCATCCCTGATGGTGAGTTGCTGAAATATTTCCATCGTCACACCCAAATTCAATCAGGTATTACTGGTAAGTTGAATTTACCAGCAGTGAAACAAGAAAGGTCTTTGGAAGACAAATATAATTTCCCTTTCTGTCTGAAAATTCCCACCGCTACCACACCAATTGACTGGGGGATAAATCTCTCCAGTTTAGAAGCGACTATCCATAAGCGTCGTTCTACTCGTGCTTATAGTGGTGATGATTTAACCTTTGATGAACTCAAAGCTTTATTAGATTTTACCTACCAACCCCAAAATTACATCGACCAACATCTTGACCGGAATCCCGACTACTTTGACCTCAATTTAATTGAAACATTTATTGCCGTGAGTGGAGTCAAAGGCTTGGAATCTGGCTGTTATTATTACGCGCCCAAAGCCCAAGAACTGCGCCAGATTCGGTTTAAAAACTTCCGGCGGGAATTACATTATCTGTGTTTGGGTCAAGATTTAGGCCGAGATGCGGCGGCGGTTGTCTTTCATACCGCAGACCTGAAAGCCGCTATTGCTCAGTATGGCGATCGCGTTTATCGTTATTTACACATGGATGCTGGGCATTTGGGTCAACGCTTAAATTTAGCCGCAGTCCATCTCAATTTGGGCGTGAGCGGTATTGGTGGTTTTTTTGATGACCAAGTAAATGAAGTTCTGGGTATTCCTACAGATGAAGCTGTTCTCTACATTACTACGTTAGGAAGACCAAGATAAAAAAACAGGACTGACGATATTTCCGCCGCGAGTGCAACGACGAGATCGACTGCACTCTGCGGTAAGTCATCAGGACTTACCCACAAAGATTATCAAATTGGGTGTAAGGGTTTTAAATACTTACACCCTTACACCCTCAATACGGTTCGGTTAACAAATATCTGTTGAGGTGAGCAGGGGGGCGGAGGAGCTTCAGGTGCAGGGGAGAGCGTACCTTCCTGCACCCTGTTCTAAAACCTTATTTTTTCGTTTTTTTGCGTAAGTCCTAGCCATAACAAGTGTGTAGTCGGATATGATTAGGACTTACGCACCAAGATTGTCTGTGGAGATTGGGTTTAGGGGTAAAAGGGTATGGGGTGTAAGAGTTTTAGATACATACACCCCTATACCCCTACACCCTTACACCCTTGATTTTTCGTCTTACTACGTAAGTCCTAATGATATCACTTGACATAAAATATAGTGGTAAATGTCCAGCCAACAAAGACCAAAGTTTTTCTCAAAACTCAATATGATTCATATAGTTGGAATAACCGATGCTTTAAATATCACTTTATAATTATGGATGATGATTTCATATTTACTAACAATCCTTCTCCTATTTGGATATACGATAGCCAAAGCTGGCAATTTCTAAATGTAAATGGGGCGGCGATTAGTAAGTATGGTTATTCAAAAAAACAATTTCTGCAAATGCAAGTTACTGACTTGTATCATGCAGAATATCAACCGATTTTATTAGATATTATTAGGAATCATCACAATCAGCTAAGTTTTAATTTTCAATGTCAACATCGTTGTTGTGATGGCAAATATATTGATGTTGAAATCTTTACATACTCCATAGAATATCAAAAGAAAAATGCTCATTTAGTTTATATTCAAGATGTTAGCCAGGAGAAAAAAATAAAGCATCATCTCCTAGCAGCAGATTTTCCAACTCCTGTGCAAGATGGTCGCCTTTTAAAAACATCTTGGACTAATTGTCAAATGAGTACTATCTGTCAAGATATCACCAATTATAAGCAAACAGAACAGGCTTTAAAAACTCAGTTAGCACGAGAACAATTAATGCGAACTGTAGTCCAAAGAATTCATCAATCTTTGAAATTGCAAGATATTCTCAATGCTACAGTGCAAGAAGTACGACATTTACTGCAAGTAGAGCGGGTGATTGTTTATCAATTTGCGCCTGATAAGAGTGGTAAAGTCGTTGCCGAGTCAGTGGAGGCGGGGTGGAGAGAATCTTTAGGTGTCCAAATTGAAGATACTTGTTTTCAAAGTGGGGCAGGCGTAGATTATTATTATGGGCGGAAACGAGCGATCGCCAATATTTACACAGCCGGACTGACAGATTGTCATATTCGACTGTTAGAGCAATTTGAAGTCAAGGCTAACTTAGTTGTACCTATTTTACTAGAAGTCGGTGGCGACAATACTAGCTCTCGACTTTGGGGCTTGCTGGTTGCACATCAGTGTTCTCGTACAAGACAATGGGAAGACAATCAACTAGACTTGCTGGATCAACTTTCAGTGACAATTGCGATCGCTATTCAACAATCTAGTATATTTCAGCAAGCCCAAACAGAATTAGCAGAACGGCAAAAAGCCGAAAGCGAATTGCGGAGTGCTTTAGCTGAAAAAGAAATTCTCTTAAAAGAAGTACATCATCGTGTTAAAAATAATTTGCAAATCGTTTCGAGTTTATTAGAACTCCAATCCCAGACTCTCATAGATCCCGAAGTAATTAGAGTTTTTCAAGATAGCCAAAATCGCATTGATTCCATTTCCTTAATTCACAAAAACCTATACACTTCCCCCAACATCGGACAATTAGATGTAGTTGATTATATCCAAAGTTTAGCAACTAGCATTTTAATATCTTACCAAAATGGGCTAGAGAGAATAGAATTAAAAACTGATATTGCCCCCATTAGTATCAATATTGATCAAGCGATCGCTTGTGGTTTAATCCTTAACGAATTAATCTCTAACTCCCTCAAACATGCCTTCCCCAAGGATCAGAAAGGTATTATCACTATTACCCTAGAAAAAAATCATCATCATATCAAAATGTCTATTCAAGATAATGGTGTTGGGATACCCAATGATTTAGATTGGAGAAATAGCAATTCTTTAGGTCTATCTTTAGTATCTGACTTAGTTACAGAACAGCTAGAAGGTAGCATTACTTTAGAACGTAATCACGGTACAGTGTTTACTATCCAATTTCCCCAGTTCACTTTGGAGTAATATAGGAATCATAAAAAAATTCTCTTTCCTACTGCCTTACTTCCAACCTGCACAGATAATATCAAACATCAAACCAGATTCATATATTTCTAATGGAGCCAGTGAAAATTTTAGTTGTTGAAGATGAAGTCATAGTTGCTAGAACCATTGCTAACCAACTAAATCAACTAGGATATACAGTCATCGGTACAGCTTCTTCAGGACAAGTTGCTATTGCTAAAGCCTTAGAAGGTAAACCAGAATTAGTGTTAATGGATGTCATCTTAAAAGGTGAGATGGATGGAATTACCGCCGCATCTCACATTCGAGAGCAGTTAGATATCCCGGTAATATTTCTCACGGCTTATGGTGATCATCAGACAGTACAGCGAGCTAAAACTACTCAACCATTTGGCTATATCATTAAACCTTTTACACCCAAAGATTTGCGGATAGCCATTGAAATTGGTTTATTAAAACATCAATTAGAACAGGACTTAAGAGAAAATCGAGATAGATTAGCTACTCTTTTAAACTCTATGAGTGATGCTGTCATTGCCACAAATGAACAAGGAATTGTGACATTTATTAACCCAGCAGCAGAGTCGCTAACAGGTTGGAAACAAACAGATGCTTTGGGTAAAGACATATCTAAAATTTTGCAGCTAGTTGATGAAGTCACTGAAGCTTCTGTAGAAAACCCTGTGACTAGAGTTTTAAGGGAACAAAAGGTTGTCTATTTAAATGACTTTACATCATTAATTACAAAAGATGGCTCTAGAGTTCCTATTGGAGATAGTGCTTCTCCGATTATGCGACATCCTGGGCAAATCAATGGTGTCGTAGTGGTATTTTGGGATCTCAGCGAACGGCGACAAACACAATTACTCGAACAAGCATTGCTAAAAGAGCAAGAAGTTAACCAACTAAAATCCCTCTTTATTTCTACTGTTTCTCATGAATTTCGGAATCCGTTAAGTGTGATTCAATCTTCAGTAGAATTGATTGAACTGCAAGGGGAAAATTTAACGGTAGAAAAAAGAAATACTTATTTAAACCGAATTAGTAATGCAGTGCAATCCATGAAACAACTCATGGAAGATGTGCTGTTTATGGGGAAAGCAGATGCAGGTAAATTGGAGTGTCATCCTCATCATCTAAATCTCGATGAATTTTGTCGAGAATTGTTAGCTGAATTTACGATGATTCATCCTACGGGTGCAGAAATTATTTATAACTGCCAGAGCGATCGCACCAATGCCTGGATGGATGAACAATTATTACGTTACATATTCACAAATTTACTCAATAACGCTATTAAATATTCTCCTAAAGGTAAAAAAATCCTATTTGGTTTAACTTGCGATTTAATTCATCAAGTAGCTATCTTTTGCATTCAAGACCAAGGAATTGGCATCCCCGAAGTTGATCAAGCCAGAATATTTGAATCATTTTATCGAGCCTCTAATGTCAAATCCATTCCAGGTACAGGACTGGGATTAGTCATTGTGAAAAAGTGTGTAGAAGCACATCAAGGAGAAATTAGCATTCACAGTCAAGCTGGTGTTGGTAGCACATTCACAGTAACTTTGCCATTAAATTGTTCATAAAATATCAACAAAGGCTGCTTTGGGAAACTTTAAACAAATGGACTAAATATTACCAAATCTTCATTTACTTCAAGCACAATTTATCTTTAAAATCTACATTTGGGGGCAAACTAAAAGAAGTCAGATCATTAAAAATTGTGTTTTCTATGAGCCAGAAATGTCCTACTTCCAAAACTTGTGCTTGTTGTCATCTTGCACGTTGCCAAAGCCAGGAAGCAGGCAGGATTTTTCTCTGGTTTCCTGTTTCCCATACCTTAACAAAAGTCACAAATTACTTGCAGCAGTCTGAGCTAAAGTATGAACTCATGCAAGAGCGTCCGGGGTTAAGTGTAGACTGTAAACCCGGACAAGCCCAGGAAATTGCTCGAAAACTAGCTAAACTTTTAGCGCCAAGAGAGTTGCAAGAGACGCAAGTTTTGTTTATTCGCGGTGCTATTCAACCGCAACTGCAAGACTTTAGTGATATTGTTTCATTACAACGCTTCATTAAGTTTAATCAATCTGACTGGCTAGTAGATATGCTGGCCAAAGAACAATTCACGAGTTACTTTCAACCAATTGTTTCAATTCAGAATACGTCCCAAGTTTATGGATATGAGTCGCTGTTACGTGGCTTAGATGAACAAGGTAATTTATTGTCAATAGAACCAATATTAGAATTAGCAACAGAAGCTGGACTGATACCCCAATTAGACCGACTGGCTCGCCTCAAAAGCATCACGGAATTTAGCCGTCATCAAGTCAACGGGAAAATTTTTATCAATTTTTCACCCACAGCATTGTATGACCCCGTTTCTTGTCTCCGTAGTACAGTCGCCGCAATTGATCAAGCAGGTATTTCCCATGAACGGGTTGTTTTTGAAGTTGTCGAGTCAGATAATCCTCAAGATTTAGCTCACCTCAAAGCCGTATTGCAATTTTACCGAGATTCAGGGTTTTCAGTTGCCTTGGATGATCTTGGCTCTGGTTATTCTGGTTTGAACTTGTTGCATCAGCTACGCCCAGACTTTATCAAGTTAGATATGGAGTTAATTCGAGATGTGCATCAAGATTTGTATAAAGCTTCAATTACCGAGAAAATTTTGGAAATTGCCCAAAAGTTAAATATCTATACCGTTGCTGAAGGAATTGAGTGTATTGAGGAATTAAATTGGTTAAGAGAAAGAGGCGCGACTTTTGCTCAAGGCTATTTAATTGCTAAACCTCATCCTGAACCTGTGACGATAATTCCGCACTTTGATGCGATCGCCTTAAGTTTAGTATCGGTGGATGATCAACCAATCAAGCAGCAGGTAAAACACCAAAGTGAGTCTGAACGCATTGTTGCTGCTGTCACCCAGCGCATCCGCAAATCTTTAGAGTTAAACGAAATTTTGCAAACCACAGCCGATGAAGTGCGACAATTGTTTGCTGTAGACCGAGTGGTAATTTATCGCTTTGAACCAGACTGGAGTGGGTTAGTTGCTGTTGAGTCTTTAGCACCAGGCTGTATGTCTTTGTTGGGATGGAATGTGATGGATACTTGTTTTCTGTCTACCCGCGCAGATTACTACCAGCAAGGCAATACCAGAGCAATTGAAAATATAGAAAATGAAGGACTATCATCTTGTCACGTTGAACTGTTGCAGAAGTTACAAATTCGGGCAAACTTGGTTGTACCGATTCTGCAACAAGAGCGTTTATGGGGATTATTAATTGCTCATCAATGTAGTAGTACTAGACAATGGCAGCAATCGGAGATTAATTTATTTAACCAGTTAGCCGAACAAGCTGCGATCGCCATTCACCAATCGGAACTCTACCATAAATTACAAAAAGCAAACCAAGAATTACAGCGTCTTGCGGCTTCTGATGGTCTGACTCAAGTAGCAAATCGGCGCTGTTTTGATGACACACTTAACAACGAGTGGCAAAGATTAGCCAGGGAACAAGCTTACTTATCTTTAATTTTATGTGATGTCGATTGTTTTAAACTCTACAACGATACTCATGGACATCTGGCGGGAGACGATGCTTTAAGAAATGTTGCCCAAGCAATTTCTCAGATCATTAAACGCCCTGCGGATTTAGTAGCTCGCTATGGCGGCGAAGAATTTGCCATTATTTTACCTTATACCAATGCTGAAGGTGCGATCGCAGTTGCCACAGAAATTCAAACTCATATCCGTGCATTGCAATTGCCACATCCCAAGTCTGAAGTCAATCAATTCATTACCCTTAGTCTCGGTGTCGCAACCATCATTCCCAATCATCAATCGTCCCCTGCAACCTTAATTGCTGCTGCTGATCAAGGACTGTATCAGGCAAAAGCCCAAGGGCGAAACTGTATAGTACAAATTAACTGCTGATACTAAGTTGCTGTCAAATCTGTAGAGAGGTTGTATACAACCTCTCTACTTGGGTGGATTTAAACTCAGAAGCTCAGTAAAAATACTAGTCACTTTTTTACTCCAGTTCCACAACCACTGGTGTATGGTCGCTGGGTTGGGTTAATTTTCTGGGGTTCACATCAATAATGCAACTTTTGGCACGCTCATATAAAACTGGTGTGAGATAGTGATGATCAATACGCCAACCCAAGTTGCGGCGAAAGGCGGCTGTGCGATAATCCCACCAGCTATAATGTCCGCCTTCAGTAGTAAACTTACGGAAAGCATCAGCAAAGCCTAATTCCAGAATATCTCTCAAGGCTTGGCGTTCGGCTGGCGAGGACATAATATGGTTATCTGCATTTACCTTGTCGTGAATATCTATCGATTCCAGCGCAATATTAAAATCACCACAAATGCAAATGGCTGATTGTGACTTCAGCAAAAATTGTAAATACTCCCTTAACACAGTCAACCAGCGTAACTTATATTCATATTTCTCGCTACCAATGGCAGAACCATTGGGTACATATAAATTTACAATCCGCATATCATCAATCACACCTGTAATTACGCGTTTCTGCTCATCCCATTCTGGTTCTAGGTGAGGCAAAATAGCTGTGAATCCTGCTGACACATCTTGTAGTGGTTGACGAGAGATGAGGGCGACACCGTTATAAGCTTTTTGTCCTGAGATTTGGAGATGGTAGCCTAATTCTACAAAAGGCGATCGCGGAAAATCGGCATCTATGACTTTTGTCTCTTGCAAACAAAGCACATCCACAGGATTCTCACTTAACCAATAGATCACCTGTTCTAGACGAGTGCGAATTGAATTAACATTCCAAGTTACAATTTTCATTTAGCTATTTATCGAAATTAATGCCTAAGATTCCTAGTTAACAAAATTTTAGTATTATTTAATCTTTATGTTAATGATCCTCGCAACTGCCGATTTTTAAACAGATTGTGACTCTGAGAAAATTGATCCCGTCCGGGATTTTTAGTATTTATGGCTACAAAATATAGTTTTTTGTAAGTTCCGCTACAAAATATTCAGACTAATTCTGATTCTCAAGGTAGATGAAAATCAAGGAAGGTGAGCTATATTTTAAAGGTGTAGACACTAAGTGACTACAACCTGTAAATAGTCTTAAATTTAGCGGACGACAGAGACGTTACTGTTAACTAATGTTGCACTCTTAAAGGTCAGTTAAGTTAATTGAAATCTTAAAAGAGTCAGTAAAAATGCTTTGTCTGCAAGAAAAGATTTTAATAATCTTTATAGCAAGACTTTCTGACAGCCTAAACCAAAACAATTTATGACAATCGCTCAGGTAGCCCCTTTAGGGAACGAGTTCCACCTCCAAATTATGGAGGAATTGAACTGGTAGTGAGTCGCTTGACCGATGAATTAGTGCATCGTGGCCATAAAGTAACTTTGTTTGCTTCTGGTGATTCACAAACTCTGGCTTGTTTAGGAGCAATTCATCCACAGGCTTTACGTTTAGACATTAATGTCCAAGAGTATGCAGTGTATGAAATGTTAGAACAGCGCCAAGCTGCGGAATTCGACATCATTCATTCTCATGTAGGAATTGGGGCATTACCCTTAGCGAGTTTGGTTACAACGCCCAGTGTGCATCCTCAGCACGGCAATTTTACAAAGGATGACTTAACGTCTACAGTCACCACTATAAGTAAGCTTACGTCAGTATGAGTAACGCTCAATGGCAAATTAATTTAAATTAGCTTGTCACAGTTGATCACGGAATTTTGCTTGCAGATTATCCGTTGATACCAAAAAATTGAGTCTTACTAAAATGGTTGATGGCTACGAAACAGCCTACAAAAAAATTATAAAAAATCGCATCAACCTCAACGGTTAAATCCATACCGCTCAAGGGCGGTAATAATTTACAACCTTTTTACCTGCATTTAATCATCAATCTTATTTTTTAAGGAGGACATTGGAATGAGTATGCGAGCCAACACTTGCCCCTGTTGCGGTGGTTCCCTACTGCGTCATGTCCGTCATGCTGAACTATATTGGTTTTGCCTGTCGTGCCGACAAGAAGTACCACTGTTAACAATTAATCGTTTAAATAATGGAGAAACCCGGAATACAGGAGTGCTGACTCAGCCAAAGATCAACACTTAAGTCTGGTTTTATCCAATAAGATGATTGTTCAAGAGGGATGTAAGGGCTTTGCTGTGAGCATCGGCCGAAGGATGTTCTTATGCAAAACCTTGACATCCTATATCCTTTATTCAACAGGACTTACGCACCAAGATTGTCTATGAAGATTGGGTGTAAGGGTGTGTGGCGTATAGGTTTTAGATAAATACACCCCTATACCCTCGCCAAAACCCTTGATTTTTCGGTTTTATGTGTAAGTCCTATTCAAGTTTCAGATATTGCCCACCTTAAGGTTGTTGAGCATGGTATAACCTAGGGTGGGCATTTGCTTATATCCTCATTTCTACGTTATGGTATGGCTCACCCTACGGCTACGGAGATGGTATAAGGAGGGGTGGGCAATGTGATGAATTTGCTCATATCCTAATTTTTACGTTGTGGCATTATCCAGCCTACGGTTATTGAGAATGGTGCAAGATATCATTTATGATAATTTCTACTCAACGAGTAATTTATTGTCTAAATCCAACATGCGATCGCCCAATTAACCCACTTGGAGAACGCATTTGTAGTAATTGTCAAACTCCTTTAGTTCACCGTTACCTCTGGGCGACTGGTAATTTTGGCGCTAACATCTCCCCAGAAACGCAAGTTGCAGAAAGATATGAGGTTATTCAACCGCAAATCTGGCTAGATACGCAACCAGGACTACCACCAGAAACATTACAAGATTTACCTCAAGTAATTATTCCTTATTTAAAACTGTATCAACAGCATTTACATCTGCCCCAAGTTTATGGCTTTGTTCCGGCTGAGGAAGATGCAGAAGATATTCTGTTGTTAGAAAATGCGCCTATAGATGCAACAGGTAACTTATACCCCAGCATCACTGATGGTTGGGAACAAGCCACCGCCGTCAGACAAGTTTATTGGTTATGGCAAATTCTCCAACTTTGGCAACCTTTAGCAGAACAAGGCGTTGAGCAAAGTTTACTGATTCCCCATAACTTGCGCGTTCAAGGCTGGTGTGTGCGTCTTGTAGAACTTTATCCAGCCCAAAGCGAAAAACCCAGCTTACGTGATTTAGCTCAATCTTGGCAACCTTGGATAGCATTGGCACAGCCACAAGTAGCGGAATCATTACAAAATATAGTTGAGCAGATGTGCGATCGCACAGTCAATCTAGAAAATATCACCAGTCAACTGAATACGCTCTTACTTTCAGCCGCCGGCGAACTACCACTCAGCCTGCAAGTAGCCGGCACAACCGATATCGGCACAGAACCCACCCAAAACGAAGACACTTGCTACCCCAACACCAATGAACCCTATGACCCCCTCATCCCGCGCTTATCAATGGTTTGTGATGGGATTGGTGGGCATCAAGGTGGTGAAGTAGCCAGCCAAATGGCGGTACAATCTTTAAAATTGCAAATCCGTGCTTTATTAACAGAAGTCAGCGAACAAATTGAACCTGTAGCACCCAAACTATTGCAAGAACAGCTAGAAGCCAGCTTGCGGGTAGTGAATAATTTAATTTGTTCCCGGAACGATGAACAAAAACGCCAAGGTAGAGAACGTATGGCGACAACCTTGGTGATGGCACTGCAATTACCCCAACCAATAGTAACAATTTCAGGATGGCGATCGGACAATGCCCATGAACTTTATTTAGCCAACATTGGTGATAGTCGCGCTTACTGGATAACTCGTAATTACTGTCAATTACTCACAGTCGATGATGATGTGGCTTGGCGAGAAGTCCGCTACGGGAGGAGTTTGTATCGACAAGCACTTCAGAGATTAGATGCAACCGCTTTGACTCAAGCATTAGGTACAAAAGAAGCAGACTGTTTGCGAGTGACAATTCAAAGATTCATCATCGATGAAGAAGGTTTATTACTACTGTGTTCTGATGGTTTAAGTGATAACGATTGGGTGGAACACGCTTGGCAAGATTTTGCCATACCTGTGTTATCTGGTGAACTTTCCCTGACAGAAGCTGTAGAAAATTTAATTCATCTTGCCAATCAAAAAAATGGTCATGATAATACATCAGTGGTTCTCACCCTTTGTCGACTTGCTAAAGAATACTTAGTACCAGTCACTTCATCATCGCCACAAGTGGAAGTAGAGATTGTTGAAACAGAAATTCCCGAACTAGACGAACCCGAACCAACTTTGACAGAAAGTTCCCAAGCCTTATTAGACTTAGACTTGACAGCAGAACCAATACCTGAACCAATTCCCACACCAGTCAAGAAACCTCGTCGGCGGAAAAAGCCTCCTGTAGCAAAGGGAATATTATTCGCCTTGCTGGTAGTTGGCGGTACAACTCTAGGATTATTAGCTTGGTGGTTACTCAGTCCTCTGACATTCCAGCAAGCTTGTCAAAAATTACCCCAACCAATGCAGTCAATTTGTCCCTAGGTATCAATGTCAACAACTCGCCTTTGTGCCTAAATCCTATAACTGCCAAACACAGCATATAGGAACGAAATAGCCATTTGATGTAGAATTGGAACTGTTGTTAAAGCGCACAGAAAAGGTAAAACAGGACTTTTATAGCCTGTTAGCTGAAAAATCCTCAAAAAAGTGCTTTTGAGACACCCGTAAGCGTGGACAAGTGCAATGAGGAAAAAAGCAGTGAGACATTTGTCGCTGGTTAACTATGAGCCAAGCCTGCACTGTCAGGCTTTGTTTGTATCAAAGTTGCAAACGCTGTATTTGATGTGTTTGTCTCGATGAGAGATGAAAAATAACTGTTTTAGACAGTTGGTTTTTCACTCAGCAAGTTCGATGAGGGATGGCTGTGGAGATGCTTGTGGAACCGCAAAAGCTAGGTGTAAATTCTCTTATGAAAGTTGGCGATCGCGTCCGTGTTGTAAAATCAGTGGTAGTTTACCATCACCCTGAACATCGCTCTCAAGCTTTTGACCTTGAAGGCTCAGAAGGCGATGTTGTAGATATTGTGACTCAATGGCAAGGTAGACCTGTTAGTGCTAACTTGCCAATATTAGTTCAGTTTAATAAAAAGTTTAAAGCCCACTTGCGCGAAAATGAGTTAGAAATCATCTAAATTACTCAAAAGCGGCGAAGGAACCACCGAAAAATGTTGAGTTCGCCGCGCATTTTTTTGAGTTCTTGACGGTGATTTTCTGCCGTAGCGTTATACCATTCACAATAACGCTGAAACTCTAAGCGTTGCTGAACTTCGTAATAAAATTCATGGGTGGTTTGGTAAGTACTAAAATTTTCTGCAACTCCCGGTTGCGGAGCAGGAATAATATGAGGTAATTCTTGAGGCATGGTTTGTATGATAAGTTTAGAAGTTCTGAGATGATTAGGTGATATTTTGAGAAAAACTAATTTTCTTTGAACAGTGCAGCCAGCATAATTCTAATTATTACTTCTAACTCTTCAGTAACTCGGTAAAGATTGATTGCTTGTTCGATAATTTGTGGCTTTCGATATAGAATGCCAAATTGCCAAATATTACCTGTTGTTACCGCTCCTAATATTTCTGTTTGATTGGAATCTAGCCATCGGTCAAGGGCAATCATTTCAGTGGCTAATTGGGTAAAGCCTTTATTTATATCTGCTTGTTTAGCTTCAATTACAATGACATTAGATTGGTTTCGTAGATAATAATCTAAGTTACCTTGCAGTTGGTTATTAACTTTAATATTGTACTCAATTTTTAATTTAGCATGGGAATAGTGAATTAACTCAATTACAACTGGTGCAATCAGGATTTCTCGGCGTGTAGCTTCATTTTCTAAATCTATATATGGTAGAATTTCTTCAAGACGCTGCTTTAGTTCTGCGACTCTATCTAATGTCCCAGAATACTGCGGTAAATTAAGAAATTTCCGCTCAAAAGTATAACCAAATTCTGTGACTAAATCATCAACTGCAAACCCTAATTCAAAATAATTGCTAAATGTATAAGAGCGATTTGGATCTAACAATGTTGGGTGACTCATACCAATTTTAGATTTTAGATTAAAAGCTTGATGAATCAGTAAGATTACTATTAACGACTTATTTACAGGATATTTCAAGTCAGAGTATTACATCATTTAAGCCGCAAATCTATGTTAGAGACTAAATTCTGACTTCTGTATTCTGCTATAGGACTCATATTTGATTTGGGAAAAAAATCAGTACACTCAGATCAGGCTTCTTTCCTACTCCCAACTCCCTATTCCCTACTTACACAAATAAATTCAGAAATCAAACCGGATTCCTATAGATGCTAACAGGACTTACGTAAGTGTCACAATTGGTGGTTGGTGCGTGACGCTATAAATCTGATGACTACGTTCAAATCTTCTCGTTGCGTCACACACCCTACAGAAAAAATATGCCAGTTGCGTAAGTCATAGCTACAGCCAACCACGTAAGCGATAGATAAAACTACCAATATATTCTTTCAAAGCACTGGTAAATTGATGTAAGTTATCGGTGTCGGGTAGTAAATTTAGCAAGGCGGCTTTAGGTGTGTTAACCAGTTCTTGCAGTTCGCCTTGAGTTACCAGAAAGTCAGTTGGTGCGGGGATAGCGTCAATACCTTGACGTTGGAAAATTTTAAGCGATCGCGGCATGTGCATAGCTGAAGTGACTAATAATATTTGTTTGATACTCCGAGATTGTAAAATTTGTTTGACATTTACAGCATTTTGATAAGTGTTAAGAGAATTTGGTTCCTCAATGATTGCTTGTGTTGGAATGCCAAGAGATATCAAAATACTAGCCATATCTGTTGATTCTGGTTGACCGCTACCACGCCAATCAATCCGACCACCACTGAGAATAATCAAAGGCGCTTTTTTTTGCCGATATAACTGTGCTGCATAAATTACCCGATCGCCTGATTCACTTAAATCAACTGCTGGTCTTGGGAAAGAAGCTGATTTAGTCGCACCACCCAAAACAACGATTGCTTCTGCATTTGGCATTTGCTGAGACGGTAGATTTTGCCATTCTAGCGATCGCACCAGTGCCTTAGCCACCCAAGCATTACTACAAAATAGCAATAAAACTAACCCCAAGGCGATCGCACCTGTCGCTATGCGCGGTTGTTTCCTGATGGTAATCAAAGCTACTACCAAACTCATACTTGCCAATCCCAAAGGATAAAAGAACAGTGGTAGCAACTTAGAAAGATATAAAAACATATAGGTTTTAAAGGCTATAGGTGATAGGTTATAGGTTACAGGTGATAGAAAATTTCTAGTTCTGTTTTTCTTTTTATACTCCTAAACCCTTACACCCTCACGCCCCTACACACCTAAACTCATAAATAAAAAGCGATCGCAGTTCCGTGGTAGCGATCGCTTTAATATATAGCCTATAAAACCCTGAACAAAGTAATCGATTACTAAGATTGTATTTTTGCAAGTGGCATTATGCCTGCTGGGTGAATCCCCTGATGGGTCAGACCCCTCACTACCTTTTTAGGACTTACAAAAATCAAGGGTGTAGGGGTATATGTATCTAAAACCCTTACGCCACGCACCCTTACACCCAATCTTCATAGACAATCTTGGTGCGTAAGTCCTGACACTGTTACTGTCACCTATTACCTGTCACCTGCTATATCTAAAACCCTTTCACCGTTCGGCTGACGCTCACGGCGAAGCCCCTACACCCAATCTCCAAAGACAATCTTTATGCGTCAGTTCTGTATGATTCACAGGCGAATTAAAAAACTATCCCGTAAGTGAAAATCAGCTTCAGCACCTTTATGCGCTAACGCCCAATAGGACACCTGATGATTTTTTTGTTTAACCACAGTTGTGATTGCTACGTCAATGTCTTGGTTGGATGCCACAATCTTAACCAAGTCTACATCTAAATTCAGGGTAAAAATCTCAGCTTGACGGTCAATATTGAATGGTAGAGTTGTCCAAGCCGTTTCCACCTCCATTCCTTGGCGATAACCTGTAAAACGATACACATTCCAGTGTTTAGCCGGGGAAAGGTTAAATTCCCAATAGCATTCTGAGTCTTTGATTCCTACAAAAAACTCAAAACAGGTATCTTCCCAGAGTCCATCTTTGCGGGTGGGCGTATCTGACGGTGGCGCAATCATGATATCTGTTAAATTCCCGATTAAGCTGTAGCTAATCATGAGTTGATGATCATTGCGGGCAATATTACCAATGATTTGGACATCTGGTAGCAAATTGTCAGATTTAAAAGGTTGCAAATTAAATTTTTGCGCGTTCATTTCATCGGAATCTCCGGGAAACCGCATCCCCTTGTGGGCGCGGAGGGATAGGAGCGTCGATTGAGCGGGGTTCAATGCCCCCGAAATCGACACACAATCTTTGCAACTCACAGATAACCTCACGCCTAGATGAAGATACAATGTGTGTATGCAAAGAACAATTCGCATCCAACTTCAACCCGACATCGAAACTGATTCGGTGCTGTCTCAAACGATTGAGCAATACACCTGGTCGTTCAATGCGGTGTGTCAGCATGGATGGGAAAACGACTTGGCAAATGGCGTAGAACTGCACAAAGCAACCTACTACGACCATCGCGCCATTACTGGCTTGCCTTCTCAGTTGGTCTGTGCCGCTAGGGTCAAAGCAACCGAGGCTTTGAAATCGGCTAAGAGCCTGAAGAAGAAGGGCAAAACAGTTAGCTGTCCAACCTCGAAACGTTGCCCCATTCGGTACGATGCCAGGTCTTACACAGTCTGGTTCGACCGCAAAGAGTTGACGATACTCAGCATCAACAGACGGGTAAAACTGCCCTTTGAAATAGCTGAATACTATCGGCAATACCTGAACTGGAAAAACACCAGTGCAGACTTGTTGCAAGACCGCAAAGGGCGATGGTGGCTGCACGTTGTCATGGAGATTAAAACCCCTGAAACCATTACAACAGATGAGGTTGTCGGTGTGGATTTGGGTATCGCTTCTCCTGCGGTTGATAGCAGAGGGAGTAAGTACGGCTCCGACCATTGGAAAGGAGTAGAAGATAGAACGTTTGAGTTGCGCCGTAAACTGCAATCTAAAGGCACGAAATCTGCCAAGCGACATCTGAAAAAGTTGTCGGGCAGACAGAGACGTTTCAGAAAAGACTGTGACCATTTGCTGAGTAAGCGTTTGGCTCGGTCTGTTCAGTCTGGTGCAACATTGGTTTTTGAAGACCTCACAAACATTCGCGGTAGAGCCAAGATGAGGAAGGCTCAACGCCGCAGACTGCATGGATGGAGCTTTCACCAATTCCAGGCATTTGTCACCTACAAAGCCGAAGCTAGAGGCGTGAATGTGGGTTTTGTTGACCCGCGCTACACCTCTCAGAAATGCAGCCAGTGTGGACACATTGAGCGAGGGAATCGCCCGTCTCAGGCTGAATTTCGGTGTAAGAAGTGTGGGTACGAGTGCCATGGGGATTACAATGCTGCGGTGAATATTCGTGAGGATTTTCTCAAACTCAGGGCTGCGGTCAATCAGCCTATTGTGGTCTGCCCAGAAATGGGAACTTGAATCACAAGCCCCATCCCCTTGTGGGTGGGGTTGTTGACATCCTGAATAATCTGGCGAATTTGGGTTTCTTGGGATTCGATACTTTCGGTTAGTTTAAACTGCACGATCGCCCTTGCTAAATTATGTTCTGGATGCTTGACTTTAAAATAAACATTTCCAGCTAAGTAATCGGTAAAAAACCGCAATCCTAATTCAAAGGCAATCAACCGAATGCCATCATACATATAGGCATAATCATTTTCTGTCAAAAATGCCTTAGCTACCGCCAGATAACCTTGTAAAATTCCCGCACATAAATCAGTATCAAAATACACATTATCCCAATCTTCGGTTTCTTCGCCAGCCGGATTGCAACCAGAGCGCAAACAGTCACCAATATCGTAATGTATGAGTCCTGGCTTGACTGTATCCAGGTCAATTACACTGACAGCTTTTTGAGTAACAGTATCAAATAAGACGTTATTAATTTTAGGATCGCCGTGCATCAAGCGTAATGGTAGTAGACCTTGAGCTTTAGCATTTTCTAGGATATGGGCAAAACTGGTGCGATCGCTCACAAACTGCAAACAGTAATTAACCTCTGGTGATGATTTGGGACTAGTTTTGGCTAAAACTTCTTGATAATGACCAAGGTAAAGCGGTGTAATGTGGAAACCTGCAAGTGTATCGGCTAACTTTTCTGGTGGTAAATCACTAATCAAATTATGAAACATCCCCAAGCCATAGCCAATTTCCTGGGCATATTCGATATTAGGCATCGTATCAAAAGACTGTGAGTCTTGAATAAAGCTAATTGCTCGCCAAAAATCACCCTCAGCATTAATGTAATAATCTTGAGCATCCTGAGTTGACAACACCCGTGGTACTTCCCAGCGACGGTTGAGGGGTGTGGATTGCAAACGCTGATAAACATGATCGCTAAAAATCCGCATATTCTGCATAATCAGTTGCGGCTGGCGAAATACTTGAGTGTTGATGCGTTGTAAAACAAAATGTTCTGGGGTTGCGCCATCGAGAGTCACTAAAAAAGTGTCATTAATATTCCCACTGCCAAATGCTGTGACACTCTTAACCTTACCTTGAAGTACAAACTGCTCGGCAATGCCAACTAACTTCTCAACGCTTTGCTGACTGATAACTGTTGCCATATTGATTTTTGACTACTCCCCACGCAAATGCACAAAAGCAATAGCAGACATGGTAACTCAAGTGTTGGTTTCAGGATATATAAATGTGTTGCGAGGATGGCAAACAGTCAGAAACTGTCTGAGAAACCGACACCTATCTCATATAGGAACTCAGTACAACCGCCAGCCACAGCAATTAGAACCAAGCAGTATTAAGCTTTAGGAACTTTTAACATGATCTTGAGTCTAACGAACTGGACAGAAAACTTTACGTAAAATTCCGCAATTGTCACCAGGACAATTGAATACTTATCATGTCATCTTTAACTAGAAAATCAGTAAGTGGTAGTTTTGAGTAAAAATTTCCACTGCTGCTATAAGGCGATCGCTTATATATATTTCCTTTGTTCCTCGTTATGGCAGAAAAACACACCAAGATTAAATTTCCTCTTTGGCAATATCTCAACCAGCCCTTATTTAGCCGTGATCATCAACTAGAATTAAATCCCCAACGCTTTGCTCATAGCTGGCGGATTGATTTGCTCAAACGATGCTGGCACAGAGAATGCGATGCTAAAGGGCCTCAACAATCATAAGTTTAAATATTAAGTAAATATTTAGAGCCGAGATATTTACTACAACTATCAATGCTTGGCAAGTTATCAATATTACAGTAGTTTACATCTGTAGGTTTTATTTAGATATATCTACTTTTGTCAACAATCTATTAATTTTTGTAGGGTGCGTTAACACTGTTAGCGCACCCTATTCGCTGACTAGCCTCTTCGGGGCGGGGTGTGGGGAGTGTGGGGAGTGGGGGAAGTGTGGGGAGTGTGGGAAGTGTGGGGCGTGTGGGGCGTGTGGGAAGTGTGGGGAGTGGGGGAAGTGTGGGGAGTGTGGGGGGAAAGATTTCTTCACCATCCTCCCAAACCTCCAACCCCTCCCACATCCCTCCCACCTGTTCCCTATGAGGATTGCTATATTGTCATCATTAAGATTAAGTAGTATTGCAAATTCACAGCGTTTTGTAGACAACATCATGACCACAACAGCAGTAAATCCTTATCTTGATGGCAATTTTGCGCCAATTTCCGCAGAAATTACGGCAGAAAACCTGCAAGTAATTGGGGAACTCCCACCAGAACTATCAGGGATGTTTGTGCGGAATGGCCCTAACCCGCAATATTCACCTATTGGTCAGTATCATTGGTTTGATGGTGACGGGATGCTGCACGGTGTCAGAATTAGTGGCGGTAAGGCGGTTTATCGCAACCGTTATGTGCAGACGCAAAAATGGGAAACAGAACATGAAGCGGGTAAAGCAGTCTTGACTGGGTTGTTAGAACCACCACAAACAGATGCGCCACCAATATCGAGAAATACCGCCAATACCGCCTTAGTTTGGCATGGTGGTCAGTTATTAGCAGTGTGGGAAGCTGGTGCGCCTCATACAATTCAAGTACCTGAGTTAAAGACAATTGGCGAACACACCTATAATGGCAAACTTGTTTCTCCGTTTACGGCACACCCAAAGGTAGATCCAATTACGGGTGAAATGGTGTTTTTTGGCTATTCATTTACGCCGCCATATTTGCAGTACGGCATAGTTTCCGCTACAGGGGAGTTGTTATTCACTGTACCGATTGAAATTCCTGAACCTGTGATGATGCACGACTTTGCCATTACAGAAGACTATACAATTTTCATGGATTTACCCTTGACCTTCAACCCAGCAAGGATGCAGCAGGGAAAACCAATGATCATGTTTGAGTGCGATCGCCCCAGTCGTTTTGGCATTCTCCCACGTCACGGTGATAACAGCAAGATTCAATGGTTTGAAAGTCCTGCTTGCTACGTGTTTCATACCCTCAACGCCTATCAACAAGGTGATGAAGTCGTATTAATAGCCTGTCGGATGAGTTCTACTTCTGTGTTGGGTGTTAATGGCGTTGATGATCCTGATGGGAATATTCCCCGACTCCATCAATGGCGGTTTAACCTCAAGACTGGGGCTGTGTCTGAGTCCAGATTAGATGACACATCTGGGGAATTTCCCCGCGTCAACGAAAACTTGTTAGGACGACAAACTCGCTATGGCTACGTGAATAAAAGCGCACCTACTCCTGTACCTTTGTTCGACGGTGTAATTAAATACGATTTTGATCATGGTACATCCCAAATTCGTGAATTTGGGCAAGGGCGTTATGGTGGTGAGTCTATATTTGCACCACGTCCTCACGCCACAGCTGAAGATGATGGCTGGTTAATGACTTTTGTTCACGATGAAACAGCCAATACTTCAGAATTATTGGTAATGAATGCTCAAGATATTACTGGTGAACCTGTAGCGCGAGTGTTAATTCCCCAACGTGTACCTTATGGGTTTCATGCTGCTTGGGTGACTGAGAAACAGTTGCAAGGGTTTTAGTTAGTTGGGCGAGATCCCCGACTTCTTTGGAGAAGTCGGGGATCTGACTATTCTTACTTATCTCGTCTAAACCTCAAAATAATAGTATGTGGTTAGCTTGGCTGTGATGTATGAATAATTGTTCTTTAACAATCAAAGAACTAACGGAAGCGGTTGGTGGTGGCATTACGCCGCGTATGGTACGACATTATCATCAATTAGGTTTGTTGCCGCAACCAGTCAGATCGCCGAGTAATTATCGTCTTTACACAGAACAAGATGTCATCAGGCTGCAAAGAATTGTGGCGCTGAAGCAACAAGGGTTCCAACTCAACCACATCCGCCACATTTTGGAGATGGAACCAGAAACCGAAACTCTGACAGCGCAATTACAAAAACAGTATCAGGCAATTATGCAGCAAATTGCCCAATTGCGACAAACCGCCTCAGCCTTAGAAGGATTATTAGGACGCGATCGCCATTGTCAAATTATGCAGGCGGAAGTCTTAGCCCAACTAAAATTGTTAGAAGTCGAAACCCACATAGGATTAGGCGGGTTAGAAAAACTGTGGAATGGTTTAGATGCCCAAGTACACACCCACTCAGAAGCATTTGCCGAATCTCTACAACATTTATTACCTGATTTATCTGACCGTTCGGAAATTGAACAACACCTGATTTCGCAATTGGTTTTAGCCTGTGGTGATGTGAGTTTAGCATCTTTTGTGAGAGTCAGTGCCGGAGCGATCGCAGCTAGTCGTCACGCCTTATCAGCCAGTTGCGAGATTTTTGTGGATATTCCTACCGTTGCCGCCGCTTTAGATCAAACAAGATTAGCTCATTTAGGCTGTCATGTCACAACTTTAATTAATAACCCCCACATCACCACTGCCACAGAAGCCGAACAGGAATTTTGGCAACATCAAGAATGGCAAGAAAAATTATTACAAGTCTCCCAGGGTAGCATTTTAGTCATTGGTTATGCACCCTCTGTATTGTTAGCAGCCTGCACTGCCATTAAAGCACAAAAAATTCAACCCGCCCTCATCATCGGAATGCCCATCGGCTTTAGCCATGCACCCGCCGCCAAACGCCAAATTATGCAACAAGCAATTCCTACCATCACCACAGAAGGCACTTTGGGCGGTGGTTTACTAGCAGCCACAGCCCTCAATGCCTTGGTTGAGTCACTCATTGAAAAGCCCAATTGTCATTGCTATTTATCGGGGAATGGGGAGTAGGGGGTGTGGGAGTGTGGGGAGTGTGGGGAGTGGGGGGAGTGTGGGGAGTGGGGGGAGTGTGGGGAGTGTGGGGAGTGTGGGGGGTGTGGGGAGTGTGGGGGGTGTGGGGAGTGTGGGGAGTGTGGGGGGTGTGGGGGGCTGACAGGTGTAGGTTTTTTACATAAGCATGAGTCCATACTTGAAAATCAGCGTTTTGAACTCACTCAAAAATTTAAGATTCGATTGTCCAATTGCTGGAACACTTAAGTCGTCGTTTCAGCATCAGGTCAAAAATTACGGATTCATACACAACACAGAAAAACAAGGTTCATAATCCGACATATTGACCACGTAATCATCATAGTTTTAGCCACTTTGTAAAAAACCTACACCTGTCAGGGTGTGGGGAGTGTGGGGAGTGTGGGGAGTGTGGGGGGGAAAGATTTCTTCACCATCCTCCCACAAATCAACAGGGTGTAAAATCGGAATTTATTAGTATCTCCAAATACAAATAATAAAAGCTAAAACAAAGTGAAGAATTTGGTTTTTTGGGTGGCAAAACCGTAAAATTACAATCGTAACTAGAGATACAGAAATTAAGTTGTAGTCGTCTCTACACCCGATTTCCGGGCAATTGAGTACAGCTTAATATATCGTAAAATAACTTGGATAAATCGCTGCAAATTCAGACGGGTCAAGGTTTTGATGGTGAGTACCGCAATTCTTAAACCCCCACCCAAGAAATACTAGTACCCCTACTTTAAAAAGCTAGTACCCCTACCCCAAGAGAAATTTATTATTAATTAAAAATAAAGCTTTGTAGTGGTTGAGTACAACCTTAATAAATACAATAAATCCAACCGACATAGAGTGTACTGTCCTGTTGGGGGTCGCCTGCTATAAGCATAAAAATAGCACAAGGCTTTTTTACCCAGACAGTACCGATGCAACAGTCATTAGACAGTAATCAACCAGCGACAGTAGCGCCTGATTCTGTAAAAACATCCCTGCTGAAAAATTTACTCTCTGCTGTCACTTCTTTTGAGCCAGTGTTGAGTGATTTTCGGATTATTTTTGAACGTGATCCGGCTGCACGTAATTGGTTAGAGGTGGTGTTTTGCTACCCTGGCTTCCACGCGCTTTGTTTACATCGTCTGGCTCACTGGTTGCATCGTCGAGGCGTAGCTTTCTTTCCGCGTTTCATTTCTCATATTGGTCGATTCTTAACCGGAATTGAAATTCACCCAGGTGCAGAGATTGGTAAAGGCGTATTTATCGACCACGGGATGGGGGTTGTGATTGGGGAAACGGCGATTGTGGGAGACTACACGCTGATTTACCAAGGGGTGACTCTCGGCGGAACTGGGAAGGAAAGTGGGAAACGTCACCCGACTGTAGGTAACAACGTTGTGATTGGTTCTGGTGCGAAGGTTTTAGGAAATATTCAATTAGGCGATCGCGTCCGTGTGGGTGCGGGTTCCGTTGTGTTGCGTGATGTTCCGGCTGATTCCACTGTTGTCGGCGTTCCCGGACGAATTATTTCTCGCAAAGACAAGAATCAATCTCCTCTCGAACATAACAAACTCCCGGATGTGGAAGCCACTGTGATTCGTTCCTTATTATCTCGCATTGAGCAACTTGAACAAAAAATCAAAAGTTACGAATCAATCCGTCAATCAGAAGTTAAAACTCAAAAGGCAAAAGAATAAAACATAGTAACTAATATTACACAAAAGAAAAAGGACAAAGGACAAATGACCAATGACAAATAATACTTTAGGTGAGCAAATTTTACAGATTCCATTGAGCGATCGCTGGCGAATTTATCACCGTTTGCAAGAGTTAATGATTCCCTGTGCTTGTCACCCTGATGGTTCTTTACGAGTCCAAGTTAACAGTTTACTGGCAGCAATTTTAGTCCGTAGTACGATTATGCAATTTTTCGCTCCACGTCAAGAATTGGTCAACTGGTTAAAACATTGTTGGGATTTATAAACCTGTCTTGACAAACCAAAAAAATCAGCTTCTCTTTTATTTTTAACTCTGATTTTTTTAGTTGCCTAAATTGCATACTCAATCTTTAATTCTCCTCTATACTTATCTGTTTCTGGTTTAGTTATGTCCACCCGCACGAAAGAATCAAAATTCATCAAATTTTTACATACAGAACTCGAACTCACCAATGCAGATATTGCTGTAGCACTGCGACACAAAAAGTTTGATGATGCACCATTACCGATGCTGCTTTGGCAATATGGATTGGTCAACTTAGAACAGCTAGAACAAATTTTAGATTGGCTAGATGAGCATAGATAGGGAGATGGGGGAGATGAGGGAGACAGGGGAGACAAGGGAGAAATTGGAGCTTTGATTTGTGGGATGAACTGAACAAATTTTTACTGGCAATATGTTGGCGATCGCTAGTTACAACTTTTTGGCAGAAATGACTTGCAATTATCGGGAGATAGGATTATGATTTCTAGCTTTGTTTGTGGATTTGTTTTCTTATTTGTTTCCAGTCTACTTAACACCTATTTGGGCTATCTTCTACTAGAAAAAAGTGTGCATGACAATAGTGAAAATGGCAGTTAAATTATACTGTCGTTTTGTTTTCTGTCATACAGATGCGATGTCTTTATCTGGTTAATATTAAAGAATGATGAAGACAAAATATTAATTGGATTAATTTATAGCATTTACCTTTACTCAGCGTTGCGGAAAATAATTAACGCTACAGAAAGAATATTAAGAAAAATTCCTATGAGGCTGTTTGAAATGAGTGAAATCATAATTAATGACACTACATTACGCGATGGCGAACAAGCAGCAGGTGTTGCTTTTACCTTAAAAGAGAAAATTGCGATCGCCAAATTTCTCGATGCTATCGGCGTGCATGAATTAGAAGTCGGTATCCCAGCGATGGGAGAAGATGAAATTCGTGCCATCTCAATCATTGCTGACTTGGGATTAAAAGCCAACCTCCTCGCCTGGAACCGCGCTGTAATTTCTGATATCAAAGCTTCCATTGCTTGTGGAATGCAGCGAGTACATATTGCGATTCCGGTTTCCGGTATCCAAATCGCTGCCAAGTTTCATGGACAGTGGCGAGTAAGTCTGCAAAGACTCAAAGATTGTATCAGTTACGCACGCGATCGCGGTCTTTGGGTAGCCGTCGGTGGCGAAGATTCTTCCAGAGCCGATGAAAACTTTTTGTTAGATGTCGCTCTGTATGCTCAAGAATGGGGTGCATCTCGCTTTCGTTTCTGCGACACCGTAGGAGTTCTCGATCCTTTCACCACCTACAAAAAAGTTAAGCGCCTTGTTTCTTGGTTGTCGATTCCTGTAGAAATCCACACCCACAACGATTTCGGCTTGGCGACAGCTAACGCACTTGCCGGAATTAAAGGTGGCGCAACATCTGTTAACACCACCGTCAACGGCTTGGGTGAAAGAGCAGGTAACGCCGCTTTAGAAGAAGTTGTCATGGCCATCAAACGCATCTATGGCTTAGATATGGGAATTAACACACCCCGTTTGTTGGAATTATCGCAACTTGTAGCCGCAGCCGCCGGTGCTGGTGTACCACCTTGGAAAGCAATTGTTGGTGAGAATACCTTTGCTCACGAATCTGGAATTCATGCACACGGCGTATTACAAAACCCTAACACCTACGAACCCTTTGCACCAGAAGAAGTTGGTTGGGAAAGACGTTTAGTCGTTGGTAAGCATTCTGGAAAGCATTTGGTATCTAGCTTACTTCAGCAGCATGGGATCTTTCTCAACCCCGAAGAAACCCAATCTGTATTAGATGCAGTCCGCCAACAATCAGTTAAGAAAAAACGCAGCCTGACAACCGAAGAACTGTTGAACTTGGTAAAAGAACAGAGGTATTCTCATGCAACCCGATGAATACGAATTAGAGTCAGAACCTGATTTTGAAATTGGTGAAAAAGTCAGACTCCGCAAACAAATTAAAAATGACGGTACATTTCCCGGTAGAGAAATTGGCGAAATTTTAGCGAAGAAAGGAGACATTGGTTACGTAGCAAGTATAGGCACTTTTTTACAACGTTCCTATATTTATGCGGTGCATTTTTTAGATAAAGGCATTGTTGTTGGTTGTCGCAAAAAAGAACTAGAATCTGCTGAGGAAAATCATGAAGGTAATGCTACGGATGAATGATAATGGTAATTTAACAGTCTACGTCGCTAAAAAAGATTTAGAAGAAGTAGTAGTTAAACAAACAGACGGTGAAGCTGGTAAAATTCTTACCTTAGCCAATGGTTGGGAATTAGAATTTCCCGAAATACCTGATGTAGCAAATTTGCCTAAAACTGTAGAAGCTAGACGCTTGGCTTGAAATCAGAGGCTAGAGAATAAAAATATTCATTCCTGATTTGTAGGCTATTACCTATAGGAATCTAGCGAAAAAATACAAGTCAACAGTAAAGAGAGAAGGCAAAAGGTAACAACCAATTTTTCCTTCTTCCTTTTTACTCAAGAATCAGCAAAAATGCCCCACAAGCATGGGGTTAATTATTTTGTAATTAAATTTTGAGTAGTTAACATGGGTGACAAATATCTCAGATTATCGGAATTGAACTTAGAAGGTCAGTTCCAGGGTTTTGCAGGCATTAAATCAGGAAAAGCTAAATATCTGCAATTAGCAATTCCTTCTGGTAATTTATATATCAAATTACCAAAAGATTTGCGTAGTTCGTTGCAATGTAGTTTAGCTCCTGGTGAGCAAATTCATGTTTGTGGTGTGAGTAAAGTCAACACACGCACAGGCAAAATCAAAATTAAAGCACATCAAGTCACACCAGTTGCTGCTTGTCCAACTCAAGAATTATTACCGCAACCAGAAGCCAAAATTATGGTGTGTCAAAAATCTGGCTGTGTGAAAAAAGGTGGTAAAGGTTTATTATCAGAATTAGAAAAAACTCTGTGCGATCGCGGTTTGCGAGACAAAGTAAAAATTGAACACACAGACTGTCAAAAACGTTGTAGCAGCGCCCCTAACTGCGTTTTGTTACTCGGTAAAAAGAAGTATAAGAAACTTCATCCAGAAGCGATCGCATCATTGCTAGAAAATCACTTAAATGTTGAGTGAGTAAATATTTGGATTTAATTAATAACAGTTATCAATTTTTCAAAATAGCTGTTTAATTCATAGATTAAACTAATGCAATCAACATGATCAATATCCGTTGATTCATTAGTTATCTTTAAGATATTGTCTTGCATTCTGTAAATCAAAAAAATCACAGATTCGTGGTTTAAATTTAGAGATTGTGAAGTTTCTTTTCTATCCAAACAATCAAGTCTAAGCTTATCAAAAACGCTAGTGTCATAAGATAGTATGACATACATAATGTATTTTAAAATATTTGCCATATCTCTTTGGATAGTTTCTATATAGCTCTTGATGTGTGCTTGATCATTTGAATCAATTAGTTTTTGCTCTATTAACAAGTCTTTGGCGCAATTAGCTATTATCTGATGAACATTCTTCAGGATAAAATCAACAAAATATAAACGCTTTTCTTCTTCCTTAACATAACGCGTTATGTAATGGGTAGGATTGTCAAATAAGCAATAAGAGTCTAAGAACTGTTTTACTGGTACTAAAGAAAAAATATTTTCTGAAATATATTTAAAATCTAAATTATAGAATATTTGTAAATTACCTTTTTTTCTACTTAGAATATAATCGAGATTTAAAACACTTGCACAGGCTAACTGTATTGCAAATTCAAAATCTTCTATTTTATAACTGCTGGCTTTTGCTAAAATTTGATCATCAATAGGGCAAATATTCATGATTGCTCGAATCTCTGATAAAGCTTGCCAGGCGATCTCAATATCTCCTTTTTCTCTACCAATATCAAATATTTTGTTGAGAGTTGTTAGGGTTACATAACCTTCTATCTGCCCAGACTCGATTAACTCCCAGAGTTTTACAGAATATTCTACATACGGCTCTCGGTCTAGCAGAACATCTAGTAGAATATCAAAATCTACTAAAACACGTCTAATCACGTATGTTTACCTAAACTTGATTATTAGTTTTAGAAATTTCAGCATCAGTCGAAGAATGCTGATTGTGTCCTACTTGCTTCAGTTTAAATAGTCCACGCACTCGTTTCAGCCTTGGTAGTTCTTCTGATGATTCTTCGTCAGCTGCTTCAACTTCAGGAAGTAAATTTGCTAC
This sequence comes from Nostoc sp. FACHB-190, assembly GCF_014696905.1. Classification (NCBI taxonomy): domain Bacteria; kingdom Bacillati; phylum Cyanobacteriota; class Cyanophyceae; order Nostocales; family Nostocaceae; genus Nostoc; species Nostoc sp. FACHB-190. Next base: position 106,105 of record NZ_JACJQW010000024.1, read on the forward strand.
TCCAAATAATTGTCCTAAAGAAGATGTTTTTAGAAAAGCTTGTCTTTGAGCGTGTGTCATCATCTCTTTTGATCCTGCTCTAATTTCATCACTGCTCATACTGTATTGCTCCTCCCCATTGGCTTTCATGTCGCTGGCAGAATGCTTCTGCTGCTGTTCGTGAGAATCTGAAGCCATATAAATCTTCTCCAGGAGTGCTACGTGCGAAACCAAGATATTCCATCTGCACCTTATCTCTGTAGTATGACACAGCTGTATCTAGAGCTTCTAGAATAACGAGTGGATCATCTGATTGTGCTTGACAAAACTTTAAAGCAACCTGTGTTGCATACCAGATTAACCATTTGCCAATAGGTTCCATAAACCGCCCAGCAATTTCTCCTCGACTTGTAGGGTGCGCTTCTATGTGTTCTATCTCTAAAAATCTGGGAGGAACAGAATTGGGATAAAGATATGGATAAAGACCATAATGCACTAATCCCCAAACCTCATCCTGATAAACAATTTTGACTATATTTTGACACTCGAAGTTAGTATTTTTCCAGAAATTCACCCAGTTACAAGACCAATTATTTGGTATGTCATCTATACTGGCTGGGGAAAGAAAAGCATTATCCTGAGCCAGTGCATTTATTTGGACTTTTACTTGATAGCATCCAATGTGAGTCAATTAACTTTGATAATTTTTAGTACAGTTACAGATCCATAAATTATACAGTTAATTAGCTATTACTCTATAGTATCTTTTGAATATAACAAACAGTTTTTTTAATTAATAGGACTTATGCAAGAACTCTCTCAAACTCTTATAAATTCGTGTCCTTTGCGCCCTTTGTGGTTCGTTTTTTCATACTTTTGCGTAAGTCCTGATAAATCTAACATTTAGGAATTAACTTCAAAGTTTTGATGATGTTGGGTTCCGTTCCTCCACCCAACCTACGCCTAATAACGACAACCGGAAACGGAAACTGCTCATCTGCGTAAAATCTTGCCATTTACGCTACCTGATTACGCTCAATTACCAATTCAATTTCATCAGAATGAGCTTTTGCATATACCCAAGCATTAGCTAAATCTGTAGCTGAAATGCTGGGATAGCTTGTCAAAAGGTCAGCATCACTATATCCAAGACGGCGAGCTTCCACAAGTACCCAAACTGGAATACGAGTGTTGGCAATTCGCGCCTCGCCACCACAGACTCCAGGGGTTTTCTCTATTCCTTGCCAACTGCTACCAAGACTTTGGGCAAGTAACTGTATTGCCTGCAATTTTTCACTAGGGCTAAGAGCAAGAAGTTGGTTTTCTAATTCTCTAAGTGTCACGAATTTAAATTTTTTGGTATTTTGTCAGACTATAATTTACGCGATGTGCGATTTATTCTTGAAACCCCTCTCCAAACCTCTCACGCCAGTCGCTACAACGGAGGGAACCTCCGCAACGCGCTGGCTCCCCGAAGCGGAGAGACGCTTTGAATCTTGCTCCCCTTCTCTGTCTGCGACACGCTGCGCGAACGTAGGGAAGGAGTTGGGGGTTAGGTTTGAGATAAAGTTGTACACGGCGTTATATCTACAATTCTAGATTTCATATTCAAATTTCAGCAGTCAAGTCTCTGAGAAAGGCTCTCATCATTAGGTTCCGCTTACGTTTTGGGGTCTTCCCACCAGGATGATAAAGGTTCTCGCAGTGCTTCTTGAATTACTTCTTTAATATGTGGGACATCCAATTTATCCCGCGTCGGCCCTGCAAAACGTGGGTCATACATCACAATATGAATCAAACTCAGTGCAGGTTCCCAGTTGACTTCTGCTAATGCTTGTCGAAAACCTTCAACATGGCTGCCGTCATCTGGGGTTCTGGCTCCATTTACCCATGAAAATATGCGGTTTTGCGAGAAGCGATCGCCAAAAGCTGCCGCTTCAATCAAAATATTATTATGATGCAAAGTTACGTGAAATGGCTCATTGTTAGCGTCTGTTTGCCGAGTCAAAAGTATATATCCCAGCATTTTCAGTCCTTGTGGTGCATAGAAACGCTCTTCATTTAATCCAATTCTCAACCCAGCAAATAAATGAGCAGTGTCAAACAAAGCCCTCCGAATTATCCCGACTCTGGGTTGTGTTTGTCTAAAAAGTTCAGGATCAGGTGTGACTTCAATTTTGGTTCCTCGACCATTACCTTGTTGAATAATCTTGGCTGATCCTTGAGCAATTCCTTTACTAAAACACTGTTCCCATAGCATTCCAGAACGCCAACTTTGTACCTTAAGTTGAATACTAGTCGCATTCATTGGTGCTAAACCAACGCCTCGGCTAACTATATGAACATGGGGAGTGTGTTCATCAAATGAGCGTGTTTGATGAATCCGAGTTAGCAACTTAGTAGCCAGGCTAACACCTTCGATATCACTGGGTTCATCAAATGGCAGTCCTGGGCCATCATCTACAACTGAGATAGTGGTTCCATCCAAAGTTACATTCACAAAGGTTGCTTTTTTTGTCAAATAAGCATCAAGAACATTGGCTACCAGTTCATAAACAAACTGTTCTGTACCTTGCACTCCTGCACTCCCAAAGTACATAGCCGGTCGGCGACGAATTGCTTGAATTTCTTCTATGTGACTGAGGTTGTTAGACATTTTTGCATTATCAAGGTGATGCTTGCTAATTATTATGATTGTTCTGCTCGTGAAATAACACCAGCGCCACTGTGAACTTCCGGTGATTTTGGGTTAAAAAAGAAACATGAAAATTATCAAACCCATCACCAACTGGTTAGAAAATCGGGCAAGTACACCTACATACGGCGGTTGGGTGCTTGCGGGAGTTGCTATTTGTTTTTTTGGGGCGGCTGTCAATACGATGGCGGGGTGGCTGTATGCTATTAGCGGTGTGAGTGTGGCGCTGTTGGTAGTAGCAGCAGTTTTACCACCACGATCGCTTGTTGGTTTAACTATCACCCGCAATCCAATTCAGCCTGTCTCGGCTGGGGATGAATTGACTGTAGAATTAGAAATCCACAATCCCACGTCACAATCTGTAAGTTTGCTGCAAGTCGAGGATATTTTGCCTTTTGTTTTGGGTAAGCCAATCAAACAGCCAATAGAAGTTATTCCGAGTAAAAATAGTTACCGTTGGATTTATTATCACCAAACCCAGCGTCGAGGTATTTATCGTTGGCACAATGTGGAATTAGCAACTGGCGCACCTTTAGGTTTATTTTGGTGTCGTCGTCAGCGAGATTGTGAAGCGATCGCTATTGTTTACCCCACTGTATTACCTTTAACCACTTGTCCCTTAGTTGATGAAATGGGACAAGAAGAAAGCAAAAAAGGTGATTCTATCAATCGCCCATTGCAGACAGCGACATCGGGATTAGTGCGATCGCTGCGTCCTTACCGCATCGGCGACCCCACCAGACTGATTCATTGGCGGACTAGCGCCCGTTATGGTGAATTACGAGTCCGGGAGTTAGAAGTTGTCACAGGTGGACAAGAAATCATTATTGCCTTAGATAGTGGTGGTGAATGGCAAGAAGATGATTTTGAGGAAGCCGTAATTGCCGCAGCCAGCTTGTACTTTTACACACAACGGATGGGAATGCCCGTCAAACTCTGGACAGCTGGGACAAATTTGGTAAAAGGCGATGCCTGCGGCAAGTCCTCCGGCCTACGCATTGTTCTAGAAACCCTAGCTGCGGCAACATCTCAAGAAGATATCAACGCCACAGAAACACCAAACAATCCTTTAATTTGGTTAACTCAAAATTCTCTGACACTCTCTTCCTTACCCCAAGGCAGTCGTTGGATTTTGTGGCAGAATAATAATTCCTCAGATCAAGCATCAACGGTTGTCAATCGTGACTGCCCTGGTATTGTGGTGCAAAGCGAACAAGCTTTACAACCCCAACTACAAAAACCTTTACAAGCATTTTAAATGAGTATTCTATGTATTTAATATTTCAATGAATGCTAATTTATTGCGGTTTTTGTTAAATATCATCATTGAATCTGTTCAGGTTGGGGAGATATCCCCAGTAATAGCGCCTTGAGGCTGAGGTACAATGCAAAGAAATATTTAAATTATGAGCGGCCGATCCACATGATCACATCAGAAGTTAACACACATTCCAGCGATAAAAGCTTAGAAGCAATGCGGCATTTTTCCGAACAATACGCCAAGCGTACTGGAACGTACTTCTGTAGTGAACCTTCGGTTACAGCAGTGGTAATTGAAGGGTTAGCCAAACATAAAGACGATCTAGGTGCGCCTTTGTGTCCCTGTCGCCACTACGAAGACAAAGAAGCTGAAGTCAAGGCTACATATTGGAACTGTCCTTGTGTACCAATGAGGGAACGGAAAGAATGCCATTGTATGCTGTTTTTAACATCAGACAATGAATTTGCTGGTGAAAGCCAAGAAATCTCTATCGAAACTATTAAAGAAGTAAGAGATAGTATGGCATGAGCGAAACTATGCCCCAAGAGTTTTGGCAAGGTGTAGAACAGTTCAACTCTGGACAGTTTTACGCCTGTCATGACACTTTAGAGGCTTTGTGGATCGAAGCCATTGAACCCGAAAAAACTTTTTACCAGGGCATTCTCCAAATTGCTGTAGCTTTGTATCATCTCAGAAATGAGAATTTGCGCGGCGCAGCTATTTTACTCGGAGAAGGAAGCAACCGCCTGCGCCGTTATCCAGATAGTTATGGCGGTATTAATGTAGATGAGTTATTAAGCCAAAGTGCCGAATTATTGACAGTATTACAGCAAACAAGTTTAAACAAAATTCCGGCAAGTGAATTGCTGGAAAATCAAAACTTGCCGATACCTAGACTTTTACTATCTAATGATTGTTAAACAGGGAACAGCGAAAAATCATCATGGGCAAGGGTGAAAGGGTATAGGGGTGTATGTATCCAAAACCCTTACACCCCATATTCTTTCACCCTCACACCCAATCTCTACAGACAATGTTGGTGCGTAAGTCCTACCTTTTTAGACATTGAGTGCTTGTCTTGGTGGTGTGGCTTTGTAATATTTACTAGGCGCTTCATTTCCTGCTTGTGCCAAAGCTTCTTGCCCAGTAATCAATCTTGCGCCACGTTTGCGGGTGACATAGTTCCATACCCACTGAATCATGACTACTAGTTTGTTATCAAACTCAATTAAGAAGTAGATATGAATCAATAGCCAAAATAGCCAAGCAAAGAAACCTTTGAGTTTGATAAAGCCTAAATCCACGACGGCTAGATTTTGCCCAATCATGGCTAAACTGCCGCGATCGCTATAGTTGAAAGCAGGTAAGGTATTACCTTTGATTTTTTCCTTAATTAATTTAGCAACATATTCTCCCTCTTGCATCGCTACTGGCGCAACACCAGGAAGAGGTTTGCCATTTTGATGGGAGAAGTTTGCTAAGTCGCCAACTACATGAATGTTGGGATAGCCTTTGATGCTTAAGTCTGGTTCAACAACCACTCGTCCGGCGCGATCGCATTCTGCACCTGTACATTCTGCTAAAACTTGCCCCATTGGTGAAGCTTTCACACCTGCTGCCCATAATACTGTTTTGGCAGCAATTTCTTTCACTTCATCACCTTGTTTGAGGGTGACAATATCGTTTTCAATGTTGGTGACTAAAGTTTTGGTTTGAACGCTAACACCCAATTGCTGTAAAGATGCTTCTGCTTGTTGCGATAATTCTGGTGCAAAGGGTGGCAAAATCCGATCTAGTCCTTCTAGAAGTAAAACTCTCGCTTCGGATGTGTCGATATTGCGGAAATCTTCTTTGAGGGTTTGATAAGCAAGTTCAGCGATCGCACCTGCTAATTCTACCCCTGTAGGGCCACCACCTACAATCACAAAGGTTAACCAAGCCCGACGTTTTTCAGGATCAGTTTCTTTTTCTGCGGCTTCAAACGCCGAGAAAATCCGGCGACGCATTTCGATCGCATCTTCTACAGTTTTTAAACCAGGCGCAAAATCTTCCCAGTTATCTTTACCAAAATAGGAATGCTTGGCACCTGTAGCCACTATTAACGTATCGTATGGTATCGCTTGATCACCCAAAAAGACTTGCTGTGCTTGGGGATCTATATCATTCACCTCTCCCAACAACACTTTCGTATTTTTGCTTTTGTTTAATACCGATCGCAACGGAGAGGAAATATCAGCAGGTGATAGTGTACCTGTGGCAACTTGGTACAGCAATGGTTGGAACAAGTGAAAATTACGTTTGTCAATCAGCGTTACGTCTACCTTAGCCTTAGCCAGTGCCTTTGCTGCATATAGTCCACCAAAGCCACCACCAATGATCACGACTTGATGCGGTGGGTTATTCTCAAGGGAGTCTACCATAAGAAGAAATATTTCCTAGTGTTACGGGTGCTGTAACTATTCTTAACAAATATGTATCAAACTTGTCATATATGTTTCTGTTCACGCTGCACAAATGAAAAAAACATAAAGGTAAGCTAGATTACCATTCCCAGGTGATACATATTACATTCATATATTGCCCTCTTAGCTTTAGTGTTTATCGCCCTTTGTTTAGATACATTACAAAGGGCATTATTTTATGAGGATTTCTGCACAAAGATTGTTTGTGGCGACTGGGTAAAAGGGTTTGGGGTGTCGGGATTTTAGTTTATTTTCGCCCAACTCATGCAAGAGGCGATTGACTAACTTCGATTATCTATTTGGGCGCGTTGTAAACTACCAGAAAAGTCAACATACACACTCTTCCATTCTGTGAATACATCTAAAGCAGTGGTTCCGGCTTCGCGGTGTCCGTTACCTGTTTGTTTCACACCACCAAAAGGTAAATGTACTTCTGCGCCAATAGTCGGGCCATTAATATAGGTAATGCCTGCTTCAATGTCCCGCATGGCGGTAAACGCCCGGTTGATATCGCGGGTATAAATGGAAGAAGACAGACCGTAATTAGTATCATTGAGAATAGCGATCGCTTCTTCAAAGGAATTAACCTCAATTAATGCCACTACAGGGCCAAATATCTCTTCACGGGCAACGCGCATATCTGGCGTAACATTATCTAAAATAGTTGGCCAAAAGAAATTACCCTGTTGTAGTTGTCCTTCAGTGGCAATTTCGCCACCAATTAAAATTTTTGCCCCTTCTTCACGGGCAATTTTCATATATTCATTCACCCGTTGCAATTGCCTTTGATTAATTATCGGCCCAATTTCTGTATCTTGGTCATAACCAGCACCCAAGCGTAACTTACTAGTACGCTCATACAGCATTGCCGTAAACTCTTCTTTAATGTCACGGTGCAAGATCAGCCGACTCGTAGCCGTACAACGTTGCCCAGTTGTCCCAAAAGCCCCCCAAACCGCACCATCTAAAGCTAGTCCTAAGTCGGCATCTTCCATCACCACTTGGGCATTTTTACCGCCCATCTCCAGACAAACACGCTTGTGAGTGCGTCCGCAAGTTGCACCCACAAAAGCACCCGTTTCCGAAGAACCAGTAAACGAAACTAAATCAACATGGGGATGTTCGACTAAAGCTTTACCAACTTCTTCACCAACACCATGCACTAAGTTAATTACACCTGCTGGTAAACCGGCGGCGGCAAAAATTTCTACTAGTTTAGTTGCACAAGCGGGAGTATCTTCAGCAGGTTTGAGAATAACAGTATTACCGCATACCAAAGCCGGCATAGCTTTCCAGCAAGGAATAGCCACAGGGAAATTCCACGGTGTAATTAAAGCACAAACACCAATGGGCATTCGCACCGTCATCGCAAATTTATTCGGCATTTCTGAAGGTGTCGTTAACCCAAACAGCCGCCTTCCTTCACCAGCACTATAAAAAGCACAGTCAATACCTTCCTGCACATCACCCCTAGCTTCGGTTAAGGGTTTACCCATTTCCCGACTAATTAATTGGGCGAGTTCTTCTTTATGCTGGAGTAATAATTCTCCCACACGAAAAATATATTCGGCTCTGGCTGGGGCAGGAACTTGCCGCCAACTACGGTAAGCTTCACGGGCGGCGGCGACGGCTTTATCTACATCCTCAGTGTGAGAACGGGGAAAGGTGGCGACAACTTCACTTACCAAAGCTGGGTTATAACTTTCCAGAACGTTTCCTGTCGTAGCATCCACCCACTGACCATTAATATAATTGCGACAAGTTAGCAAAGTCATAATTAGTATTTAAAAATTTTTTTGAGATAACTGCTATGGATTTGATTTGCTTTCTACGTTAACGTCAAGTTTAAAGAATGGGCAGAAGGCGAAAAAGTTATACACAAAAGTTAAGGCACAAAAGCCAACACACCCACAGGAGAACCAGAACCACCACGCAATCTGAGAATAGCGATCGCTAATGTAGTACCTTGAGGAGGTAGTTGATCTAAATTCGTCAAGTTCTCCAACACAATACCCTGCTGTGCCAACACTAAATGGTTAGTCGTAAAACTGTTATCTTTTCCAGGATCAACACCGTGGGTATCAATTCCTACACCAGCAATTTGCCGTTCATCCAACAAAAACTGTGTAGCATCACCTCTAAAGCCTGGAAAGTGCATAATTCCTGCCGCATCTTGGTTAAAGAAGGCATGACTATCAGTCCACTTGTGCTGCCAGCCAGTATACAGTATGACTAAACTACCCCTGGCAATCACACCGTATTTTGCCTCCCAAGCCAGAATATCAGCAATACTCAAAGCATAATCAGGATTATTCCCAGCAACTTCGCAGACATCTATCACTACTGCCGATAAAACCAGTGATTCCGCCGCATATTCATCAATTCCTACACCAGCAGTATCAAAACTATTCGGGGCGTTGATATGGGTAGCACTATGTTCACCTAACGCAAAACGCCGCAGATAGTAACCATCATTTTGAATATCAGCAACAGTGTTAAGTTCTATCGCTGGGTCGCCCGGCCATAAAGGTATATTTTCATCAATAATATGGCTTAAGTGTATAACGCGGGAATAATTAATTTGCATAAAGTACAAAGCAATATAGCGTTTCTCGGTTGAGTGCAGTACAAGTAGATAGGAGATAGAGGCTAGAGGCTAGAGGCTAGATGAATGTACCTCATTGCAATGAAAAACGCCATAGCAGAAATCAGGTGATAGATAACAGAAGCTTTCACCATATATTATGAAAATAAGAAAGATTTAAGTTAGGTTATGGGTATTGATGAAATAATCACAGCTTACCGTGAAGAAATTTTACAAATTGCTGCTGAGTACGGCGCATATAATGTGCGAGTGTTTGGTTCTGTAGCTAGAGGAGAAGCTACACTAGATAGTGATGTAGATTTTCTGATAGACCTTGAACCACAGCGAACTTTACTAGATCAAATTGCTTTCATACAATCTTTGGAGCAATTACTTGGACGTAAAGTGGATGTAACCGAAGTAGAAACTTTACATGAGTTAATTAGAGATGAAGTGTTACAGGAAGCTGTAATGTTATGAAAGGCGATCGCTTGTACTTGAGTAACATCAAAGAATGTATTGAGCGCATTGAGCTTTATACCTGTAGTGGCAAAGAAGTATTTTTGCAAACCTTAATTATTCAAGATGCGGTAATTAGAAATTTTGAAATTATTGGGGAAGCAACAAAGCGATTATCTCCTGAAATAAAAGCAGCTTATCCAGATTTACCGTGGCAACAGATAGCTGGTTTTCGAGATGTACTCATTCACGATTATTTAAAGGTAAATTTAAATCGAGTTTGGGGTGTAATTGAGCAGAATTTACCAGAACTAAAATCTACAGTTGAGGAAATTTTGCAGAGATGGGAAGAGTTGTAAGTATGTGAAAATTTCCTGTATTATACCAATAACAAAAACTCTCACTCTAGCCCAAATAACACAGAGCTTGAATGAGAGTTTTCATCAGTCAAGATTTGACATTCACTGCACACAATATTACCGGAAATTACCAGGATTTAAGCGAGTCCGATTTTGAGATTGAGTCGGAGTTTGACGACGAATTGCGACACCATTGCGTAATTGTGTTCCAGTTCCACCATCTTTGCGATCGAGGAACGGTTTAAGATTAATGCCACTTCTCGATGAGCTAACTCTGCGATTATTTCCACCTAAAATTGTACGTCCGATATTGTAAATTTCATCTGCGCCGCCTCTATTGTTGCGGAAAGTATTCACAGCAGTAGTTTGTTGACCATCATCCGCAGAAATTAAATTTTGGAAAATGCTATTACGGACAGTATAAGGGTCTTTGTCTCTTGGTACTGTCAACACAATGCGGCAGCTAGAGTTAGCTTCGGTAGTGACACAAACAATATTTTCGTTATTCAAAAAACCTGTTTGGAGTTCTTGCAAACCATCGGGACGATATTCTTCTAAGCGTTGAGCAATAGTAACACAACGTTTGTACGGGTCCCAACCACCACCCAATTGTGCAGGAGCAGCCCAAGGAAAGAATCTTCCTGGTTGGCTTTCGGGTTGATACATTACTATATATTGACCATTGCTGTTTTGACAGCTAAATCTGGTACCAGTCGCTACGGTACCACTAGAGGAAGTGTCTACAGGATTTGATGAACCTGATGGATAAGGATCGGAAGTGGTAGGTACAACAATACCACCACCATCATTAACTTGAGCAAAGGCGGCGGAATTACCTAAAAATAAAGATAAGCCCAAACCGCTTAAACATAATAGCTTCAAGGGTTGAAATGCCATAAATTATCCTTTAGTAGATATGAGGTTAGCTAATTGATAATTTCAGTGACGCAGAAATTTGTTTTTTGATTCATTCAGAACGCCGCTTTTTCTCTTTTCGTTCTTTTTCTTCTTTGAGGATTTGTTTAATTTTGGCTTGAATGGCTGTGTGACGTTCAACGCCTTCATAACTGTAGCGGTTGTATTTACCCCGAATAATTAAGTTTTCGAGATAATTTACCCGTTCTTTACCGCCGGGGTGAGATGATATCCAGGTAGGAGGCGCATTTTTTTGTTGTTTTTGTAGTGTCGCCATCAAGTTACGCAACCCATCAGCAGCATAGCCATTCGCCACAATTAAGCGAGTACCCAAAACATCTGCTTGACGTTCCATATCACGGCTGTAGCTGAGGGAGAAAAGTTGACCGACTGTACCGCCAAAAGGCAGATATTGGGTGACGTTAGAAATTAAGTTTCCTTGGGTAACTAGTTGAAAGCCGTGGGATAAAACTACATGAGATAATTCATGACCGATTAACCCAGCGAGTTCAGCTTCAGAATTACTTTTAGCGATCGCACCAGCATTAATAAAAACTTTACCTCCTGGTAAGGCAAAGGCATTCAATTCTTCTTCAGGAATCACAAAAAATTCGTATTTAAATTCGGTGCGTCCTGAAACTTTCACTAGTTTCTGCCCAATTTCGTTCACATAGGCCAGCACTTCTTCATCTTTGACTAATGGTAGCTGTTGTTTTGCTTGTTTCGCTACCGACTCACCCACCGCACCTTCGCCTTGTAGCAGCAAGATGGTAGAGTCTAAGGCAGAAAACGGCCCTAACAAACTACCTGTCACCGCATAGCCGACTGCACCTGTAATAATATTAGCGAGAGTGTTACCTCTAATTTCTTCGCGGATATGGGCTTTGTAGCGTTTGAGATTGATTTCTGCAAGTTGGGTAAATTCCTCGGCTTGCGGATCATTCGGATAAAGAATGGCAAATTGACGCGCTGCTAAGGATGCTTCCATCCATTTTTTTTCATCAGCTAGTGCGGTAACTTTAGCTTTAATTAAATCTGGCTGATCGGGATATAGTGATGATGCTTGTTCTAAAACCTCTACAGCTTCTTTGGGGCGATTATATTGCTTGAGAATCTCAGCATAGCGAATATGACCAGGAATAAATTCGGGATACTGTTCAACTAATAGTTTTAGCGGTACTTCTGTTCTTGTTTGCAACTTAGCCGCAATTCCCGCTTCTGATTCTCGCCAGTAAACTTTACCTGCTGGGGATAGTTGCGTCGCATCAATAATGGCGGGTTTACGTTCTTGAGTTGCAGTATCTGTGTTGGCGAATGGTGTTTTGACTTCCCGATAGAGTTTTTCTGCCTCAGTAATATTTCCGGCGAGGTATAATTTGTCTGCTTCGATAAATTTTTGTTGACGGGCAAGTTCTTCAGGCGTGAGTGCAGGTTCCGTGGCGGTGTCTGTTTTTTTCGGTTCAGTCGCTTCTGGCTTTGGCGTTTGGTTGGGCTGTGAACTTTCGGAACTGGGTGTATCTGTTGTTTCTACGGTGGTAGTGGCAGGTTCTTGGGCTGGAACAGGTGCTAAAGGTTGCGTCAGAATAATTACAATTGATGTACTAACTGACAACAAAATCCAACTCAAGGTGAGCAGCAGAGACTTCCTGGTTCGTTTCATGCTGATTTTATGCAAAGGGGCTATTTTAATGCTATGAGTAACTGACCCCATCCGCCTAGAGCGATCGCTACTGTTTTCCGATAATCTCAGGTTATAAAGAGTGCTGAGTGGAAAGTGCTGAGTGCTGAGTTAAAAGACCGCCCACGAGCGTGGTATTTATCATAGTACTAAAGTGTTGAGTATTTTTTTCTGACTCAGCACTGAGAATGATCAAGTTTTGCTGTTTGAACTGATATGATGAAATCATAACTATTCTGAACTAAGACTTATATATTAGTGAGAAGTACTCTCTACAATTTATCTTTCTGAAAAAGGTTATAATAGTGATCTATTTCTGTTAATATGATTCAAGTGAATGCTATGCAGCAAAAAGCTGATGAGATTGTCAAAACACTCAAGGGTAAGGGATTGCGAGTAACGCCTCAACGCTTCGCCGTCTATGCCAATCTACTAGGGCGAGAAGACCACCCCACAGTAGATCAAATTCTGACAAGCTTGAATCAAGATGCACCTACTTCTTCTCAAGCCACAGTATATGCTGCACTGCAAGCCTTACGGGAAGTCGGCTTAGTGCGAGAAGTGCTGTTAGAAGAAGGTGTCTCACGTTACGATGCCAAAGTTTTGCCACACCATCATTTTCGCTGCAACTGTTGTGGTGCAATTGAAGACATTGATTGGAATACCTTTCAGTGTATTGATTTGAATAAACTGCGTTCGGGGTTAAAAGCCGAACGCTATGAAGTGACTGTGCAGGGAACTTGCGATCGCTGTCAAACAAAGTTGGAAGTGTAAAATTTCAGTGCGATCGCAATACAATGAATAAGATATTCTATCGATATCTCAGTTCTTATGAATGGTTCAGGTGACATTGATGCTCAAGTGACATTGCCGATGGAACTATATCAGGCGATCGCACAACGAGCGCAAGCTCATGGAAATTCGGTGAGTGGAGAGATTGTCGCACTGCTGACTCCTTTGCTGGTACAAATACCCAATGAGTTAGAGGTCGAATTTGCAGCATGGGAAGCAGCAAGTGACGATGATTGGCTGACTACAGAAGGAATGCTGGCATCTCTGGGAGAATGAGATAGTGAGAGGGGATGTTCTGTTAGTAAGTTTACCAGATTCAGATAAACGAGAAGAACAAGGCAATCGCCCAGCGATCGCTGTTCAAACAGACATTGCGGTTTCGCCCATGTTAATGATTGTCCCAGTTACTTCTTCCTTGGGGGCATCAAGGTTTCCATTTACTGTAAGGATTGAGCCATCAGTGCTGAATGGTTTGACATTGCTTTCGGTAGCAATGGTTTTTCAGATGCGAGCGATCGATCCTAAGCGAATTATTCGTAAAATTGGTGAGTTGGAGCCTGAGTATTTGGTGCAGATTGATGGGGAAATTTGGCGAATGTTGAAGCCCCCGGAGGTTTAAAAAAGTCTGAAGTGTGAAATTTCAGACTTCGGTAGCAGAATTTCGTAGGTTGGGTGCGGTGCGATCGCCAATTTTGTAGGATGCGTGAATAAAATGTCACGCACCTTACTTCACACGTCACTTCGCATGACTGCATCTAACAACAACCCAGCCCCAAACCGCACCGGATCAGTGCAAGCTAAACCGGTTTCGGCTGTAGTTTGGGCGATCGCTTCTTGGGCTGCAAACTCATTTAAATGTGCAGTATTCAACGCTATACCCACCACAGGCACTTTCCCAAAAGCACCACCTGCACTCGCTACAGATTCATACATTTGAATAACTTTCGTCAACGACGGAATCGGGACATGGGGATTATTCCGGTTATGGGTTTGTCCCGCCCGATGTACTAATACTAGTTGTGTGGGTTGAGAACCGCGAAGCAAAGGCAAGGTAGCAGTAGAACCAGGATGTAACAGCGAACCTTGTCCTTCAATGTGCAGAATGTCATAGTTTTTGCCATAACGCATCACTATTTGTTCCACAGCACCAGCCGCAAAATCTACTCGAACTGCATCTAAAGCGATACCATCACCTTCTAACATCAAACCAGTTTGACCTGTAGCGATAAACTTAGAACGCCAACCCCGTAACTTTGCCGCCCAGTGTAGTTCTAAACTAGTAGACATTTTCCCAATCGCCATATCTGTTCCCACCGTCAACACGCGGCGACAGGGAAGCGTCCGCGCCATCCCACTCGCCACTTCTATATTTGGTGGTTCTTTGCGGACATCCCAAATTAACTGTCCTGGTTTGAGAATGGCATTTAACTCTGCCATCGTCGCCAATGGTGTGTGTAACCCATTCACCAAAGACATCCCCGCCGCTAGGGCATTTTTAATTTCTATCCAATAATCATCAGGTACAGCACCACCTTTGGGCGCAATTCCAATTACCAATACTTCGGGTTTATACGCTAAAGCTGCGGTGACAGATTCTACAATCGGCACATCACGCTTGATACCTGTTAATTCTGGCAAAGACTTACCAGCACTTACCTTATCAATTACTGCGACAATCGGGGCTTCACTGTAGCGTAAAATTGCCAACCCGGTTTTGCCCTGTGTTCCTGTAGTTCCTTCATGCAGCAGAATAGCGATTCGTTGATTAAGCGGCAAACGCACTGTATTGTACCCCCAAGCCTGGTAAATCGTTTGGTAAAACTTTTCCTTCTACTACTAATGCACCCATAAATGGGTCATCAACTAAGTTGAGGTGACTATCTAAATCTAAATAATCAGCGAGTGGTGCTAATTGTGCTGCGGCTGTGTTAGCGAGTGAACTGTCAGAATAGCAGCCAAACATCACTTGTAAATTGTAAGCCCGCGCTGTGTGTACCATTCGCAATGCTTCGGTTAAGCCCCCTGACTTCATCAGTTTGATATTAATTCCATCCACGTAGTTTGCCAAATGGGGAATATCAACGCTAGTAAAGCAACTTTCATCAACAAAAATCGGTAGGGGTGACTCTTGTTTGAGTTGGGCTAAACTTTCTTCCTGACCCCTTGCTAGTGGCTGTTCTACATACTTTACACCTAAATCAGCCAGCCAATGACACATCTTAATTGCATCTGGCAAACTCCAGCCACCATTTGCATCCACAAAAAATTCTAGATTTGGTGCTTCTTGTTGGACTGCTAATAGCATTTGCTGATCTGCCTCAATACCATCGGGGCTACCTAATTTCACCTTGAACAGCCGCACATCCAGATAATTTAACCAGTCCCGCGCCCTCGCCCTAGCGCCCTCTGGTGAATTTATGCCAATAGTTACCGAAGTCGGGACAATGAGATTGCGATCGCATCCCCAAATCTGCCACAGTGGTAAACCAACAAACTTACCCAACCAATCGTGCATTGCCATATCTACAGCCGCCCGCGCCGATGAAGGAATTTGCTGTTGAATTAACAACTGCTCAACTTGCTGTCTCTGCAATGGGCTGAAAGTTGTTAATAATGGTATAACTTGCGCGATCGCATCTTTGATTTGCTCGGTTTTTTGAGCATGATTCCCCACCCCAAACGGTGATGCTTCACCCCAGCCCTCAACGCCATCTTGCGAAATTTTTACCCAGACATTCGTTGTCTGTGCAGTTGTCCCCCGACTAATAGTTAAGGGAAATCGTTTATTGACAGTAAATACCTTGACTTCTACTTGCATAAGTCTGCTCTATAGCAATCCTAAACGATATACAAACATCTCTCTGACCTGAAAGTGCTGAGTGCTGAGTAAAAATGCTAGTCCCACTTTCATACTTGGCTATGAAGTTTGTTTCATCGGGACTACCTTGTCTACCTTGTCTACCTTGTCTCTTTTGTTCATTGCTCAAATAAGACTGCTCTATGATGGCTAGGGCAGAAAATAGTTTAAGTGATTTTAGCCGATTTTCTACATCTGTTATACTTTTTTACATTTATTAATTAGCATCTATGAGCAATCTCAAGAAATGGAAAATCTTGCAATCAGAAATGGTATTAAACCATCCTTGGTGCAAAGTCAGGCAAGATAAAATCGAATTACCTAACGGCAAGGTGATTGATGATTATTTTGTCAGTATTAAACCAGAAATTGCCATTATTTTGCCAATTACCAGTAATCAAGAAATTGTTTTCGTCCGCCAATACCGACACGCAGTCGCCGATTTTTTTATCGAATTACCAGCCGGACATTTTGACCCCACCCAAGAAAGTGCGGAAATCGCCGCCATCCGAGAATTACAAGAAGAAACTGGTTATCTGGCTCAACAAGTGAAAAAAGTTACTGTTTTCTTTGATAAACCCAGCAAAGATACTAACCGCATACATTTATTTTTAGCTGAGAATGTGATAAAAGTTGGGGAACAGAATTTAGATATTACAGAAGAAATTGAAGTAATTTTAATTCCTGTAGCGGAAGTGTTAGATAAAATCTATCAAGGTGAAATTTCAGTGTCAGGAACTATTGCGGCTTTATTTTTAGGTTTAAACTTGATGAAATAGCTTAATAACCATCAATAAAAAAGGCGGCCGCATCTGTAATTCAGAATAGCGATCGCCAAAAAATTAATCCAGTAAATCAAACAGTTTGAGAATTGATAAATATTTTTCCCTAAATTAAATATTTCTCCTTTACTAATAAAATCTGCAATAAAGTACAAGAATCCAGAATCCCGAAGTCAAAATTGCTCAGAGTTTGATGAATAATATGATGAGAATATTCAAATTTATATCTAGCAGACCCTTGATTTATTCATGATTCTGAATTCTGTCCAGGAAATTAATTAGCCAACTGTTTTTTAGACTTCATTCTTAAACCCAATGCAAGTGTAGCTGCAATGCCAACAACTGCGCTTGGTTCAGGAACAGAAGTTGTCTCATTTACATATTTGGCGCTGGCTACTGTATTGACAGATTCTGTATTAGTGATATCAACTAACATTTTTTCAGTGTTGTCACTATAGAAAATATCGTTAACCGCCAGGAATAAAAACTTCGCGTTGGTGGGAATCTTAATTGTCATCTCGCCTAAGATTCCGAATACACCATCAAACAATGTTTTTTGACCGCAAGTTCTATTAACATCACTTAAAGTTGCTCCATTACACATATAAGCACCTTTTGAGCCGTCGTAAGTAGAACCTGCTTGATTAGTGGTGTCAAATAAAGTGTTAGAAGTCCAGTTTGCGTCTGTATAGGCATACTTACTGGCATCTTCAGCATCAAGGCTAATAGCATCAGCTACACGTTGTTGAAAAGAAGAATCAAGCAATGTATCCGAAGCACTGAAGACCCCAATCATATCGTTTCTTTGTCCAGGGTTCCAAACACTCCAGTTAAATGCACCAGAAGTACTTAAACGAATTGTGCTTCCAGCTTCAAGACCTAAATCAGCTAAAGAGATGGCTTTAGTATTACCTGCAATTGTCTGAACATTATTGTAATAAGTTGTATCAGACTGGGTTTTCAAAAAAGTGTAGGTAGAGTCGATTTCAAAAGAAGCTGCTTGGGCTTTAGCATTAACTAAAGTACCCAATCCAACCAAGCTAGAAACCATTAAAATACGCCAGATTCTGTTCATGTTCTTATACTTATTGCCGACTTCTCTAGCATAAGTAATAAGTTCCATAGAATGTATAAATTATTTTGTGTATTAAGCAAATTTAGAATAAACTTTATCCTCCTATTTTGGGCTGTTTTCTCAGTATATTTCTTTGTCTAACAATCTCAAATAAATAACATTTTTAATACTGTAACCCCAGTACTTATACGACTGGATACTTGCAATTTATCGAAACTTATTATGTTCTCTATCTCGAATCTATCCACCGTAAATTGGCTATCAATCAAGAGAAATAACGGTTTTGCCATAGAATAGCCAGTTAAAAGGCTGATATTCAACAAAGCACGATCGCCATTGAATCATAAAAATTGAGCGATCGCACCCATAACACCAACTAGCGATCACCCAAATATGAATCTAAAACCAATCTGAACTGATAAAAGGTAGATAAGATCACTGTCATCTCATCCTATAACCGTTCACCTGCTATCTAATACCAATTCGCAATTCGCAATTCGCAATGACGCTCGCAGGCTTGCTAACGCAATTAAGAAATCTAGCTCCAGTAAGACTTTCCTAATTTCGATCTGTCGCATTCTTTTTTTAAATTGGTATAAACAAGCTGTTGTTTGCAACTTAAAACAATTTGAGCCTCAATTCTGACTTCCATCAATTTCTGGGCAAAATTCGTCAACTTGCAAAATTCTGATCATTTCCCGCTCAGGATGTTTGAATAACACATAAAATTCACTGTTGGGCATTCTCAAGTTCTCAGGAATCAGCTGCGTTGGGATTGCTTCTGTTAGCACTAACCCATGTCCAGGAAAAAGAATAACGGTAATTTCGCCAGGAAGTAGACATCCTAAAACTCTGGCGAAGACACGCGCATAAAATGATGGATGGTCTTCATATCGCATATCAACATACTAGTAACGCAAGGTAGATACTAAACAAAGTGCGATCGCAACTTTTTTATAGCTATTTCAAAAGCCAACAAAACTTTGTATTTCT
This sequence comes from Nostoc sp. FACHB-190, assembly GCF_014696905.1. Taxonomy (NCBI): domain Bacteria; kingdom Bacillati; phylum Cyanobacteriota; class Cyanophyceae; order Nostocales; family Nostocaceae; genus Nostoc; species Nostoc sp. FACHB-190. The sequence continues at coordinate 124,996 of NZ_JACJQW010000024.1, forward strand.
ACCACAACCATAACCTTAAACAAGCGCATAGGTGTTTTGTTTCAACGGAATTTGTATGACAAACGCTGTTCCTTGACCAAAGGTGGAAAGACAGATTAATTTACCATGATGTCTTTCGACAATTATCTGATGGCTAATTGACATACTAATTCCTGTACCCTTACCTACGGGTTTTGTCGTGAAAAATGGGTCAAAAATTCTTGGCTGAAGCTGTTCAGGAATCCCCACTCCATTATCTTCGATCGTGATTTCTACCCATTTGTCTGCCGTCAAAGAAGTTTTGACTGTAATTTGAGGTGGATTATCTTGAATTTCTGAATGAGATTTTTGCGTAATTTTCTCTTCTAGGGTATCTATCGCATTTGTGAGAATGTTCAGCATCACTTGATTGAGTGAACTCGGATAACACTCTACTTCCGACAAATTAGCATAATCTTTGATCACCTTAATTTCTGGACGCTCTGGTTTTGCTTGCAGGCGGTGATGCAAAATCATCAGAGTACTATCAATACCTTCGTGAATATTCACCACTTTCAGTTCCGCTTCATCCAAGCGCGAGAAATTTCGTAATGATATGACAATTTGCCGGATGCGATCGCTTCCTACTTTCATTGAATTTAAAATTTTTGGTAAATCTTCTTGCAAAAAGTCTAAATCAACTTCTTCAATTAGCCTGTGAAGGGGCAAGGGTAAAACCGGAAAATGCGCTTGGTAAGCATTGACAATGCTCAATAAATAATCAGCATATTCTTCGACATAAGTCAAGTTACCGTGAATAAAGTTAATCGGATTATTAATTTCATGTGCAACCCCAGCTACTAATTGTCCTAAACTTGACATCTTTTCTTGTTGGACTAACTGCATCTGTGTCTGCTTGAGTTCTGTCATCGTATTTTCCAAGAGTTGATTCTTGTTTTCCAGTTCGATTTTTGAAGCGAATATCTGACTGAAACAAGCAAGTAAATCAAAACTTTTATAGAAACTGAGAAAGCGTAATGCGATCGCAACTGTCAACAAATCCGCTATTGCTTGCCAAAAATGGGAATTAACCAAACCCAGCATTCCCACTACATGCAAGCCGTGACCAAAAGCGCAGCTTAAAAAAATCCCAGCTACTGTAACTACCAGTGGGTCAACACCTGCTTGTCGATTACGCCACACTCCAAAACCAATGACGCTACCAATAATGAAATAACAACAAGAGATGACTAAATTTTCCCCCGCTATTAACCCACCGATTTGATCGGCATCCAATATATGATTCATAAATCTACTAGTACCCTAAAGCCCTCAGATCCTTAAAGTACCCATTTGCTCACTCATAATTGATATAAATGTTTACAATAGACATTTTTTTATTTATGTGAAGTTAAATAATTTCTAAAAAGTGGTTTTTAGCTTGATATTAGTTATCTAGAGAGAAAATGCTTCTAAATATATTGAAGTGGATAGTAATATAGTGGGCGATCGCCTCAATGCTTAAAAAGCAAATTTTTGAAATGTTTGAGATATTGCTACATTTGTATATACAAATGTAGATTTCAGAGTTATGCTTGAAAGTGTAAATGGCTTTGATTGGGATAAAGGGAACTCTGCCAAATGCTGGAATCGTGTTTCTAAAGAAGAAATTGAGTACCTGTTTCAACAATCGGGTGTTCTGATTGCACCAGATATAAAACATTCTCAGGATGAAGATAGGTATTTAGCCATAGGGATTTCAAGCCAACAAAAGTACATTTTTGTGGCTTTTACGCTCCGAAATAAACAGGATGAAATACTCATTAGACCGATCAGTGCCAGATATATGAGAGACACAGAGGTACAGAAATATGGACAAAACTTTCCCAAGACTTAAAACTGATGAAGAAATAGAGGCACTCTTAGAAGAAGATTTGTCAGATTATCTTACTCCTGATAATTTCAAGCCAGTAACTTTTGAATTTAAGCCTAAAGACAAAAGTGTGAATGTACGGATGTCTGAGGAGATGCTAGAAAAAGTTAAATCTGTTTCCAAGAAAGAGGGTATCCCTTATCAGCGTTACATTAGACGTGCGATAGAACGGTCTTTAAGTGCTGAATAGTAATTTGGCATAAAAAATGAGAGAAGTAAGCATCAAAGCGCGATCGCAGTGTTTTTCAACACGATCGCAACTTCTCCAAAAGATAAGCGATCGCAACAGGTGTACAGCACAGTTGCAAGTATTTGGACAAAATTAAGTTTCAGTACTAAAAGCTGCTGCTAGTTCAGGACTAGATATAGCAATAGCACTTTCATACCATTCATGGATGAGCGCCTCAATCATCTCCCATGCTGTAGTTAAAGAATCTATCAACCGAAAAGCTTCACTTAGCTCCTTGATAAACTCTTGCAAATCATCCGCATCAAACACACTTAACCATCCATAAGGATGTTCAAAGCTAACTATAGCGTTTCTTACTCTAGTGAGATACGAGAAGAATAATTAACCGCAGATAAACGCAGATGGACGCAGATAAATTTGTACTTCAGCAGACTAGGAAAGGCTATAAGTAAGCAAAAACTATGCAAGAAGTTATGCTGATTTGTGATAGTGCTTTATTTATAAAGGCTTAAAATAGCCAATTTTGGATAGCTTTATTGCCCTTTAGATCCTATTAAATTAGCTAGTTGTCTCATTAATGTTTAAATTTTCCTATTCCTATCCAGTAAGAATTAGCATCTAACTCAAAAGAATCATAAAGCTCAAAATTCAAACTATTTTGAGAATGAACAGTTCGCATAAACTCATTTCTTGCACCAACCGTAGTCACACGCACAAACCAGATAAATCAGTGTTTAAGTATAACAGCAGGTGAATAGAATTTGCTAAGTAGTTTTTGTTTCAAAAAGAACTTAA
>NZ_JACJQW010000025.1:0-119365 GCF_014696905.1 Nostoc sp. FACHB-190
GCCGAAGACCCAGAATTTGAAACTTTCTATACCAAAAACATTTTGCTGAACGAGGGTATCCGCGCTTGGATGGCTCCTCAAGACCAGCCCCACGAACAATTTATATTCCCTGAGGAGGTATTACCTCGTGGTAACGCTCTCTAATAGACCCGCAGTTATGGGTGGCGGTCGTGACCAAGAATCCACCGGTTTTGCTTGGTGGTCTGGTAACGCTCGTTTGATTAACCTGTCTGGTAAACTGCTAGGCGCTCACGTTGCTCATGCTGGCTTAATTGTCTTCTGGGCTGGAGCAATGACATTATTTGAAGTTGCTCACTTTATCCCAGAAAAGCCTATGTACGAACAGGGCTTAATTCTGCTACCTCACCTCGCTACTTTAGGTTGGGGTGTAGGCGCTGGTGGTGAAGTAATTGACACCTTCCCCTACTTCGTAGTTGGTGTACTCCACCTAATTTCTTCCGCAGTCCTGGGTTTTGGTGGTATCTATCACGCAGTTCGCGGCCCAGAAACCTTAGAAGAGTATTCTTCCTTCTTTGGTTATGACTGGAAAGACAAAAACAAGATGACCAACATCATCGGCTTCCACCTGATCATCTTAGGTTCTGGTGCGTTGCTGTTAGTGCTGAAGGCGATGTTCTTCGGTGGTCTCTACGACACCTGGGCTCCTGGTGGTGGTGATGTGCGCGTCATTACAAACCCAACACTCAACCCAGCAGTTATCTTTGGCTATCTGATCAAAGCTCCTTTTGGTGGCGAAGGTTGGATTGTCAGCGTTAATAACTTGGAAGACGTAGTTGGCGGTCACATCTGGATTGCATTAATTTGTATCTCTGGTGGTATTTGGCACATCTTCACCAAGCCTTTCGCTTGGGCGCGTCGTGCCTTTATCTGGTCTGGTGAAGCTTACCTTTCCTACAGCTTAGGCGCATTGTCCTTAATGGGCTTTATCGCTTCTTGTATGGTTTGGTACAACAACACCGTTTACCCCAGCGAATTCTTCGGCCCCACAGGCCCTGAAGCTTCTCAAGCACAAGCTTTAACCTTCTTAATTCGTGACCAACGCTTAGGTGCTAACGTTGGTTCTGCTCAAGGCCCCACCGGTCTAGGTAAATACTTGATGCGCTCTCCTTCTGGTGAAATCATCTTCGGTGGTGAAACCATGCGCTTCTGGGATTTCCAAGGCCCCTGGTTAGAGCCTCTGCGTGGCCCTAACGGTCTGGACTTAGACAAAATCAAGAACGATATTCAGCCTTGGCAAGCTCGCCGCGCTGCTGAATACATGACCCACGCTCCTCTGGGTTCTTTGAACTCTGTAGGTGGTGTTGCAACTGAAATCAACTCTTTCAACTATGTATCTCCTCGTGCATGGTTGTCTACTTCTCACTTCGTATTAGGATTCTTCTTCCTAGTAGGTCACTTGTGGCACGCGGGTCGCGCTCGTGCTGCTGCTGGTGGTTTCGAGAAAGGTATCGACCGTGAGAACGAACCAGTAATGTTCATGAATGACCTCGACTAAGTTGAAGTCCTTTTTTCATCACTGACAATCGAATTTTTAAAAGGCTCTTGTTTTACGACAAGAGCCTTTTTCTTTGAATTAGGACTTACGCAGTAAGACGAAAAATCAAGGGTTTGAGCAAGGGTATAAGGGTAGGGTGTTGACTTTGATAAGATTTACCCATTTTTTATTCATACAGTTTTGGAAGGAGTAATGAGTGATGAGTAAATACCAATGGCTATTACTTAAAGAACGCAAAAATAAATTCAACCAGGAAAGAATTGTGTATGAATTTTTCACCCCTCAACCCTTACACCATTCTCAACAGTGGTTCCATTCTAAAGTGATCTCCAGATTACCTGTATCATTACCTTTCACTAATATAGGTGTGAGCTTCCCTGATTCAATGCCAATATCTATGCCAAATTTGACACTAGCTTTATCTGGCTTAACTTTATTTAATACTTCGGCAATTTCTGTTACAAGAGCTTCTAGGGGGGTTGTGACTTCGCTAAACGGTCTAACTTGAATATTTGGTTTGCGATCGCCTATTGGTGTAGCTTCAACTTTAATATTAGTACCATCAGCAAGTTCTACTGTAATAATTCTGCTTTGAATTTCCATGTGAGTTTAAATACATATCCATGCTGTAATAACATACAAACTTAACCACCACCCACATTCATCGCTGCTAACATCGCTTTTTGGCTAACATCTTTGTAAACGCCATCTAAATATTTCATGACCACATCACCCGCATTAACACTGACCGCTTCATCTTCAGTTTTAGCTAAGGGAATTGCACCTAAAACATCTAAGACTGTATCACCCATACTAGGCGCAATCACTACTAAAGATGAATCTAAAGGCTCATGATATTCCCAAAAAGCATTAAGATTGACTGCGGGTTGCTGAGGAGTAATTGTGTATGGAATCTCTGATGTTGCAGGTGTATTTGCTTTTGGTTTAGCGCCGCGTAGTTGGCGTAAGTTATGAATAATTTGTTCTTTAGTCCGACCGCGTAATTGAAACAGCACAAAGGGGTCTTCACTAAATCTGTCGCCTAATTGATAGTAAATTGCGCCAACGTGTTTACAAGGGTTAGCTTTATCTGGACAAGAGCATTTACTGTGAACATCACCCAAAGTAAACGGAAATAACGAAAGACCATTAGCCGTAAAAACTTCTTCAATATTTTGGGGCATTTCTCCTGCTAATAATTTGGCAGCGAATAATGCTTTTTTAGACATAGTTTCAATGACATAACCCCACTCTTCATCAGTAAAAGAGTTAAGAGAAAGGGACACTGTGTAAGGTTCGACTTCACTACCTTGGACTTTAGCTAATACTTTCGCGCCTTTAAATTCAATGCTGAGAACATTACCTTGCCGCGCATAATTTCTGGCACGTTCTAACCGCTTTTTAAACCGATAAGAATCGAGTAATTCTAGCCATCTTTGTGACCACCATTCCCGGCTTGCTTGTAATGTGTAACTAGTCATCATTCATCTCTAGTAATTAACTTAAAAAATACTCGGCTTTATTCTGCATCTTCATCAATTAAAGCATTGCGGTCAAGGATGAGTAAATTTCGCAGTTGGTCTGTATCTAACTCAGTTAACCATTCTTCTCCAGCACTCACGACTTGTTCAGCTAACTGCTTTTTACTTTCAATCATGTCGTGAATTTTTTCTTCTAAAGTGCCAGTGCAGACAAATTTATGTACTTGCACATTTCGCGTTTGACCAATGCGAAATACTCGGTCTGTGGCTTGATTTTCAATTGCTGGATTCCACCATCTATCAAAGTGAAATACATGATTGGCACGGGTTAAATTCAAGCCTACACCACCCGCTTTTAAAGAAAGAATCATTATCGGCGGCCCTTGTGGATCATGTTGAAATCGGTCTACCATTTCCTCGCGTTGTTTTTTACTGCTACCGCCATATAAAAAGAAAACTTCTCTGCCTAATTGCTGTTCTAAATAGGGTTTGAGTAACTTACCCCATTCCGCAAATTGAGTGAAGATTAACGCCCTATCTCCTTCGGAAATCGCCACATCTAACATTTCTTCTAGACGTTGCAATTTACCAGAATTATGTTCTCCTAATGTGCTTTCTTTTAAATACTGGGATGGATGATTACAAATTTGTTTGAGCTTAGTTAGTAAAGCTAAAATCATACCTCTGCGTTGCAATCCTTCGGCGGATTCTATTTCTACTAAGGATGTATCGACTGCTTGTTGATAAAGTGCGGCTTGTTCTGTAGTTAAACCACAAAATATTGTCATTTCTTGCTTGTCCGGCAAGTCTTGAATAATTTCTTTGTCTGTTTTCAACCTTCTTAAAATAAATGGCTGAACTAAGGAACGCAATTGAGTTAAAGAAGCCGCATCACCATACTTTTCAATCGGCATAGCAAACCGCCGTTGAAAGAATTGTTTATTACCCAAATAACCAGGGTTGAGAAAATCTAAAATCGACCATAATTCTTGCAATCTATTTTCTACTGGTGTGCCTGTTAAGGCGATGCGAAATGTTGCTTCTATTTGTCTAATTGCCTGGGACTGTTTAGCATCAGGATTTTTGACATTCTGCGCTTCATCTAAGACAATTATCTGCCAAGAAACAGTCTGTAATAATCTCACATCTCTGTGAATTAAAGAATAACTAGTAATAACTAAATTATGCTTATTTACGGCTTCAACAAATGCCTTTCCTTTGGGGCGTTTGTCACCGTGATACTGCATAACTTTCAGGCTGGGGGCAAATTTTCTCACTTCCCGTTCCCAGTTGCCTAACACAGAAGTGGGACAGACTAATAAGATGGGTTTTTCTAGTACGTCTTGTTCTTTGAGGTATAAAATAAATGCTATAAGCTCAATGGTTTTACCTAGTCCCATGTCGTCGGCGAGACACGCGCCTAAACCCCAACGTTCCAAGAAAGCCAGCCAAGCCGCACCTCGTTCTTGATAGGGACGCAATTTTCCTTGGAAACTGGCGGGTGTGGGTAAGGGTGTAATTTCCTGATTATTTGTCAACGCCCCAATTAATTCTTGTAACGCCCCCGATGCTTCAAAGCTAACAACTGGTAATTTTTCAATCACCTGGGTATCACCTGTACTCAGGCGTAAGGCATCTTCTAAAGAAAGTGCCATTTGTTCTTTACGGGAAGCAAAAAATGTCTGGGCTGTTTTAATATCTTGGGGACGTAATTCCACCCACTCGCCGTTAATTTCTACCAAGGGACTATTTAAAGCGACCAGTCTGTCAAACTCTGCTTTAGAAATTGTCTGTCCCCCGATCGCCAATTGCCATTGAAAATTCAGCAAACTTTGTAAACCCAAGCGTTCTTTTTGCTTTTTGGGGGTTTCGGCGGTAATTTTCAACCCTAAACGGTTCGCCCAGCCTTCGCGGTTTGTCAAACTAGGTGGCAGAATTACACCCAAACCGCTATCTTCCAATCTCCAAGCCACAGACTTGATAAATTCATAAGCTTGGATGGGGTTGAGTTGGCAAGATTGGGGATATTCTGTTTCTAAGCTGGGTGTAATTGTTCCATATAATCGAGAAGCTAAACCCAAACCACGCAAAAAAGTTTCTTGGGGTTTTTCAATGGTGCGGTTTTGATAAATTAATTCTTCAACGGGATTTTGCCAAATTGTTGCTGCATCCACTACAAATTCAGGATCATCCGCCGCCTGGAGAAAGTACGCCAGTTTCCATTCTGTTTCTCCCACTTCTGGGGAAGATAGTTGAAAACAAGTTCGAAATAAGGGCTTTCCTGTAAGTTGATGTTGTAACGGCAAAGTCCAAGCTTTCAGCGCCGCTTCTAAGCGTTCTACACCAATTGCATCTGCAACCACGGTACTAGATGCACCCGTTAAAGCTTGTAACCACTGGCGAATTGCTGACGGTAAAGCCGCCATCACTCTGGTTTCGATGATGGGTTGATTACCCACCATTTGCCGCACTTGCACATCTATGATGCTGTTGAGGAAATCTAAAATTAACTCTTGAGGCGATTCGGGTAAATTGACATATATATCCCCACTCCCGACTCCCGACTCCCCATTCCCAAATTCCTGATAAGTCCGACAACCTAGAGGCATTTTCGCGGCGAACTTTTCTAAGCGAGTTCCATCTACCGCACTGTCTAACAAAACTTGCCAGTTAGCGAATATAGTACCGTCCGCTTGGTGTTGAATATTCGGTAAAAATTTAGAACGGGAAATTAAATCTAAACTCCAACGGGCTACCTGTGACCAAAATCTTAAATCTCCAGCTAAAAAAGCAGCTTCACCATTAGTAATGTTGAGAGGAAGAGATTGGAGAAATTGAATTGCTTCGCTGGTATTCAGGCAAAAACCTGCAACTTGCCAAGGTTGGAGATATGGTGCAGCGTCAGAATTTAAATCTTGGCTGGCAGAATGTAAAGGTAATAAGTTGAAGCTGTGATCTTCCTTGGTTTCGCTAATCTGAGTTCGTAAAGCGATAATTTGCGAATGGCTTGGTAAGCTGATTTCTGACGGTTTTGGAGTTTTGCGCGATCGCCCTGAAGTTGGTGCTGGCTGTGGCTGAGTGCTGGCAATTCTCAGATTCCTTCCTGCTAACCACTCACTCAACTCCACGGCTGTCATTGTTAACGGATGTGGTGGAATTTCTAAGGATTGATTTACATCCCAATTTACTTGCGGCGATCGCCAAGTTTCTCCCCAGATAAATAAACAACTGTTTTGATTTTTTCTTACCCAGCTACCGTGTAAAATCGCCATTGTGAATTACTCGAATTATTCTCAGATTAAATTATTGAAAATTAAAATTTTTTATATATTATTTTGATTTTCGCCCTATCAAATTAGCAAATTAATTAACATTCTAAATTATCAAATTATTACTTAGTTTAGAAAAAATTGCCATTTCAATATCTGCTAAAAGTCAAATTGCTATTTATAAATAATTTGAATTAATATTTATTTTGTTGAGGCGATCGCCGCCATATTTCCAAGGTTGGTACTATTGTACAACCAGGGCTACATGCTGGTGTGAGATTGTTTTTCTCTAATTTAAGAATGATTTAAGAAAGATCCCATTCCGTTGCAGAGTTGTAAAAAAATCTACTTTTTATACCTTACCTCCACCAGTAGTTGAGCAATGACAGAGATTGCCATACATGCAATTTCTCAAACTTTTGAGTATGATTAGGCATATTCTACCTGTGGTAATCCACAAAGATAGCCAAGCCGTCGAATTTACTGCCGCTTAATAGGCAAATATGTAATAAATTTGGCAGCAAATCACTTGTTTATCTTTGTATGTAACAGAAGCCAGCCAGAGTGCAGAAATGTTAGGATTGCCACAGAGAGAGAATAGCGTGCATAGAAGGAAAAAAAACTGAATGGCAGAAGTTGAAAAGTCAATATCCTTTGATGGACGGGATATTCGACTGAAGTTAGGCCTACTAGCTCCCCAAGCTGGTGGGTCGGTTTTGATAGAATCAGGGGATACAGCTGTTTTGGTAACAGCTACGCGATCAGAAGCCAGAGAAGGCATTGATTTTCTGCCCCTTACCGTAGACTACGAAGAAAGACTTTATGCAGCAGGTAGAATTCCTGGTGGGATTATGCGCCGGGAAGGTCGTCCACCGGAAAAAGCAATTCTCACCAGCCGTCTCATAGACCGTCCTCTGCGTCCTTTGTTCCCTTCATGGTTGCGGGATGACCTGCAAGTTGTGGCTTTAACATTATCAATGGATGAGTTAGTGCCACCTGATGTTTTAGCAGTTACTGGTGCTTCCATAGCGACCTTAATTGCCCAAATTCCCTTTAACGGGCCAATGGCAGCCGTAAGGGTAGGGTTAGTAGGAGATGATTTTATTATTAATCCTACTTATGCAGAAATTGAAGCCGGAGACCTGGACTTGATCGTAGCTGGTTCGCCAGAAGGCGTAATCATGATTGAGGCAGGAGCCAATCAGTTGCCAGAACGAGATATTATCGAAGCGATTGATTTTGGCTATGAAGCAGTACGCGATTTAATTAAAGCCCAGCAAGATATCATTGCTGATTTGGGTTTGCAAATCATTCACCAAGCACCACCAGAGGTAGACCAAACCCTGGAAAATTATATCCGCGATCGCGCCAACGACGAGATTAAGAAAATTCTGTCTCAATTTACATTTACTAAAACTGAGCGTGATACTGCTTTAGATGCAGTTAAAGATACCATCCAAACTGCGATCGCTGAATTATCAGAAGAAGATCCCGTTCGCGTTGCGGCTACTGCTGACCCCAAAGCAGTTGGTAAGACTTTTAAAGAAATCACCAAATATTTCATGCGCCGTCAAATCGTTGAAGACAACGTGCGCGTTGATGGTCGCAAACTTGATGAAGTCCGTCCGGTTTCTTGTCAAGTTAGTGTCTTACCAAAACGAGTCCACGGTAGCGGTTTATTTAATCGCGGACTGACTCAGGTATTATCCAACTGTACCCTTGGTACTCCCGGAGATGCCCAAAACCTCAACGACGACCTCCAAACCGACCAATCTAAACGTTACCTCCACCATTACAACTTTCCTCCCTTCTCCGTCGGCGAAACCAAACCATTACGCGCCCCTGGTAGAAGGGAAATTGGTCACGGCGCTTTAGCAGAACGCGCAATTTTACCAATTCTGCCACCCAAAGAACAATTTCCTTATGTAATTCGGGTAGTTTCCGAAGTACTTTCTTCCAACGGTTCCACCTCAATGGGTTCGGTTTGCGGTTCTACCCTCGCCTTGATGGATGCTGGTGTCCCAATTATCAAACCCGTTAGCGGTGCAGCAATGGGTCTGATTAAAGAAGGTGATGAAGTCCGCGTTTTGACTGATATTCAGGGCATTGAAGACTTTTTAGGTGATATGGACTTCAAAGTTGCTGGAACAGATGCTGGGATTACAGCCTTACAAATGGATATGAAAATCTCTGGTCTGCCTTTGGAGACCATAGCCCAAGCCATTCACCAAGCCAAAGATGCCCGGTTGCACATTTTAGATAAAATGCTGCAAACCATCGACCAACCACGTACCGAAACATCACCCTACGCACCACGTCTGCTGACTATCAAGATTGACCCAGACATGATTGGTCTAGTCATCGGCCCTGGTGGTAAGACAATTAAAGGCATTACAGAAGAAACTGGTGCCAAAATTGACATTGAAGATGATGGTACAGTGACTATTTCTGCCGTCGATGAAAGCAAAGCCAAGAAAGCGCGGAACATTATCCAAGGAATGACTCGCAAGCTGCATGAAGGGGATGTCTACGCGGGTCGCGTTACGCGAATTATCCCAATTGGTGCATTCGTGGAGTTTTTACCCGGTAAGGAAGGAATGATCCACATTTCTCAACTTGCTGATTATCGCGTCGGCAAAGTCGAAGATGAAGTTGCAGTTGGTGATGAAGTGATTGTCAAAGTGCGTGAGATTGACGGCAAAGGCCGAATTAATCTCACACGTTTGGGTATTCATCCAGACCAAGCAGCTGCGGCCAGAGAAGCTGCGGCAGTAAATCGATAAATCGATTTGGGATTTTAGAGATGATCTAAAATCCGCGATGCCTTTGTTGTAGGCATCGCCGTAGCTTTTTTAAAATATCAATTAACAATAAGCCGGACGACTGAAGTCGCGTCTAGATGAACGAAGCCTGCCTAGCCTACGGCAAAGCCCCAGCCGAACGCAGGCTAAAAAAATTATAAGTTGTATCTATACAATCAATGTTTGACAGCCTAATTTTGGGAATTATAAAAATAGGTTCTCAGAATTTTTTGCGATTATGCTTTTAACAAGGTAAAAAATACTTAACAAATCTAGATTATTTAAAATATCGCATCCTTGACTCAAGTGCTTAAACCGAAATTCTTAATCAGTAATTTCTGGGAAAAATACCTGAAGACGATTTAAACAATATCAACAAAGGGAATACTGAGTTTAACCGCCTGCCAATTTAGGTAATGGCTAAACTTACTGTCTTTTGAGGAAATGTCACCGTGGTATTGTTTCGCAAGCATATAAGTTTTTTGACGACTTCGATTTTGCTGGGGTTGATGACTTTACCAAACATTGGCCTGGTAATGATGACAAATCCAGCCCAGGCGCAAACCAATAGTGAAAATCCATCAACTCTGACTCCAGATGTTCAGCGATCGCAAGTGACTCCTTCTTACCCAGCTTCTGCACCACCGCCACAAGTTAAACCTTTACCAGACGAGAGAAATCTGGAGGAAAGGTCAATAGAAACAGATTACCGTGTCAGTAACTTGCTGAAAGACTTTAAAGGAAATTTGTGGGTGGGTTATTGGCGGGGATTATCGCGGATTGACCCCAAGACAGGTAAAATATTAGCGCGGGTAAATTTACCGAATGTGGCGATCGGTGCTTTAGCTCAAGACAAAGTGGGGCGTTTATGGGTGGGAACTTATGAAGGACTGATGCGAGTTGACCCCCGGACAAATGAAATTACAGCGCAGAATTTGTTTTTACCTTCCAAGCGGGTGTTGTCGATGTTAGTTGACAAGCGCGGTTACTTGTGGGTGGGTACTGATAGCGGTTTAGCTTTAATTAGTCCTGACCAAGGCTTAATTATGACGACAGTGAAAAATTTACCTGGAGTCAGCGCCAACACCTTAACTTTAGATGCAGAAGGTCAACTGTGGGTGGGGACTTTAGATGGTTTGGTACGTGTAAATACTACCAACGCTTATATTATGAAGCGGATTGACGGTTTACCAGGTACAACAGTGCAAACTTTAGCTATTAGTCCAGAAGGGTTAATTTGGGCGGGAATGGCTAACAATTTGCTGGTAATTGACCCAAAAACAGATAAAGTATTGCGATCGGTGACTCCATTGCGGGGACGGAATGTCACAGCAATCAAATTTGCCCAAGATGGTAGTGTTTGGGTAGGGACAAACAATGGTTTGTTACGATTAAATCCACACACAGGCGCACTTTTAGATCAAGTTGCAGGACTCCCTTCTAGTCGAGTGCTTGCGCTTGTACCAGATATTAGTAATAAATTATGGATCGGCACTAGTGAAGGTTTAGCTTGGTTAATGCCCAAAATGGGTGGTGCAAAACCCCATCTTGCTTTTACTCGTGCAGTGAAATGAGGGAGTGGTGAGTTGGGAATGGGGAATAGTAATTCCTTGTTTCCTCTCCCTACTCCCTACTCCCTACTCCCTACTCCCCAGTCAAAAATGCCAGTTACTACCCAGCAATTAATTCAATGGAAACAACAGGGACGTGCGATCGCAGCGTTAACTGCTTGGGATTATGCGATCGCCCAACTGATCGACGCGGCTGGTGTAGACTTAATTTTGGTCGGAGACTCGATGGCGGTGGTTTTAGGTTATGAAACCACACTCCCCATTACCCTAGAGGAAATGCTATTTCATGCTAAAGCAGTACGTCGGGGTGTCAAACGCGCTTTAGTGGTGGTTGATTTACCATTCTTGACTTATCAAGAAAGTATTGCTCAAGCTATGCACTCAGCCGGCAGAATATTGAAAGAAACTGGAGCGCAAGCAGTCAAGCTAGAAGGTGGCTATCCAGCGATGGTAGAAACAATAGCACGTCTAGTCCAGGCGGGAATCCCGGTGATGGGTCATGTGGGATTGACACCGCAATCAGTTCATCAACTAGGTTTGCGCCAACAGGGAAAGACTGAAGAACAAGCAGAGAGAATTTTAAATGAAGCGATCGCCTTAGAACAAGCGGGTGTCTTCTCCATTGTGTTAGAGCATATTCCCGCAGATTTGGCAAGGCAAATCACCGAAAAACTCAGCATTCCCACAATTGGGATTGGTGCTGGTTCCTACTGCGATGGTCAAGTGTTAGTCACTTCAGATGTTCTTGGTCTTTCCGCCAAGCAACCACCGTTTGCTAAAACCTACACCAACCTGCGGGAAACAATTACTCAAGCGGTACAAGATTACACTATTGAAGTGCGGGAGAGAAAATTTCCGTAATTTTTATTGAGTGCTGAGTGCTGAGTGCTGAGTGGGGGGAGACAAGGTAGAGGGGGGAGACAAGGTAGAAAGATTGCTTCCGTATCCCCCTTGTCCCCCTTGTCCCCCGTGTCTCCCGTGTCCCCCTTGTCCCCCTTGTCCCCCAACTCCCCACTCCCCACTCCCAACTCCCACTTAAGATTAAATAAACCCAATGCGGTGTAAAGGCCAAAAGCGAAATACGGCGCGACCGATGATATTTTGTCTGGGGAGAAAGCCCCAATAACGGGAATCATTACTGTCGTTGCGGTTGTCTCCCATGACAAACAACTCATCTGGTGGAACCTGTACTGGCGGGAATGGCTGATTTGCTGGTTCAGCGATGTAATCTTCTGACAAAGGTTGATTATTGAGATAAACTTTACCACCAGCCACTTTAATAATTTCCCCTGGTGTAGCAATTACCCGTTTAATAAAAGCTTGGTCTTTGGGGTAGCCGCGTTTCTGTAATTCTTCGGGGGCCTGAAAAACTACGATATCCCCAGTGGCGGGAGGTTGAAAATGGTAAGAAATTTTTTCGACCACCAAGCGATCGCCTTCATATAAAGTTGGCACCATAGAATCAGAAGGGATGTAGCGAGGTTCCGCCACAAAAGTTCTGATTAATACTGCCAATAATAAAGCGATCGCTACTAAAGTTAAATTTTCTCGCCAACCACGCCATGTTTTTGATGAGGTATTAGCTGCTTTTGTATCAGTTTCCTGGGGAATCATAGAATTTTTTAGCCAGTGCAAACAGTGGGATAAATGCCTTCTGCTATATTATTTACCAAATAAACAGGAATACCCATCACTACTACCTCATTTCCTCAAACAAATTCAATGATGGTTAATGATGGGTAGAAAAACTATTGCCACGGTGAAGAAGGTAGTTGGGCAATTGACTGCACAGCACAGCCTTCTAAAAATATAGGGACACGTCCACAGTTAGGACATTTCATCACATCATCTTGTTGAGTATCAGGTTTATTTTTTGGTTTAGGTTTAGAATTTTGTGGTGTGAGAAAAATCACATCAATAGATAATGGAGTCGAACAATGACGACATTCACAAATTATTAACTGTCCGGCATCACTCGTTTGATAGACTTTTAGATGTTGTGTGGGATAAAATTTTTCTGGTTTTTCTGAGCTATCTGAGCTGTCGTATCTTTCGGATCTTTCGTATCTTTCGGATCTTTCGTATCTTTCGGATCTTTCTGACCTTTCGTATCGTTCTGATCTTTCGGGTTTTTCTGGTTTTGATTGTTCTTCAAGCTTTTCAGACATCGGTTTGACCATGTTTCCTTACAGAGCATTCAATTGAATTTTGAGGTACTGTTAGTGCAGCATTAACATTTAAGAGACACTGCTGTGACTTCCGATTCAGAATGCAACTAAACACTTTTAGCACGCCATACTAAATACTACAACCCCAGATTCTACTCATCCGCAGAATACAGATGTGGGAGGAAAAAGGTTATGACTGGCGCAAAATTATGGAAAAACGAACCGCAAAGGACGCATAGACACGAAGTGGCTTCCCGAAGGGTAGGACACAAAGTTATAAGAGTTTAAGAGAGTTTTTGCGTCAGTACTCAAGGTTTAAGGGTGAAGGAACGGAACCAACCCAACATTCACGCATACTTTGTTGGGTTACGCTATCGCTACACCCAACCTACTATTCTCTTAACTGTAGAGAATGGGTGTAGGGGTTTAGGGGTGTAAGGGTTGTGAATACCTCACCCTGGTTACTGAGTGCAGCCGAAGTACACCCTCACACCCTTATACCCTCACACCCTTAATTACCTATGCACTAAAGTATTTCGCTACTGGGTGGTAGGTAATAATTGCCGTTGTAGACTGTTCAGGATAAAGCTGTTCACTTTCATCCATATACAGATTAATTCTGCCAGTGTCTAACAACTCCAATTGCTTGTACTGGTCTTGCATATTGGGACAAGCTGGATAGCCAAAACTATAGCGTGAACCGCGATAGCGTTGGGCTAAAATATCCCGAATATTATCAGGTTCCTCAGCAGTAAAACCTAACTCCTGGCGAATTCTAGCGTGTGTCCACTCCGCTAAAGCCTCAGCCATCTGCACTGCTAAACCGTGGAAGTAGAGATAATCGGTGTATTGATTATCTGCAAACAGCTTTTGGGCGTATTCTGTCGCAATGTCACCCACAGTCACCGCCTGCATCGGGAAAACATCAATTATCCCCGACTCCTTGGGCGCAAAGAAATCTGCAATGCACAGCCTTTTGGAAGACTTTTGCCTCGGAAACTCAAAACTAGTTCTTACCTCCGCGCCCTCTGCGCCTCGGCGGTTCGTTTCATAGACATACAGCGTATTCCCCTCAGACTGACAAGGAAAATAACCGTAAATTACGTGAGGATGTAACAAATTCTCCTCAATAATGCACTGCTTCCAAGTTTCTAAAATTGGGTAAACTTTTGCATCTAAGAACGCCTGATATTCTTCCTTTGATTGTTCCTTCGGCTTACGGAATTGCCATTGTCCCGCAATTAAAGCTTGCAAATCCAAATACCAGAATAATTCTTCTAAAGGAATATCCGCAGGCTGTAATAACTTGCTTCCCCAGAACGGTGGCGTGGGACGTTCTATATCTACTGCGATCGCTTCGGAACGTCTTGTATCAATGGGGAGTGGGGAATGGGGAATGGGGAGTGGGGAGTCTTTGGTGATGACTTGGTTAGTAATTTCTCGTTCATCACTGACTTCATCCAAAAATCCTTGCAAGTCATCCCAATTACCAGCAGCTTTGGCTGGCATTAATTTATCCATGAAATGCAAGTCAGAGAAAGCATCTTTGCCATAAACCACTTTACCTTTGTAAGTGTTTTGGCAATCATTATTGACAAACTTGGGAGTTAACGCCGCACCGCCTAAAATTACTGGGACAGTAATTCCCTTTTCGTTGAATACTTCCAAGTTTTCTTTCATGAAGGCAGTGGATTTCACCAGCAAGCCACTCATAGCAATACAATCAGCTTTATGTTGACGGTACGCCTCGATGATGTTTTCTACTGGCTGCTTAATTCCCAGGTTAATTACCTTGTAGCCGTTGTTAGAAAGAATGATATCTACTAGGTTTTTCCCAATGTCGTGGACATCACCTTTAACTGTGGCAATAATCACCTTGCCTTTGGCATTATTACCCGCCTCGGATTTTTCCATGAAGGGTTCTAGGTAAGCTACCGCCGCTTTCATGGTTTCGGCTGACTGCAAGACGAAGGGTAACTGCATTTGTCCTGAACCGAACAACTCACCGACTACTTTCATCCCATCTAGCAAGAAAGTATTGATAATTTCCAGTGGTTTGTAAGTTTCTAAGGCTTTGGTGAGGTGCTTTTCTAAACCAATGCGTTCGCCGTCAATGATATGGCGTTTGAGAATTTCTTCAATGGGGAGGTTTTCATCAACGCCTTTTTCCCGTTTCGCACTGACTCCAGCAAATAAGGTTGTCAGTTCGGCCAAGGGGTCATAAACGCAGACATCACCCTCAAATTTCCGTTCGTCGTAAATCAACTGGCGACAAACTTCTTGATGACGGGGTTCAATCTTCGCTAGTGGTAAGATTTTGTTGGCGCTAACAATTGCCGCATCCATTCCCGCCGCCATTGCTTCGTGCAGAAACATGGAGTTAAGGACGATACGCGCGGCGGCGGAAAGTCCAAAGGAAATATTCGACACACCCAAAATTACATGACATCCTGGTAATTCTTGGCGAATGCGGCGAATAGATGCAATGGTGGCTTTGCCGTTTTCTCGGTCTTCTTCAATCCCCGTAGAAATTGGTAGGGCTAAAGTATCAAAGAAGATTTCTGTGGGTGGGATGCCGTATTCTACAGCTTGGCGGTAGGCACGTTGAGCAATTTGGAATTTTTTCTCCGCCGTCCGCGCCATACCTTCTTCATCAATCGTACCAATGACTACACCCGCGCCGTACTTTTTCGCTAATTCCAGCACTTTCAAAAAGCGAGGTTCGCCGTCTTCGTAGTTGGTGGAGTTTAACAAACATTTACCACCCGCTACCTTTAACCCCGCCTCCATTTTTTCCCATTCGGTGGAGTCGAGCATTAAGGGTAAGGTAACATTATTCACGATGCGCGAAACGAGTTCGTGCATATCTCTCACGCCGTCACGCCCCACATAATCGACGTTGATATCTAGGATATGTGCGCCTTCTTTGACTTGCGCCCGTGCCATTGACACCAGTCCGTCCCAGTCTTCGGCGTTGAGTAAGTCGCGGCATTTTTTAGAACCACTGGCGTTGAGACGTTCACCGACAATTAAGAAAGAATTGTCTTGGGTGTAAGGTTGAGTTGTATATATTGATGCCGCCGCAGGTTCGAGGCTGGGCTGTCGAACTTTTGGCTTTAATTCTTTGGCGATTTCTGCTAGTTGTTGAATGTGTTCTGGACGTGTCCCACAGCAACCCCCGATCACTTGGACACCCAAATCTTCAACAAAGTGCATTAATGCCATCCGTAATTCTAGCGGTGTCAAGCGGTAGTGTGCTTGACCGCCAACGTTCTCCGGTAAACCCGCGTTAGGAATACAAGAAACCACAAACGGCGAATGTTCTGCCAAATACTTGATGTGTGGTTTCATCAAATCTGGGCCTGTGGCGCAGTTTAAACCGAGAATATCGATTTTATATGGTTCCAAAATGGTCAGGACAGCATTGATTTCTGTACCTACCAACATTGTCCCCATGCTTTCCATTGTCACCGATACCATCAACGGGATGCGATCGCCTTTCTTGGCAAAGGCTTCTTCTATCCCATTCAGTGCAGCTTTGATTTGCAGCACATCTTGGCAAGTTTCAACCAACAATAAATCAACACCGCCATCCATGAGGGCTTCGGCTTGTTCCGCAAAAGAAGCCTTCATAGTGTCAAAGTCAATATGTCCCAAGGTGGGGAGTTTGGTGGTGGGGCCGATGGAACCTGCAACAAACCGGGGTTTTTCAGGTGTGGAAAATTCCGCCGCCACACCCTTGGCGAGTTCGGCGGCAGTTTTGCTGAGGTAGTAAGCTTGGTCTGCTAAGTCATACTCTGCCAGTACAATCGAGGTACTGCCAAAACTATCGGTTTCAATCACATCCGCACCAGCCGCGAGAAAGTCACGATGCACTTTAGCGACAGCTTCGGGTTTTGAATGAACTAAATATTCGTTACAACCTTCATATTGTGCGCCACCGAAATCTTCAGCAGTCAGGTTTTGGGTTTGCAAGTTAGTCCCCATCGCCCCGTCAAAAACAATCACCGGGCTATCAGGACTACGCAGGCGTTCAAGGAAAGGATGAGTCATATTTTCCCAGAAGAAATGATTTTTTAGTTGAGGAGATCCCCCCAACCCCCCTTAAAAAGGGGGGCTATTTTTTTATTTATCCCCTTAAAAAGTAGAGGATTGTTTTTTAACCCCCTTTTTAAGGGGGTCGCCGTAGGCGGGGGGATCTAATTTTAGGACGCTCGAAGTTTGATCCAAGAATATTGGAAATGTAGTGAGTATTGTAATACTCCACTTAATTTATTATTTTCCCTAATTGTGGGGTAATATGGGCGATCGCTCATAATCTCAACTTACATACCAACGCGGAAATCCCATTTTAGAAGTCGGGGATCTGATGAATCATGAAGGATGTATGACAAGACTTGATTCCCAGTTGTTAGAAAAACCCAATAAACGTTATGTTGGTGAGGTTGCGAGATTAAAATAGCTGTAGCAAGCAATCAACAACACTTGTATCAGTTTTCACGCCTTGTTTAAGGATTACAGATAATGCGACCGATCAAAAGACCCATCAAACCAGCGACTTACATATCTTTTCTCTACATCTACCAAACTACTTGGGGAACGGCTGGTGATATCTGTTTAATCCGGGAATCCGTAGCAAATGAAGGTACAACCAAGTTTATCGGTCATAAAGTCCGGCTGGTAGTACCGAAATGGTTAGAACGCGATCGCGTGGCGCATTTTCCAGTAGTTAAGGTTGCTGGTAATGTCGGTGAAGGACACCCCAAAGAACATCCCTATGAATGGGAGGTGTATGAAGGTGTGGATCGAGAAATTGCGATCGCCGCTTTAAAACCTTGGGGCTTTAAGTTAATTGACCAACCAGAGTAACTCTTATTGCCACTAAAAAGTAATATGTTTAATATTACATAAAAATGATTATCATTCTATTATGACTAAACCAACGATCACCGTCATTGTTGGCACATCTGGTGCTGGAAAAACTACCTGGATTTGCCAACAGTTAAGAGATATGAGTGCTGTTGACCAAGTAATTTATTTCAGCCCTGGTACTGGGACTGTTCCCATCGACCAAACCCTGATAGCAACTGAGTTTCCGGGGATAAAAGTTTTTGGAGAAGGTCAGGAAACTGAATTTCTCAGCCAAATACCCCAAGCTGAAGCAGTGTATTTAGAATTAGGTTTTTATTTTGAGTTAGGAGCGATCGCCCAAATTTTAGGTAATCAAAATTACCATGCTGTCGCGGTCTTACCACCCAACCTGAGCAACTCTGAATATCACACTTGGGCAACCGAAATTATACCAGGCGCACCAGCCCCAACAAATCAGGCTGGAAGTTTATGGCGGATAGCCAGCAACGGTCAAGTCGTGGATGAAACCAGTTTAGAAGAATTTTGGTACGAAATTACCCACGGTGCTTACGGTGTGGTCAGCCGCGCCAAAGGTATTTTTGATGTTAACGATGGTCGTTCCATTTACTGTGATTTTGTGGCTGGCGTTCCCCAAACAGATTTTCTGGAATTAGACCTACCACGCTGCTTGGATGGTAGACCGCAGCGTTTCAGTGGTTTGGAAGTGGTAGGACAAAACTTAGATGAAGCAAATTTAAAACAAACCTTACTAGATTGCTGTTTATCTGACGGGTTGATTTCCCAATACCAACAACAAGTACAGCAAATTTTATTGCAAGGGGAATTAGTATGAAAATCGCCGTTATGTCATGTATTCATGGCAATTACACCGCCTTAGACGCGGTATTACTAGATATCGACCAGCAAAAAGCTGAGAAAATCTTTTGTGTTGGTGATTTAGTTGGCTATGGGCCGCATCCCAACGCAGTGATTAGCCAAATTCGCTCTTTGGATATTCCCACCTGTGTCGGTTGTTGGGATGAAGATATTATCGAAGGATTGAACTCTTGTGAGTGTAGCTATCCTTCATTATTGGCAGAAAAAAGAGGTATCAAGGCTCATGAATGGACTAACAAAGAAATTCATCCAGAGAACCGCGAATTTTTAGCCCAATTACCCCACAGTCTCAAACAAGAAAATTTAGCCTTTGTTCATGGTAGCCCTTACAGCAACCATGAGTATTTGTTACCAGAAATCGATGCTTTTACAGCACTAGAACGTGTACTTGCTACAGAAGCAGATGTGCTGTTTTGTGGTCATACCCATGTACCTTATGCTCGAACTTTAGATGCAGGTCAGTTACAAATCAAGGTTGCTCAAGGAGAAACAGCACAAGAAATTAACTTTAACTCGCCTCTGAAACGAATTGTTAATGTTGGTTCCGTAGGTGAACCGCGACATGGTAGACCAAACGCCACTTATGTAATTTACGACACAGATACTCAAGATATTCAACTGCGAGAAGTACCTTACGATTATCAAAAAACCTGTGCAGCAATTATCGAGAAAGGTTTACCAGCCATTTTTGCTTGGCGTTTAGCAAATGGGTTGGAGTATGCAGAACGAGCCGATGATCCAACCCATGTATGTACAAGGTAATTTCTATCTAAGTTGAAAGTGCTGAGTCACTTCGACTACGCTCAGTGACCATAAGGAATTGTTAACAGACTTGTGCTATGGCAATCCTAAATGATTCACAAACATCTCTCTACCTTGTCTACCTTGTCTCCTTTGTTTATGTTTCAAATAAGACTGCTATAGGACTATTCTTTCTTTTTGACCTTTTACTTTTGCCTTGTTGTACTAGCTTTGTGAAATCAGTTTCATCGGGGCTTCCTTCTCATTCCTCTGTATTATTAAAAAATCAACGATTATGAATAAATGGGCGATTTTGAGTGGCATTACCGGAAATCTTGCCGCCTATGAGGCTGTAGTAGCAGATATTAAACGTTACGGTCATCAAATAGAAGCTTTGTATATTTTAGGTGATTTGGTAGGGCCAAGACCTGAAACAGAAAAGTTAATTGAACGAGTCATGAACCCAAAGCGGGGAGAATTAGAACCCTTAATTTGTAAGGGATGGTGGGAAGAACAATGTTTGATTTTACATGGTTTGGGGGCGAGTGGGGATGCTCCAGAATTAATTGCCAAATATGGGGGTGATACCGTAAAACTGCTGTGGGATAGTGTTTCTCGCAAGACTGTACAATGGTTGCGATCGCTCGACTTTGGTTTTTTTGAATTAGATTGTTTGTTAATCCACGGTTCAACAGTCAGTGTGGCTGAAGAATTAACTCCCGAAACTCCCCCAATTCAAATGCTTGATAGACTGTCGCGGATGCAAGCAAATAATTTGTTTTGCGGTCGTTCTGGTTTAACCTTTCAATATCAATTGCAAACCGGTTCAATTACCACAGGTCTTACAACACTTGATTTCCAACATTCTCAGCAAATTATTACCGTCTCCCCTCGTCAAGTCATCGGTGTTGGTAACGTAGGATGCACACAGGGACAAGCAACTTACACTCTTTATCATCCTAGTAGCAATCAAGTGGAATTTAAAACTGTATATTACGGGAGTAATAAAGGATTTAACAGTCAATCTGCGGGTAAAAAGGCGAAATCTAGCATCTATTAATGAGTAATGGTCAAACAAGATTCTTTTTTTAGTTTGCGGCTGTTCAGATCCCCGACTTTTTGAAAAAGTCGGGGATCTACGACACATCATAATTTGTGTGGTGGACTAATAGTTGAGCTTGATTAATAAGGTTAAAATACTCGCTACAGCGTATTTTAGGTACATAAGGTACAAGGGTAAAACCCAAAACTATGTAGAGACGTTATATGTAACGTCTCTACTTTGTTAAAGAAGGTTGTCAACAGCTTCTTTAAACTTTTCGTAAGGTGAAACTCCAATAATTTTTTCGACTAAATCACCATCTTTAAAGATTAAAATGGCGGGAATACTACGAAGAGCATATTGTTTAAATAGTGGTTTGTTGTTATCTACGTCTACTTTAACGACTTTAGCGCGTCCGTTGTATTCTGTTGCAAGTTGTTCCATTAAGGGACTGACAAGGCGACAGGGGCCGCACCAAGTAGCAGTAAAATCAACAACTAGAATTTTCTCTTGAGTTAAAAGGGTATAAAATTCACTTTCTTGAATATCGGCAACTGTACCAGCTTCGGTAGACATTTTTAAATCCCTCAATATTAAATTCAATAACTAAGTAACTATACAGAGTATATAGGTAGGAGCGATCGCAAAACGGCTTTAATCTCAGTTTTGAGCGATCGCAGCAATGGAAAAGCCAATACAGTTAAGTTAAGCTGATGAGAGTTGATTTCTCAATTTCTGCTCTGCCTATAAGACAATGAGCAAGATTTGGGGGAGAATCCCCAAGCCCCCGATTGGGGGACGGTTGCGTCCCCCAAACCCCCTCCAAAATCATTTTTTAGTTTTGATTTGAAAGCTTGAATACCAGGAATAGTAGGACTTTTCTTCCTGCTTCCTGCCTCAACCGCGTAGTGGTAAGTCAAAAGGCAAAAGTAAAAAGGCAAAAATGAAGAATACTTTTGACTTTTGGTTTTTTACTTTTGACTTCTCCGGCTTTGCCGGAGTGCCTCCTGCCTTCTATCCAATAGCTGAGATAGTTAAACCTGTAACAGCTATAGCACCAGCGATCGCACTTGCAACCAGAGAGGTGAGTGCTGTTCCAAATAACCACCAAGCGGCGTTAGCAACGGTTTTTTTGGTTTCTTCAGCTTGTTTTTTGGCTTGGTGTTGGATGCTGTGTAAACGTTCTTTGGTGATTTGCTGAATGCGTTCGGCGCGTTGCAGGACACTATTGCGGGCGGATTCGATTTGGTTGATAATGCGGTTAGCGTCTTCCTGAGAAATGT
The DNA here is from genome assembly GCF_014696905.1 of Nostoc sp. FACHB-190. NCBI lineage: Bacteria > Bacillati > Cyanobacteriota > Cyanophyceae > Nostocales > Nostocaceae > Nostoc > Nostoc sp. FACHB-190. Next base: position 21,621 of record NZ_JACJQW010000025.1, read on the forward strand.
CTTCCCGCGAACTGAGGACAGCCACTAAGGTATCACGGTCAAATTCACTCAGGCGATCGCGCAAGGCTTCAAATCCGGCTTGGGGGTCATCAAACAATTTGGCAAAATCATGTTTAATCCCTTCATAATTTAGCTCAGGACGATCCAAGGAATTGAGATAGCTACGGATTCTGTTTCTGACTCGTTCGGTTGCTGATTGTACAGCTTGTTGAATCTGCCGATATTGATTTACAACTGCATCCCGCGCCGATAATGTTTGATCAGCAATGCGGTTAACATCTTCTTCAGAAATATCCTCACGTTGGGATAGTAATGCCACAATTGTGGAACGGTCAACTTGAGACAAGCGATCGCTCAAGTTACCAACTCCCGCGCGAGGATCTCGCAACAGCAGTTGTAAATCACGCTTAATACTGTCTGGGTTGAGTTCTTCTTTATTGGTGTGACGTAGGTAATCTTCGAGATTTTTTTCAAAATCCACAACTTGCTGAACAGTACGGTTTGCCAAGCGGCGCGGCGCTTTAATAATGTTAGTAATCGCCTCTTGTGTTTGGTCAATTAGTTTTTCTACTTGTTCTTCGCTTAAGTCTCCCCGTTGGCTGACGAGTTTAACTAAAGTTTCGCGGTCAACTTGCGACAAGCGATCGCGAATTGCAGAAATTCCTTCTCGCGGATCAACCAGTAATTTTTCTAAATCTCGGCGGATACCTTCGGGGTCAAGTTCTTCTAAGTTAGTATTGCGGAGATATTCAGCAATTTGAGTTGTGGTTTGTTCGTACTGTTCTTTAGCTTTATCTGCGACAACTTGCGGGGTTTGCAAGATGTTATCCCTGGCTGATTCTAGCTGATCAATAATTTGGTTAACTTCATCCTCATTCAAGTCTTGACGCTGAGAAAGCAGACTGACTAAAGTATCACGATCAAACTGCGATAAACGCTGACGCAACAAGTTAAATCCGGCTTGGGGGTCTTGCAGTAAAGTGCTGAAATCGCGGCGAATACCTTCAGGATTTAATTCTTCCTTATTAGTATTGCGTAAATAATCTTCGACTCTTTGGCGTAAGTTTTCAGTTTGGGTTGTCGCTTGTTCCTGTAATTGATTTAAAACAGAATCCCGGACACTTTCTAAGTTATTTAGCAAATTATTAGCTTCTTCATCACTGAAATCTTGACGCTGCTGTAAAACTTGCAGCAAGACATCACGAGCCAATCCTTGGAAGCGTTCATTTAAATCATCAAAATCAGCGTTTAATTCTGTGATTAAGTTAGCAAAATCTCGCTCAACAGCTTCAGGATTCAATTCTTCTTTACTTGTAGAACGCAGATAATTTTCGATGCGGTTACGCAAATCTTGACTTTTATCTTTAACTTCCGCCTGTTGCAAAGTTGTTAACACTTCTTGGCGAATTTCTTCCATTTGTTGAGCAATTTCTTTGACTCGAACTTCGCTAATATCACTGCGACGGATCAGTAAATTCGCAAACTCTTCTTGGTTGAAATCTTCTAATTCTCGCCGCATAGTTGCTGCATCTGCTTGCGGGTCATAAATCACATCCCGAAATTCATCTTTAATAGTGATGCGGTTAAAGTGCCAAGGTAAAGAGTTTTTAACGTAATCTTCTACATCTTGACGGTAATGAGAATTGGATAAATTACCTCGTCTTTGCGTAGTTTTTGCAATAGTTTCTTGCAGTTGATGAGATATGTTTTCGATATCTAAATCTTGAACTTTATCTTTCAGTTTTTGTAACTGATTGGTGATTTTGTTCACATCTATATCAGGGGCATTTAGTCGTTCTAAGACTACTGGTAAAGCAGCAGTTAAACCAGTTTGAATGGCTTTGCTGATACCGCCATTATTGCCATTACCGTTACCACCAACAGTCACTAATTCTTGCAAGCGATCGCCTAATTCATCTGATTGCAATTCTTCGGGGGTTGCCGATGTAATTAAGTTAATGACTTGCTGTGCTGGGTTGCGTCGTGCCGAAGTTTGATTCCAAGCCGCTTCTAATTGGTCAGCAATTTTATTCACATCAGCTTTCGAGAAATTTGTGCGATCGCTAATTAAATCAACAAAAGTTTGGCGATTGAAATTTTGCGTCAAATTTTCCGGTAGAGATTGCCAATCGATATCACCAAAAATCTGATCAAATTGTTTGCGGATATCTTTAAAATCTAGTTGCGGTTTTTGCAAATTACTTAAAGAACTTTGCAGTGTATTTTGAATACTATCAACATCAAACCCAGAAGTTAACTCGCGGCGAACGGCGGCTGTAATATCTTCCGCAGTCGAAACCATCTGTTGTTTAGCAAAATTTGCACCAATCGCACTAGTCGCAGTTCCCATTAATGCTTTGATGCCACTATTAGCAGTATTCGCCACTGCACCAATTAAAGAACCGACTGTGGAAGAACCAAACCAAACAATTATTGAAAAATACGCTGACCAAATAACTACACCAATAATTGCGCCTAAAAATGCACTATCTATTAAGCTAAGTTTGACAGCCAAAAAGCAAGCAATAAATAATGCAGTAGTGGCGCTAATTAATGCCCAAAAACCAACTTTATTTTCTACTTTGCGAATTGTAGTACCTAAGCTTTCGTCATCATCACTAGAAGATGAATCATCATCGGTGGCAGAAATTATTGCTGCTAATGCAAAGTTGGTTAATAACAGTTGAAAAGCAAATGCCATTAAGACACCAGCCACCAACGAAACTAAAAATTTCGGCCCAGAAAAAACCACTGATGCTTGTTCGGGAGTTAGTATTTCTTGCACCTCGGTTATGGCTGCTAATCCATTATTCAGCCAATGCCATCCTAAAAAATTTTCGACAATTTGAAGCATAGTATTTTCTCATTCATGCTCAATAAATGCCAGTTACTTTGTAAATAACCGGCTACTTCCTACGCTAAGTACCAAATTCTTTAGCTGACACTTTCTTAGGGGGTAAAGTCTGTTTCCGAAAGTCGTAGTTTTATAGTTGGAGGCAGTGATTTGGCTCCTTTCGACTGCGCTTAAAGCACGTCGCTCACCAATCGAAGTAAAACATGATTATCTTCTATAGGACTCATATTTGATTTGGGAAAAAAATCAGTACATACAGATCAGGCTTCTTTCCTACTCCCGACTCCCCATTCCCTACCTGCACAAATAAATTCAGAAGTCAAACCGGATTCCTATATCTGCGGTCAATTAATCTTAAATGCCGTTGCATAAATGCGGGATGAATCAACTAAATACAGGAATTGTTCAGTCGGCGAAAATCAAAAGATTTATAAAGAAAATCGTCCATAATACTGTATTCCCGACAACATAATTAATAGATTTCAGCCAATTTTTCTCCAAAAGCTTTAGGAGGGCCTGATGGTTACAACGACAGAACCGAAACAGCAGGTCAAAATCGGCCCAACCAAACTACTGATTAATAATGAGTGGGTAGATAGTGTCAGTGGTCGCCGATTTGCCACAATCAATCCAACTACAGGCGATGTGATCTGCGAAGTCGCAGAAGCAGATGCAGCCGATGTCGATAAAGCCGTGCAAGCAGCACGTCACGCCTTTAAAGGTGGGGAATGGCGCAATATGTCTGCAACCCGTCGGGGTGAGTTGCTTTATCGGTTAGCTGATTTAATTGAACAGAATATTGACGAGTTAGCGCGACTAGAAACCCTAGATAACGGCAAACCACTACAAGATTCTTTAGGAGACTTGGGTTTAGTTATTGCCTGTTATCGCTATTACGCAGGTTGGGCTGATAAAGTCCAAGGTAAAACTATCCCGATTAACGGCCCTTACTTTTGCTACACCCGTCATGAGCCTGTGGGGGTAGTTGGGCAAATTATCCCGTGGAATTTCCCCTTGTTAATGCAGGCGTGGAAATTAGCCCCAGCTTTGGCAACAGGTAATACTGTGGTGATGAAAACGGCGGAACAAACACCGTTATCAGCATTACGGGTGGGAGAATTAATTATTGAGGCTGGTTTTCCCCCTGGGGTAGTGAATCTGTTATCAGGATACGGCCCAACGGCTGGGGCAGCGATCGCATATCATCGAGACATCGACAAAGTTGCTTTCACAGGTTCCACAGAAGTGGGACACCTGATTATGGAAGCGGCGGCGAAAAGTAACTTAAAGCGTGTCACTTTAGAACTCGGTGGAAAAAGCCCAAATATTGTGTTTGCGGATGCAGACATGGATGCCGCGATCGCAGGTTCCCACGAAGCTTTATTCTTTAACCAAGGTCAATGCTGTTGTGCTGGTTCGCGGCTATTTGTCGAAGAAAAATGCTATGACGAATTTGTGGCGAGAACTGTGGAAAAAGCTAGACAGCGAATTGTCGGCGATCCCTTTGATGCTGCTACAGAACAAGGGCCGCAGGTAGACCAAGAGCAATTTAACAAAGTCATGAGTTACATCGAATCTGGGATGAGAGAAGGCGCTCAGATGCTTTGTGGTGGACAACAAGTTGGTGACAAAGGTTACTTTATCGCCCCTACAGTTTTTGCTGATGTGCGTGATGACATGAAAATTGCCCAAGAAGAAATCTTTGGCCCTGTACTGAGCATTATTAAATTCAAAGATATTCACGAAGTCATTGAACGGGCAAATAACACCATGTACGGACTCGCCGCCGCCGTCTGGACACAGGATGTTACCAAAGTTCATGCGATCGCTAACAATCTCCGTGCAGGTACAGTCTGGGTCAATTGCTACGACGTATTTGATGCTGCTGCACCCTTTGGTGGTTTCAAGCAATCTGGTATTGGTCGGGAACTAGGTGAATATGGCTTACAGCAATACACCGAAGTTAAGACTGTTACCATCAAACTGTAAACTGGTATGTATCAAGGCTCTTTGGCAAGTTGGGCTTTTGCCTGTTGCCAGAGCGTTTCTAACTCATCCAAACTGTAATCAGAAAGGGGGCGGTCAACCACTGCCTCCATTTTTTGTAACCTCTGGACAAATCGCTGATTTGTTCCTTGCAAAGCGGCGCTAGGGTCAAGATTATACCAACGGGCAAGTTGCAGTACAGCAAATAATAAATCCCCTAATTCAGATTCTTGACGTTCTGGTGTTTCCTCCGCCACAGCTTGCTGAAACTCTGCCAATTCTTCGTGAAACTTTGCCCACACGCCATCAATGTTTTCCCATTCAAAGCCTACCGCCGCCGCTTTTTGGGAAATTTTCATTGCTGCCATCAACGGGGGAAGAGTGCGCCCATAACGGCTGAGTTTGGCACTGAGTTGGTGCTTTTCTGGGGTTGCTTCACCTTTTTCTGCCGCCTTGATTTGTTCCCAGTTTTGCCGCACTTCATCCACATTCTGCACCGACACATCACCAAAAACATGGGGATGGCGACGGATGAGTTTTTGGGAAATGCCTTGGGCGACTTCTTTGAGGGAAAATTGCTGATCTTCGCTGGCGATTTGGGCTTGTAGTACAACTTGTAAAAGTAAATCGCCTAATTCCTCAGTAATGGCAACTTGATCATTACTTTTAATTGCGTCCACCACTTCGTAAGCTTCTTCAATCACGTAAGGTATCAGAGTTTGTGGAGTTTGTGCCAAATCCCAAGGACAACCACCATCAGGCGATCGCAATTTTGCCACCACATCAATTAATTCTTGTAACGCTGCCAATGTTTCAGCCTGATTTTGATTTAATTCCATAATTAACCTGTCGCCTAGTTTAATACTTCTTTAAATCTCTAACATCAGGTGTAGATTTACTCCAATGAAGTGATTGTACAATTGTGTGAATTTGCCAATCTGGATTGGTTTCTGGGTAATCGATGCGATAGTGTCCGCCCCGGCTTTCTGTTCTGAAAGCAGCACTTCTGAGAGTTAAATTAGCTACATCCAGTAGATTGCGAGTTTCTGCCCAAAGTCTTAATTGGCGTTCTATACCCAGAGTTTGGAACTTCACAGTTTCGTTGGCACGCAAAGACAGCAAGAATTGACTCAAAGGTAAATTAACAAAATCTTGCTGCCAAGCTGCTATTGTTGCGATCGCCTCGTCTAATCTTGCTTGTTCTCGACAAATCCCCGCACTTTGCCAGACTAAACGGGGTAATTTCTCCCGTAATGCTGCTATTTGTGCTTGCTGGGTTTGCCAAGCATTTTCATCTAAATTAAATTCCCGCACAGATAAATCTGACAACTCTGGTTGTAATTCCACATCTGTCAATTGAATATTTGCCATCTGTGCGCCAAACACAATACATTCTAGTAAAGAGTTACTCGCTAAACGATTGGCTCCATGTACTCCCGTACTCGCAGTTTCTCCGACCGCGTATAAACCCGGAATATTGGTGTGATTTTGTAAATCAGCGACAATTCCACCCATCCAGTAATGGGCCGCAGGCGCAACGGGAATTGGTTCATGAAATACATCAATTCCCCAACGCTGACAAACTTTGATGATGTTGGGAAAGCGATGTTGAATTTTATCAGGCGGGATGGGGCGCATATCTAACCAGACATGGGCGGTAGCTGGATCAACCGCCGTTTTTTGCAGATGGCTAAAAATCGCTCGACTCACCACATCTCTGGGCGCGAGTTCTCCGGCGGGGTGATAGTCAAAGGCAAAGCGTCGCCCGGTATCATCAACTAAATGTGCGCCTTCGCCTCTGACAGCCTCACTAATTAAAAAGCGATCTGCGCCTGGTTTTGTTAAAGCTGTGGGGTGAAACTGCACAAATTCCAAATCTCGCAGAACAGCCCCAGCCCGCCAAGCGATCGCCACCCCATCACCTGTACTGACGGCGGGGTTAGTTGTTTGGGCAAAAACTTGACCACCGCCACCAGTAGCGAGAACTACGGCTTTGGCTTTTACCCACGTAATTTCACCTTGATAAAACAAGCTAATTCCTTGACAGCGATTTGTTTCGGGTTCTAACCACAAACTCAAGGCTAAAGCTTGCTGAATAACTTGAATATTTTGGCGATGTAATACTTGCGCTGTTAAAGTAGTTGTGACTTCTCGACCAGTGGTATCAGCAGCATGAAGCACCCGGTTACGAGAATGGGCAGCTTCTAAAGTTAAAGCTAAGGCGTTACCATGACGGTCAAAAGCTACGCCCAAATTTACCAAAGATTGAATACAGTTAGGGGCTTCTTGGGCGAGAAATTCTACAGCTTGCCGATCGCACAAACCAGCACCAGCTTGAATTGTATCTTCAATGTGCAACTGTGGCGAATCTTCAGGAGCGATCGCCGCCGCAATCCCGCCTTGCGCCCAATCACTAGCAGACAAACTTACAGTTTCTTTAGTAATTAAGCCGACTTGCAAAGATTCTGGCAAACACAACGCTGTGTATAGTCCAGCAGCGCCAGCGCCGACTACTATCACATCAAATTGGCGAGGAATTTCTATTTCAGGCAAAGTTAGATAGGGGAAAATTTTTATGAATGTTTAGAAAACCAGCTTGTAAACTCAGCACTTACACTTCGACTACGCTCAGTGTACAGCATTCAATACTCAGCACTCAATACTCAGCACTTTATGAAGATAACCACTCCCAATTTTTGGGAGTGGACTACTTATATGTCTACATTAACGATAATTGAGCTTATCTGTAGATACCGTTGTTAAAGCGATCGTCTCCTTAGTTGAAGATTGCTTCTGCTTTGGTAACAGTGAAGTTGCTTAAATTAGATGTGAGGAGTTTTTTTTGTAAATCGGTCAATCCTTCAATCTCCAGCACATCTTCTACCTTGCTGTAAGGAGCATTGTCGATGATCATCTTCGCCAGGGTAGGATACAAACCACGGTACTGATGGAAAGCACGGACATTGGTGTTGTTTAAATCAATTTTTTTACCAAATTCCGTTCCTAACTTCTGATCTGCCCGGTTACGTAACTCCACTGCTAAAACAGGCACTTGTGGTAAAGCCAAACTGTTGATCTCAGCAGCTTGGGCTACATCTGTTGTACCTAACCATCCCCAGCAACACAGCAATAAACTAAATACTGTTAATAAACGCACCAATCTTTTCACGACTTTTTTACCTCTTTCCATCAAACTGAATAATGGCTTTAAGCTGACAGCTGTCAACAGTTTGTAATCTTTGAGCCATAGTTATGACTCTTGATTTTTCAACACCAGTTGCTACAACTCGGCACAGCCGACAACAGCAATAGCGACTCTTGACGAGGAGATGATAGCTCAATCAACACACAGCCGTCATCAGAAACTAAATATACAGCGTATTAATATCCACAATATTTACTGTTACTGGGTTTGACACTATTTTTGGCAAAAATTATTTTACTTTTCTGGCTTGCTGACATCGCCACATCTGTGCTGTACTGCCCAAAACACTGGCTAGGATACTCTAGCTTGTTCGCTGATCCCATTCTGGCAGAATAACGATTACGCTCAGTGTACAGCACTCAGCACTCAGCACTCAGCACTTTATAAGAGAACCACCCCCAAAAATTGGGAGTGGACTACTATATCTCTACATTAACGATAATTGAGCTTATCTGTAGATACCGTTGTTAAAGCGATCGTCTCCTTCGTTGAAGACTGATTCTTGTTCGGTAACGGTGAAGTTGTCGAAATTAGCTTGGAGGATTTGTTTTTGGCGATCGCTCAATCCTTCAATATTCAGCACATCTTCTACACTTTTGTAAGGTGCATTTTTGATGATTTTCTTAGCTAGGGTAGGATACAAACCGGGGTAATTTTGGAAAGCGCGGACATTGGTGTTGTTTAAATCAATTTTTTTACCAAATTCCGTTGCTAACTTTTGATCTGCCCGGTTACGTAACTCCACTGCTAAAACAGGCACTTGTGGTAAAGCCAAACTGTTGATCCCAGCAGCTTGGGCTACACCTGTTGTACCTAACCATCCCCAGCAACCCAGCAACAAACTAAATACTGTTAATAAACGCACCAATCTTTTCACGACTTTTTTACCTCTTTCCATCAAACTGAATAATGGCTTTAAGCTGACAGCTGTCAACAGTTTATAATCTTTGAGCCATAGTTATGACTCTTGATTTTTCAACGCCAGTTGCTACAACTCGGCACAGCCGATAACAGCAACAGCGACTCTTGACTAGGAACTGATCGCTCAATCAACACACAGCAGTCATCAGAAACTAATATACAGCGTATTAATATCCACAATATTTACTGTTACTGGGTTTGACTGTATTTTTGGCAAAAATTATTTTACTTCTCTGACTTACTGACATCGCTACAGATGTGCTGTGCTTCCTACAACGCTGGCTAGGATACTCTTGCTTGTTGGCTGATATTGCTTCCTGGCAGAATAACGCCAGAATTGCAGCCTGAATTTACTGATTGATAACTTTGTAACTTTTTGTAAAGCTCCACCGGGAAATTTGAAGATGAAACATCAAGGATTTGCGGTGTAGGGAAGGAAAAAAGTTACACCTGTCAGCCCCTACACCACTACACTCACAAGAGTAGGTTTTTAACAGAGTGATAAGTAGCGACTCTAAAAATCACAATTTAATCAGAGTTCCATCCCCCTCACACCCTTACACCCCTACACCCTATGGGGCATAACGTAAAAAACCTACACTTGTCAGACACCCCTACACCCTTAAACCCTGACACCCAGTGCGGAGATTAACGTAATAAAGCAGCAAATGGACAACCACTAGCGTTTGTATTAGCCGATGCTGGTTTGGTTCTATTTGGTAAGAAGCGCCGGAAAAAACCCAAAAAAGTTGTTTTCCCAGAATTAGCTGATGGTGTTCCTGCTGGGGTTAGCTGCTGTTGAGTAGCATTGCCCATTTTGCCGCCAGAAGTTAATTGATTGAGAAATTTTCCATTGTCGTAATAGTGTTCTAAAGACAGAATTTTGCAGTTTTCTGTTACTTGAACAATACTCATCCCCACTACTTCAATCATCTGCCCAGTCGGAACATAATCTTTAAAATTACCGCGAAAATGTCCCCAATGCCTCCATTTAAAAGCAATGGTAGGAGGTGCAGAATAAACTTCTAATACTTCCCACAAAAAACCATCGGGAAATGCAGTGTGAAATAGCTGAGTAGAAGATTCAAAATCTTCTTGGGGAGCTTGATAGTGCTGGGTTTTGCCAATCAAAAGTTTGTAAGTACCTGCCTGAACTAAATCCTCTAATGTATAGCTAGTTCCGCCATTGGTACTCATCCGAAATTTATCTTGAACTACAGACAACCACTCTTGAGGATTTGTTTTGAAATTAGCTTCAATGTCGAAAGTTCTGACCAAATTCTGGACAAGTTTTTCCAGGGAATTTGCTGGATGATTACACAGACTTTCTTTAGCTAAATTTTCGTTAGAGCGGGTATAATCTGGTTGCTCACCATAACGCCATGTCGCCTGAGTATTGTATTTAAGTACGATGTCTCTTTCTTGTACCCAAAGTGGCAGATTTTCAATGTTAATTTCAGTCATAAATACCTCTGCTCAAAAATTACCAACAAGAACTTGTAAATCCTGATATTTAGCGAGTTGCAGAGATATCCCCGAAGTGCGATCGCCACAAGTTTACAGCTTTTTGAGCAGATTTTATGAATAATTAACTACTGATGTTGCAGTTAGTTGATAGTTGATCCAACCTTAGCCAACTCAGAAATTTTGTAAATTTAAGCGACTAAGGCAGCTAGTAGAAATAAACTGTCTACCAAAATAGTACTTAAAACTGCTCCCCCAAATGCAAACCAGTGTTTTTGCTGGTGACGTAAAGGCAAAGTTCCGGCTGTGAGTAATACTAATGCCAACGCTACAGCCCAAGTTTGACCCCAAGGTGTACGGACTTGAGTAACAGCAGCTTGTAAAATCGGCGACACACTGTCAGGTTCGACTTGCATGATTTGTCGCCAATAGGGCATTAAATCAACTATATAGAAATATACATCGGTTAAAACTGTACCGAATAAAGAACCTAAATAAAACCAACTACCAACCTTGCACCAGTTTCTTGCTAGACACCAACAAGCAAATGGTAAGCCGATAGACTCCACTGGTAAATGCCAAAAAGGTTCCCAACGCAGCCAACCCCAATAAATTGCCCCTGCCAACCAACTCCAGCTAAAGCCTAAAAGTAAATCCCCCCACAGGTATGTTGCAGGACGAGACATTAAGCGAAAACTCAACCATACCCAAAATCCAGTCATGGCTAAACTGAGGCCGGGTAGCGATCGCACCAGTGGTGCTTCAATAAATACTGGCACTGATACTAAGAACACCGCCGCCGCCAACACTAACCAAGTTTGTCGGGACGATATTAACAATGGTAAAGATGGCGACGCAGAAAGTGTAGATTCTAATTCTTCTATACCCAGTGAAGCAGCGTTCTTTACAGATAATTTCTTATCAATAGTGGTGGTAGAGGCGTTGTAAGTAAACAATGTGTTATTAATCAAAGTTTTAATAATTGTAACTAATCTTTATCTTATTTAAGATAACATACCCATAAATCCCCCCCTGGGGCATTTTTATTGTACCGAGATTTTGCGTAATTGGGAATGTCTTTTTGGAGGGGTATGGGGGGATGAGGGGTTTAGGGGTGTGGGGAGATGAGGGAGACAAGGGGGACAAGGGGGACAAGGGGGACAAGGGAGAATAAGGTACAAATCAGTGAAGAGAGTTACACGTCAAAATGTAGTTTTCTGGATTTTGAACCCATTAAAAAGCATGAGCAGTATTTAGGAACAAGAATCAAGAGAGGTTTGTTTCGCCCCAAGTCCGGGAAAACCTACTCGGCAGATTTAAATGGTTCCCTAAATATATTAAGAAAGGTAGTTGGGGATTCTATCTTTGATAGAAACTCAATAGAGAGGCTTGTAGTTAGCCCAGTAAGGTGTAAGCCTTACCAAGCTGGAAACGTTTGATTATGTTTTTAGTAACTATCCTGTAGGCTTCTCAAAAAGATGTTTGTGTAATTGGTTGTAATCGCAGCGATCGCAGGTAGACTGATGGCTTTATCAAAACGTCAATGGTTCGTGTTTATGAGTGTCGCCTCAGCAATAATTTCAGTTGCGGCATTTCCACTCAAAGTCCTGAGTACTCCACCCACCCCAGAGGCTGGGGGAGTGCAGCAAATGAATATTTTGCAAGCAATTGTTTTAGGCTTTGTGCAGGGAATGACAGAATTCCTGCCGATTAGTAGTACCGCCCATTTAAAAGTTGTACCTGTAGTCCTTGGTTGGGGTGATCCGGGAGTGGCGTTTACGGCGGTAATTCAGTTGGGGAGTATTGCGGCTGTGCTGTGGTATTTCTGGGGAGATTTGACAAAAATTGCCACCGGGGCGTTTCGAGCGATCGCGCAAAAAGATTATGCTGATTATGATTTGCGTTTATCTATCGGCATTGCCTTGGGAACTTTGCCAATTATCTTTTTTGGCTTATTAATTAAAAGATTTATCCCAGATTATGATAATTCACCGATTAGAAGTATCGGCGCGATCGCGATCGCCTCGATAGTTATGTCTATATTGTTGGGAATAGCAGAAAAACTCGGCAAGCGGGAACGGGACTTTGAACAATTAACCATGAATGATGGGCTATTGATGGGTTTAGCCCAATCTTTGGCGTTAATTCCTGGAGTTTCTCGTTCTGGTTCTACCTTAACCGCCGGCTTATTTATGACTTTACAACGGGAAACAGCCGCCCGATTTTCCTTTTTACTTGGCATTCCCGCCATTACCCTAGCTGGGTTAGTCGAGTTAAAAAGTGCTTTGGGTGAAGTTAGCAGTACAGGATTCTTACCCTTAATTGCTGGTGTGATTTCGGCGGCGATATTTTCTTATATATCCATTGCTGGCTTACTCCGCTTCCTCAAAACCAAAAGCACTTGGGTATTTATTTGGTATCGCCTCGCCTTTGGTATAGCTATTTTAGGTGCGATCAGTGCTGGAATTTTGAAAAATAGTTAATCCGTAAGGATGAAGGATAAATTATGAAGAGTGAAGATTGAAAAAATAATACTTCACACTTCATACTTCTCACTTCATACTTCCCATGACTAACCTTCATCCAGCCAAAATTACCAAGGTGCTACCCGACTCCATCGCCTCTGAGATTGGCTTTGAGGTGGGGGATGCGATCGTTGCTATTAATGGTACACGTCCCCGCGATTTAATTGATTATCAATTTCTCTGTGCAGATGAATTTTTAGAATTAGAAGTTTTAGATAGTACTGGCAAAACCCATCACCTTGAAATTGAAAAAGACTACGACGATGATTTAGGGTTGGAATTTGAAACCGCTTTATTTGATGCTTTAATTCAGTGTAATAATCGCTGTCCGTTTTGCTTTATTGATCAACAACCCCCAGGTAAACGCTCAAGCTTGTATTTAAAAGACGATGATTATCGTTTGAGCTTTTTGTATGGTTCTTACCTGACCTTAACCAATTTACCCGAACGGGAATGGCAGCGAATTGAACAAATGCGCTTGTCGCCCTTATTTGTGTCAGTTCACGCCACCGAACCAGATATTAGAATCCGGTTGCTGAAAAATCAGCGTGCGGGACAAATTATGGAACAATTGCGCTGGTTCCAAAAAAGACGCTTGCAAATTCATGCTCAAGTAGTGGTTTGCCCAGGAATTAATGATGGCGAACATCTGGAACAAACACTCACAGATTTAGCGTCATTTTATACTGGTGATGTACCTGCCGTGGCATCGGTGGCAGTCGTGCCGGTAGGTTTGACGCGGTTTCGTCCGTCAGAAGATGAACTGATACCTGTTACCAGAGAAAAAGCCCAAGAAGTTATTTTACAGGTGAGAGCGATCGCCAAACAATTTCGCCAAAAATGTGGCTCAAATGTTGTCTGGTTAGCCGATGAATGGTTTTTAATTGCCGGGGAAGAACTACCAACAGAAGCGGAATACGAAGACTATCCGCAAATTGATAACGGTGTCGGTTCAATTCAGTTATTTATCAAGCAATTTGCATCTGCCGCAACGCAATTACTCCCAAGCCAAATTTCTCCACCCAGAAAATTTACTTGGGTAGTAGGTAACGCCGTTGAAAAAGCATTTCAACCGATATTGCAACGCCTAAATTCTGTTGATGGTTTAGAAGTAAATATGATGGCTTTAGCCAGTGATTATTGGGGGCAAGCTATTAGTGTGACTGGCTTACTTACAGGTCATGATTTACTTTTAAATTTGCAAAATAAAGATTTAGGTGATGGAATTTTGCTGCCAAATGTCATGCTTAAACATGGCGAATTAGTATTTTTAGATGATGTCAAAGTTGCAGATTTAGAGACAAAATTAAATACAAAAATATTCCCAGTCGCGGGAGTGGAAGAATTGATTAATACTTGTATAGGATGAGTGTTTGAGTAAAAGAGACAAGGGGGACAAGGGGGACAAGGGGGACAAGGGGGACAAGGTAGAGAGTTGTTTCTGAATCATTCCATGACTTACGCAAAAGTCTGAAAAAACTAACCGCAAAGGACACATAGACGCGATAGCGGCTTCCCGCAGGGTAGGAAACGAAGTGTAAGAATTTGAGAGATTTATTGCATAAGTCTTATCATTCATTGAAGTCATGAATCATGTGTATTTTTTTTCTTCTCTCTCTTCTCTCTTCTTCTTTGTGTCCTTTGCGCCCTTTGCGGTTCGTTAAAACCTAAATTTTGAATCCTAACTTTTATTTGACAAATATAAAAACATCAGTTGTTTTTCGGAGGCATTTTATTGTTATGCTGAATGATAAATAATAAGTACTGTTAAATACTAAATTAAAGTGAGGATTAAAAGTGAAGAATCAGGAAACTGCAATCAAAGTCACCAAAAGAGCCAGATTCTTCATTTTTAGTTTTAACTTTTTAATGATTAATTGTTTAACTAGTTTTAATATTTTATCAGTCAGGGCGGCAGATGCAGAACCTGTATTCAGTGTAGTCCAGAGTGCAGAAAACCAACAGCAATGGACAGGAATTACTAAACGCTTACAAGCACTTGGGGTGAGGTATTGCGTAATTCCCTTAACACAAGTGAGAAGCGGTGCTGATTGGGGCGATCGCAGAGTATTATTTCTACCCAACGTCGAAACGATAAACCCAGCCCAAGCGATCGCGTTAGAATCCTGGGTGAGTAAAGGCGGTAAAGTCATTGCCAGTGGCCCTGTCGGCAGTTTATCAGCACCAGGAGTCCGACAGTTATTGCGATCGCTCTTGGGGAGTTATTGGGGCTTTGGTTTAGATGAAACACAACAAATCAAACCAGCCACCACTAAACCACAAAAATGGGCTAACCAAAAAGAACTATTTGGGCAAGTGCGTGGCGGTGTGATTATTCCTGAAGGTGGGGCTAGTCAAGCCACCGCCGTTTGGAATGCCCAAGATAATCCCGCCGCCGTTGTCAGTACAGAATGGTCTACCTTATTCGGCTGGCGTTGGGGAACAGATGCAGCTTCCAGTTTTGAATTAGATAATGCTTGGTTAAAAGCTGCCATTGATCATCATCTCACTGCCTCATCTTCAGGACAGCAAAAAATTCCTGGGGCTGACTCTCGCTGTGCAACCACCATCGAGACTGCTACCGCGAATATTCCGCCTGTAGTTCCCCAAGTACCATTCATTCCCCGCGCCCCGCGGCCATCATCCCAAGCCGAAGCCATTGACCAACTAGAACAAACAGTACATTGGAATGTCGAACCAAATTCTAATGCACCTATTGATGAAAAAGAAGCGATCGCTCTCCAGCAAGAATTAGAAAATTTAATTAGTCGGGTAGAAAGCGCCCATTTAGCCGCCGCAGTTCACACAGCAAATCTGGACGAAGCCATCACCAGCAACCCCCAGTCCCTGAAAGAAGATGAAACCCGTGTCGCCTCCACCAGACCAGGGTTATCTAGCCAGAGTAAAGAACAAGCCATTGCCCAAGCGCGACTAGTCGCCAAAAACATTCCCCAACTCCTCGCCAATAAAAACTATGCCCTAGTCCGGCAACAATGGTTAGCCACCAGAACCAATTTGTGGAAACATTTTCCCCTGAACCGAAGATTAGCCCCCGCCGAAATCCGCGCCGTCTGGTTAGATAGGGGGACAATTGTCCGGGCTGGTAGTGAAAAAAAATTAGCCGAAATTTTTGACCGCTTGGCACAGTCAGGGATTAACACGGTTTTTTTTGAAACCCTCAACGCCAGTTATCCCATTTACCCCAGTAAAGTTGCACCCCAGCAAAACCCCCTGATTCGAGGCTGGAACCCCTTAGCCGTGGCGGTGAAATTAGCCCATGAACGTGATATGGAATTACATGCTTGGGTGTGGGCTTTTGCCGCCGGGAACCAACGCCACAACCAAGTAATTAATGTTCATCCCGATTATCCAGGGCCAGTCCTAGCCGCCCATCCCGATTGGGCAAACTACGACAACAAAGGTAACACCATTCCCCCTGGTCAAACCAAACCATTTTTTGATCCAGCTAACCCAGAATTGCGCCAATATCTTCTGAAGTTGTTTGAGGAAATTGTCAGCGAATATCAAGTAGATGGTTTGCAGCTAGATTACATTCGCTATCCCTTCCAAGATCCCTTGGCTGGCAGAATTTACGGCTATGGCAAAGCCGCCAGAGCGCAATTTCAACAGTTAACTGGTGTCGATCCCTTGACAATTTCCCCTAGCCAAACCGAGTTATGGCAAAAGTGGACAGAATTTCGCACCCAACAAATCGATAGCTTTGTGGCCGAAGTCTCAGCAATGGTGCGGCAAAAGCGGGAAGATTTAATTTTGTCGGTGGCGGTGTTTCCCCTACCAGAACGAGAACGGATTCAGAAACTCCAACAACATTGGGAAGTGTGGGCGAGGCGAGGCGATATAGATGTAATTGTCCCGATGACTTATGCTCAAGATACTGCCCGTTTCCAACGTCTTGCCCAACCTTGGATAGCTTCTAGTCAGTTGGGTTCAACTTTATTAGTACCAGGAATTCGTTTACTATCGTTACCAAATTTAGCCGCCTTTGACCAATTACAACTGATTCGAGATTTACCTGCTAGTGGTTATGCCTTGTTTGCGGCTGAGAATTTTAATAATGATTTGCTGAAAATCTTTAATAGTACTCAAGGTAAACTGCCATCGGTGGCTGATGAACCAATTCCCTTACGCCAACCTTTTGAAACAGCCGTGGTGCGTTATGGATTGTTAAAACGTGAATGGCAGTTAGTCATCCAAAACGAGCAAATCCCCTTCCCAGCCATTAACATTGCTGATTTTAACAATCAAATCGAAGTAGTCGAAAAAGCGTTAACGCAATTGGCGGCTGCACCTTCTCCCGCTAAACTACTTACAGCTAAAGCTTCTTTAACTCGCTTCCAGACGCAATTTCGCATTTGGATGCGAGAAGCCGGGACTAATAACCCTTATCAAGTCAAAGTGTGGGAAAATCGCCTAGCCACCATTGAAAGATTGTTGCGTTATGGCGAGAGGCGATCGCAATTACGTTGAGTAAGGAGTTATGAGGAGTTATGAGGCTGTTAGTCAATTAACGATGGGTTAAACACATCACCTTTAAAACCTTGAGTTCACCAGTCTCATACTCCCCATTCCCCACTCCCCACTCCCCACTCCCCACTCCCCACTCCCCACCCCACTCCCTACTTCCCTCCCACACAAGTCAATTCGGAAACCAAATCGAATTGCTATATTAACCATTCTTAATATTTTGATTTCTTCATCCAAAATTTACATTATACTTACAGTATTTTTCATTAGGATAATATTATTAATTTACCTGCCCAATCCCAGAACATACGGGAATATATAAGTTGAGATAACTATTCATTGATGATAGCTATCGTGATTATCTATGTATACTCAAGAACAAAATCTCTGGCTCCACAGCTTAGAGGCTGTAATTGACTTTTCGCCACTAACGGTTCAGCCGGAAGCAACAGTATCAGAGGTAATCTCGCTGATGGCAAAGTGTGGTGTGGATGTGCTAGTAGCTTCAGTTTCCCAAGTAATAGGACGGTTGACAGCACAAGATGTGGTGAAAATTGTAGCTGCAAATATTGACTGTCAAAATACTAAAATTACGGAGGTGATGCAATCTCCTGTAATTACACTGAAAATATCTGAATTTCAGGATATCACTGCCGTATTATCACTGTTACATCAGCATCAGTTAAATATTTTGCCAATTATTGATGAAGCAGGTCAACTAATCGGCACGGTTACACCCAAAAGTATTTGTCAAGTACTAGAACAATCAACTCAAAGCAGCGCCGAAACCGAAAGACTGCGTTTACTAGAGTCAGCCGTAGTCAATGCCAACGATTCAATTTTAATTACAGCCGCTCACCTCAATAACGGCCAGATAGAACCAAGGATAGTTTATGCCAATAGAGCATTTACGCAGATGACTGGCTACACCCTAGAAGAAGTCATGGGAAAAACACCGCGATTTTCACATGGTGAACAAACTAGCCCTACAGAAATGAATCGACTGTTTGCGGCTGTACAAGCAGGGTTGCCCATTAGAACCGAGTTACTTAGCTATCGCAAGGATGGCTCAACTTATTGGGTGGATATGAACTTAGTGCCGATTAAAGATGATCAAGCACAAGTCACGCACTTTTTGGCTATTCACCGCAACATTACCGAGCGTAAATTGGCAGAAGCAGCATTACAGAAAAGTGAAGAATTATTTCGCCAATTAACCGAAAATCTACCCCAAGCTTTTTATGTCTGGGATGCAACTCAACAAAAATTAGAGTATGTTAGCCCAGCTTATGAAAAAATTTGGGGGAGAAGTTGCGATCGCCTCATGGCAGATCCTCAATCATATTTTGCCGCCATTGAGCCATCAGACCGCGATCGCGTCATGGCAGCGTTTCAAAAGTTATTCACTGGCGAATGTTTTGATGAAAGATACCAGATTGTCCGCCCTGATGGTGAGCAACGCTGGATTTCTAGCAAAATCTTTCCTCTCAAAAATGATTATGGACAAATCTATCGCTTCGTCGCTATAGATGTAGATGTGACTGAACGCATCCAAGCAGAAGCCGCCATGCACGAAAGCGAAAGAAGATTCCGGGCAATTTTCAATGGCACATTTCAGTTTTCTGGCTTACTCACTCCAGAAGGCAAATTACTCGAAGCCAACCAGACATTACTTGATTTTGGAGAACTACAAGCGCCAGATGTATTCGGCCAATTGTTTTGGGAAACTCCCTGGTGGCAGAGTTCACCTACTATTCCACAGCAATTAAAACAAGCAATTGCGATCGCGTCCAGGGGAGAATTTATCCGTTACGAAGTCGATATTTTAGGTGCTAACCAAACAGTCCGCACCATAGATTTTTCCCTCAAACCCCTCAAAGATGAAACAGGCCAAATCATCCTCCTGATTAGTGAAGGACGAGACATCACCGAACTCAAACAAACACAAGCCGCACTCAAACAAGCCAACCAAGAATTAGAACAGCGAGTTAGAGAGCGCACCACCGCCCTACAGCAAACCAATCAGCAATTATTAACGGAAATTGCCGAACGTCAAATGATTGAAGCCCAATTACGGCAGTCTCAAAGTATGTTGCAATTAGTCATGGATGCCATTCCTCAAGGCATTATGTGGAAGGATTGCAATTCTGTGGTTTTGGGTTGTAATCGTAACTTTGCCACAATTGTGGGTGTGGAAAAACCAGAAGATATTATTGGCAAAACCGTCGATGAATTTCTGGCAAATAAATCAGAAGCAGACTTTCACCATGAATGCGATGCCAGAGTAATGGCAACTCATCAACCAGAACATCATCTGATTTCATACCTGCGACTAGTGAATGGCAAACACACTTGGATAGAAATTAGTAAAATCCCTATCCATGACGTTGCAGGTAATGTTATTGGCCTGTTGGGGACAGTAGAAGACGTTACAGAACGCCAACAAGCACAGGCTGATTTACAAATCAGTGAAGAACGCTTTCGTTTATTAGCCGAATCCATACCCCAGCATGTGTGGATGGCGAATGCCAATGGTAGCATCGAATACGTTAACCAAAAAGCTCTCGACTATCATAGCTGCACTCCAGAGCAGGTTTGTGGTTCAGGATGGCAGCAATGGGTACATCCCGATGATATACCCCAGTGTGTAGCAAATTGGCAAGCATCTTTAGCTACAGGTCAACTATTGGAAGGTGCGTTTCGCTTGCTCAGAGGCACAGATCAAACATATCGCTGGCATCTCGTACGAGCAATCCCTTGGCGAAATCAAGCAGGTGAAATTTACACTTGGTTCGGCACAAATACTGACATTGATGACCGCGTTACAGCCGAATTAGCTCTAAAAAACAGTGAACAACGCTTTCGTAACTTAGTTGAATCTAGCTACGATGTCATCTGGGAAGTGGATCTCAACTGTGTTTATACTTACGTCAGTCCCAAAATTCAAGACATTTTGGGTTACGAACCAGAAGCAGTTTTAGGAAAAACACCCCTAGATTTCATGCCAGCAGAATTGCATGAAACCCTAGCCCCCGGTTTTCAGGCAATTTTCGCCTCACCACAACCATTTAAATGTTTAGAAAACATCCAAGTTCATCAAGACGGACATTTAGTTTGGTTAGAAACCAGTGGCGTGCCGGTCTTTGATACAGATGGCAAATTCATTGGCTATCGTGGCACAAATCGAGATATTACTGAACGTAAACAAGCTGAGACAGTCTTACAAGCAACTCAACAACAACTCCAGGCAATTTTAGATCACTCGGCGGCGGCGATTTATATCTTCGATACCAACCATCGGTTTATGTTGGTTAACCGTTATATACAACAACTACTCAACATCACCCAAGAGCAAATTATCGGGAAAAGTGTTTATGATTTGTGGCCATTAGAAATTGCCGATGGGTTTGCAAAGAATAATCTTCAGGTAATGACTCATGGTTTGCCCATCAAAGTAGAAGAATTTGTCCCCCTAGAGGATGGAGTACGCACCTACTTTTCGGTGAAGTTCCCCTTAAAAGATGCCGATGGGGTGTGTTACGCGGTTTGTGGTTTATCTACAGATATTACAGAACGCAAATTAGCGGAGGAATCTTTAACGTGCTTTCAAAAAGCCATTGAAAGTACTAGTGATGCTGTGTGTATGTCGGATATCACAGGTAACATCACTTATGTTAATTCGGGATTTACGGAAATATACGGTTACACCATAGAAGAATATCAAGCGGCGGGCGGTTCAAAGAGTATTTTCAAGTATCCGCAAGAGTTAAATCAAGTATTAACTGCGATCGCCAATGGTGAGTCATGGCGGGGTGAAGTGACCATGCAAACTCGTCGTGGGCTGCTATTACACATTTATTTACGGGCTAACGCCATTAAAGATAGTACTGGTAAAATTACCGGATTGGTTGCTATCCATACGGATATGACACCGCGCAAACAAGCCGAAGAAGGATTAAAACTCCGTGATCGAGCGATCGCGGCCAGCAGTAATGGAATTATCATTGCCGATGCCAGTATTCCCAACGGCCCAATTATTTACGTTAATCCAGCCTATGAACAGATGACAGGCTACAGCGCCGATGAAGTCATCGGTACAAGCTTTGGCTTATTCCAACGCGCAGATATGGAACAATCTGTTTTACAAGAACTCCATACTGCCATGCAAGTTGGTCGACCCTACACTGTAGTTGAGCGTAACTGTCGTAAAAATGGCAGTCTGTGGTGGAATGAACTCAATATATCTCCTGTCTACGACACGGATGGCATACTCACCCATTACATCGGCATTCAAACAGATATTACTGAACGCAAACAAACAGAAACAGCTTTATTAGTCAGTCAACAGCGACTGCAATACTTACTTTCATCCAGTCCGGCGGTAATTTACACCAGCAAAGCCGCCGCGAATTTTGGCCCTACCTTTGTCAGCAACAATATTAGCTCCATCACTGGTTATCAACCACAGGACTTCACAGAAGACCCCAACTTTTGGTCAAACCATATCCACCCCGAAGATGTGAAGCATGTGTTTGCCGAATTCAATAAAATCTTACAGCAAGAACATTACAGCTTAGAATATCGTTTTCTCCACAAAAATGGTACTTACCGTTGGGTATCTGACCAAGGTAAACTAGTCCGGGATGATGCAGGTAATCCAGTGGAAATGGTTGGTTATTTAGCAGACATCACACAACGCAAGCAACTAGAACAGGAACTCAGAGTTGCCCTAGAAAAAGAAAAAGAACTGAATGAACTGAAATCTCGGTTTGTTTCGATGACTTCTCACGAATTTCGCACACCGTTGAGTACGATTTTGTCATCTGCGGAATTACTCGAACATTATCGCCATAAATGGACAGAAGAAAAACAAATTACTCACCTGCATCGCATTCAAGCCGCAGTCAACCGCATCAATGAAATGTTGAATGATGTTTTAGTAATTGGGAAAGCAGAAGCAGGAAAACTAGAATATACACCCACAACCTTTGACTTAGTAGCTTACTGTCATCACATCATTGAAGAAGCACAACTCAATCAAAACAATCGCTGCTTGATTGCGTTTACGAGTCAATATCCTGCTATATCATGCTGTATGGATGAAAAATTACTCGGACATATTCTGAATAATTTACTCTCGAATGCCATTAAATATTCTCCAGAGAGGAGTACTGTTAAATTAAACATAACTTGTACAAATGCACAAGTAATCTTAGAAATTCAAGACCAAGGAATTGGGATTCCTCCCGAAGACCTACCACATTTGTTTGAGTCTTTTCATCGTGCTAAAAATGTAGGCAATATTCTCGGAACTGGGTTAGGACTGGCAATTGTCAAGAAGTGTGTGGATATACATCAAGGTCAAATTGCTGTGACTAGTTCTTTGGGAGTAGGTACTACCTTTACTGTCTCTCTGCCATTAAATCACACAATGCAAATTGAGGAAAAAGATGATTAAAATCTTGGTGATTGAAGATGAAGAATCTGTCCGGGAAAACCTGTTGGATTTACTAGAAGCAGAGGATTTTCACACAATTGCTGCTGCTAATGGCAAAACAGGTGTAGATTTGGCATTTTCTGAGGCTCCAGACTTAATTTTATGTGACATGATGATGCCAGAAGTTGATGGCTATGGAGTATTAACAGCACTACGAAAAGACCCATTAACAGCAACCATTCCCTTTATTTTTTTAACAGCTAAATCTGCCAAGTCTGATTTTCGCCAAGGTATGGATATGGGTGCGGATGATTATCTCACTAAGCCATTTACGCGGGCAGAATTACTAAGTGCAATTATGAACCGCTTAGAAAGACAAGCTACTTTAAAAAAATATCTCTCTCATCCAACAAATTTCACTAAAACTGTTTCACCCAAAATTCAGTTGTTGGAAATGAATTTACAACAGGTGGTACAGAAACAAAAATTTCACGAATTTGAGGTGTATTATCAACCAATTGTGGATATCGCTTCTGGACAAATTGTTGCGGCTGAAAGTTTATTACGTTGGCAAAGTCCAGAATTAGGTTTAGTTACTCCCACAGAATTTATCCCAATTGCCGAATCTACAGGGTTAATTGTCCCGATTGATCAGTGGGTATTACAAAATGTTTGTAAACAAATTAAGATTTGGCATGATGTCGGCATTGCTTATTTGAAAATGACCGTTAACTTGTCGGTGATAGAATTTCATCAGCCAGACTTAATCCAAAAAATTACTTATTTTTTACACAATAATCATCTGGAACCCCAATATTTAGAAATTGAACTAACTGAAAGTATGATTATGCAAGACATCAATAGTGCGATCGCTACTATGAATAAATTAAAATCTTTAGGTTTAAAAATTGCTATTGATGATTTTGGTACAGG
Organism: Nostoc sp. FACHB-190; assembly: GCF_014696905.1. NCBI lineage: Bacteria > Bacillati > Cyanobacteriota > Cyanophyceae > Nostocales > Nostocaceae > Nostoc > Nostoc sp. FACHB-190. The sequence goes on from NZ_JACJQW010000025.1 coordinate 45,431, forward strand.
CTATTCTTCACTTATATATCTCAAAAACTTACCGATTAATACCTTAAAAATTGACCGTTATTTTATTCATAATGTAGCTGTTGATTATCAAAAATCAGCCATTACTAAAGCTTTAATTGAAATGGCACATAACCTAAATATGCAAGTAGTGGCTGAAGGTGTAGAAACAGAAGACGAATTGCATTTTTTGCGTGAGGCGCACTGTGATTATATGCAGGGTTTTTTATTTAGCCGTCCATTACCAGCACCAGAATTTGAGAATTTTTTATGGAGTAATCGACATTTATATATCTAAGTTTATATAAAATTTATAATCCCTGTTTTGATTACATGAAATTTTCGTATTTCTTAAAGATAATTAAATATATAATTCAATTGGTTATTTCAAGGCAAGATGGGTGCATATAGTGAAAAATTTATGTCATATCTTATTTATAAAAGCTATCTAAAACCTATTTTAAAAATTTTATACTTATTCACATTTAATTAAATATATGAATAAAATATTAGTGATCGAAGATGACATAAATGTGCGTCAAAATTTAGTAGATTTACTTTATGCAGAAAATTTCAACGTCATCACTGCCGAAAATGGTTACTTTGGTTTACAGTTAGCACAAACCGAAGTTCCTGATTTGGTGATTTGTGATGTAATGATGCCAGAAATCGATGGTTATGAAGTCCTGAAAGAATTACGCCAAAACCCAAAAACAGCAATTATTCCCTTCATTTTTTTAACGGCTAAATCAGAGAAACCAGACTTTCGCAAAGGTATGGATTTAGGTGCTGATGATTACATTGTTAAACCATTTTCTCGAACAGAATTATTAACAGCTATTACTTGTCGGCTAGAAAAACAAACAGCAATTTATCAACAAACTCAAGATAAGCTTGATAAATTACGTACTAGCATTACTTTGTCACTGCCTCATGAATTACGCACCCCACTGAATGGGATTTTGGGTTTCTCGCAAATTCTGATGGAAGAAAGTGAACTGCTAGATGCACCATCAATCAAAGAAATGGCAGAATTTATTCATCAATCAAGTCAACGTTTATTTCATTTAATTCAAAAATTTTTACTCTACGCAGAATTAGAAATTATTGCCACAGACCCGCAGCGAGTCAGGGAAATTCAAAAGCAGTCAACAGAGTTTCCTACACCAGTTTTGACGAATTTGATAGGTGAAAAAGTTAAAAATGCTGGCAGAGAAGATGATATGCAAATTGACTTATCGCCTTGTATTGTCAAGATTTCGGTGAGCAAGATTACCAGAATTATTGAAGAGTTACTGGATAATGCTTTAAAATTTTCTGTCAGTGGTACGCCGATTAAAATTACAGCAAAAACTATTAATAATAGCTTTAGTGTATCTTTTAGCGATCGCGGCCGGGGAATGAGCCGAGAGCAAATTGCGGAATTAGGTGCTTATCGGCAATTTGAGCGCAAACTTCATGAACAACAAGGTTCTGGGTTAGGCTTAATCATTGCCAAAAAATTAGCAGAACTGCACGGTGGTACCCTGAAAATTGACAGTAAGCCCTACGAATATACTATTGTGACTGTCACCCTTCCCTGCAATAGTGAGGAAGCGGAAGCATCTATCATGACTCAGCACTCAGCACTCAGTACTTAAAACTTATCAGACTACTCAGGCTTTTTGTTAGGCATTGTCTACATAGCACTACGGTTCAGTTAAGATGATAAGAGTTGATTTCTCAATTAGTGGGGTGTAAAACCAAGGTTAGTAGCAGAAGATAGTTGGTACTCAGGGGTAGAGAATCTGAAATTTAGTTTTTTGTCAATGCGTCAGTCCTAGGTATGACTTGCAAAATAAAAGGAGTATACGATTGTACACCCCCAAGGATAATTTACTCTGTGCAAGAACTTACTTCAAAGGTTCAAGATTGCTAATAGTCAGATATATTTCTTCATCGGCAATTTGTTGGTTGTAATCAATATTAATTTGCGTCGGGTAGCCAAATTGCGGATCATATTTGACGTTGAGACTAGATGCTTTTTTGGCGATCGCATCATCAATTATGCCAAACAGTTTGGGAATTGAATTATACTGTTGAAACAATTCTGTATCAACTGGCTCGTTATTATTCACAGGTGTAATAGAAGCAACTTGATTATTACGCACTGTAATCACTACTGGTTGTGTCGCTTTGGGTAAACAGAAACAACTCCGGCTAAACGTAAAACGATAGTTATTTAGCTTTTGCTGATTCCACAATTGACGATTAACTTTGAGTTGGGTGGAATTAGCATCATTGGGATTTGGTGTTTGTTCATTTTTAGAACCAACCCAACGCTGAGAATTTACAACAGCATCGATTTTATTTTCTAAAGCTGTTAGTGCTTGCGGTGCGTTTGGTGAACCGAGATAATGATTAACAGTTTTCTGACGTTTACCGATAGTTAAAGAAGTAATTGCAGAAGGCGCATCTGTCCTTCCACCTTGGTAGCTATTTGCTAATGAAAAATAGTTTACCTTATTAAATTCTGCAACTAATCTTCTTACTGCTTGGGGACTAATTCTGGCAGTTCTTTTACCTACAACTTTTACAAAACGCTCCCCTTCGTAGACAACTCTCCCATCAGGAAAGATGGTAATTTTATAAATGGGACAAGTACCATAGCAGGCTGTTCTTTGCAGAGTAATCAGCCCTGAGTTTGTCTTTTGATTATTTTGATTTAATATTTGTTGCTGAGAGTTCTGGGCAGTGATTTGTGGTAAATTAACTGTAGATTTTGCAAATACTTGGGTATTTAAAATTATAGATACAAGTAATCCTGTACCGATTACGATAGGCGATCGCATATATATTCCTGATAAACTAATCAATTAGTTTTATAGACAAGACTAATTACAAAAAGTTTCGTTGACAGTTGATAGTTATTGTCGTGATCAACGCCTTACAGCATCAAAGGTTTAATCAGACATCAACGAAAACATTGATTTCACCATTAAAGCTTTGTGATCAACGCCTTACGGCATCAAAGGTTTAATCAGCTATATTAAATATAGAGAAACAAGTAGCGATTGAAAGTGATCAACGCCTTACGGCATCAAAGGTTTAATCAGTACTGTCCTTTCGCTTCTGAGTTTACTGGTAAATAGTGATCAACGCCTTACGGCATCAAAGGTTTAATCAGATAGCATCTGTCAAAACAGCGATCGCGCCAATTTCGTGATCAACGCCTTACGGCATCAAAGGTTTAATCAGTACCAGAAAACATTCTCTAATATGACTAAGCAAATCAACGTTACCTACCAAGTGCATCAAAGGTTTAATCAGTACCAGAAAACATTCTCTGATAATTATGCTATTGTTGTGATCAACGCCTTACGGCATCAAAGGTTTAATCAGAGATTTTAATTGAAAAGCGATCGCACCTTGTACGCGTGATCAACGCCTTACGGCATCAAAGGTTTAATCAGGAAGTTCGACCGGGAAGAACGCCGACAAATAAATGAGTGATCAACGCCTTACGGCATCAAAGGTTTAATCAGTAGAGGAGGGAATACGGACTACCTTAGTTTTTTCTCGTGATCAACGCCTTACGGCATCAAAGGTTTAATCAGAAGCTATTTAATCAACGCAGATTTGAGAACTTAGAATAGTGATCAACGCCTTACGGCATCAAAGGTTTAATCAGACGGCTTCTAAAGTACTCATGGCGCATACAGATTTAGTGATCAACGCCTTACGGCATCAAAGGTTTAATCAGAATTCGGTTTCCTTATATGCCTTGGCTATTTTGTTTGCGTGATCAACGCCTTACGGCATCAAAGGTTTAATCAGACAATCCAGACAGCATAGTTTATGGTTTTTGTTCTGTGATCAACGCCTTACGGCATCAAAGGTTTAATCAGAGCGATCGCTCAAACCCATGTCATCAGACCACTCAGTTGCTATTTTGCAAGCATCTAAGTAAAAAAGCAACAAAAGAAGTCAATTGCTTACCAAAAGTTAAACTTTCAAGTTTCCGTCTCAACTTAGAACGCTTACCAGAACTAGGTTTTGACCTCACGCAAAAAAATGCAAGCACCTCCTGTTCACCTAAAAAAGCTCAAAAGCAAGCCCAGTCAGGTTTTTATCCTGCTTGAGTTGTATTTCATGTTCCACAAACTCAGATCCATGTTTTTAGACGATCCGGTAAGGTTCTTCTTGACTTGTCCAAGCGCCGGGACGATTGTAAGCCGGAATAGAATTAACGCACTGATTGGACAGCCGAATTAATAATAGACTGTCTTCTGGGGCGAGAATTTTTTCCAGTTCCCAACGTAATTTTTCGCGCGATCGCATGGTCAACCAAGAACGGAAAATAGAATATTGCATCCTTTCGCCATATCCTTGAAGTAAGTTGTAAGCTTTCCGCCAACGTTTAGGATCGCGAATGTCGTAGCAAATCAGGTAGCAGTTTTGTGATTCACCCATTGCTGCACCTCATCGCAAAATTAATTGACCAAACAAACCACCCTCACCAGACCATTCTTTTTCTAACAGTCGCACCTCTAACTCAAATAAACGGCGATAGGTAAGGGAGTAACCAGTAACAGGATGTTTCCAGCTTTCTTGTTTGCGAGATTCGTATAACTCAACAAATTTACGCCGCCCAAGTTCACTTAACCAAACCTGCTTTCCGCGAATCTCAAAATCTGCTTTGGCATCCCATTGACCCCGGTTAACCGCAGCCATCACAATCATATCTACCAAAGGCACGCGAAATATTTCTAGTAAATCTAACGCTAGGGGTGCAGCTTGCGAGCGCGGCTGATGGTAAAATCCCAAAGCAGGTTCTAACCCAACAGTTAAAATCGCGTTCATCACATCTTTGAGTAGCAAGGCATAACCAAAACTCAGCATGGCGTTGAATCGGTCTAGTGGTGGACGACGATTTCTGCCAGCAAAATGTAATTCTTTTGGTACTTCTGGCGAAATCAAATCGGGTAAAGCACCAAAATATAAAGCAGCCAGATTTCCCTCATATCCTAAAAGCGATTCTAGAGACTTTGCTTGCGGAACTTGTTTGAGAACCGCTTTCATTTGTGCGATCGCTTTTTCTAATTTATCTGTCTTGGTTTTTCCTCTTGCACCTCGCATTAAGAATTTGCGTTGTCCTTGACCGCGACAAATGACCAGTTTACGGGCTAACTCTAAACAAGCATCAGGATTACTCAGTGCCGCATACTGACGAATACGGCGTTGAATACTACCTTGTCGGGTGTCAAAACTGCCAAGATAGCGACCACCCCCGGAAATAAAATGCACTCCGATGTCCTGAGCAGCGCAAAAGTGTAGTGCTTGGGTAGAAATTTGCGAAAAGCTGTGCAGCACAAGTTGTCCTATTTGACGCGCCGGAACTGTTTCAACAGGTTGATTGCGACGGCTAATTTTGATTTGTTCTCCAGTTCTGCCTACAGCTGTCCCAGGTTCTAAAATGTGAATTACTTGGCGTTCGTCATCTTCAGGAAATAAGCGAATTGGTTGCCACTCTCGATTATGGGCAAGTCTCGCTTCTTCTGGCAAACAAACCGGAGCCAAAGAACAACGGGCGCACAATCGTTCATTATCAATTACAGGTGGTCGGTAAGTTGATTGTCTGAGAATCCTGGCTTGTTGGATTGCTTCTTTGACTTTTAAACGTCCTGCTTCATCTAGTGGCACATGAACAACTACATTATCGGCGTGATAGCGGATGCGGCCTTCCTGAACAGTGATTCCATGCGCGGATTCTAATAGGTAAGCATAAGCGAGAATTTGTAGGCGATCGCTTTCCCAAGCCTGGGGCTGATTATTTTCATCCCGGTGAGCGCGACCGCGTTTATGTTCGTAAGGTATCGTTTGTCCATCACGAGTGCGAAGCGCATCAAGCCGACCACGCAAACCTAATTCTTCGCTTTCGAGAAATAGTTCTTCCCATTCTTCATCTTCCTGTTTTTCTAGTTCGGCGTGTAATCTGCGTCCAGCAAATACGGCTGCATCTTGGGTGTAAAGTTCTTCAACTTCTTCAAGGTAGAACAGCCGAGGGCAGTAAGCAAGGGCGTGCAGGGCAGAAACGCGGATAGTTTCGGGTTTGGCGGAGATTTCAAAATGTTCGAGAATTTGCATATATGTCTGTAAGGTTTTTTTGGATTAGTTAAACGCCTTACGACATCAGAGGAAATATAATTTTAGGGATTTAACCCGGCTCGTTGAAAGATTGCGTTAGGGGTAATTTCCAATTCTGGTAGTAAATCATCAGTAATTATTTGATGAGAACGATAAGTAATCGGCAAAGAAGATGGCGCAAATACAGTTATGGTTCTAGCTTTTGGATCAATTACCCAAACACGAGAAACACCAGCGTTGAGATAATCAGTTGCTTTTTCGGCAATTTCCCCAAAGGTTTGACCAGGAGAGATAATTTCAATTACTAATTCCGGTGCGACAGGACAAGCTTCATCTAATAGCCAATCAGCAGAAAGACGCTGATAGGAAACATAAGTCAAATCTGGTACAAGCATCCAATCTTGATTTTGCAGTTTTAATTTAACAGCCCATTCAACTTGTACATGACCTTGACTGTGCAAACATTGGTCTAGAAGAATTAGTAAACTTTTTTGAACCTTAGAATGAAAGAATTTTGGTGACATTTCATCGTTTTTATATTTGGGTACAGCTTCACCATTCACAAACTCGTATGTAATATCACCTTCTGGAAGTGCCAGAAATTCCTCTAAGGTTAGGCGTTGATGAGAAGACTGAAGCATAGGTGTTATATGGGTTAAATATGCTTACTTTTAGTTTAGGCGATCGCCCATATTCAGCTTAGAGAGTTTGTAAGAATGAGGATCGATGATTGGGGTAAATTTTTCTGGCGGAGGTTGATGATTTATGATTGATGGATTCACATCAAAACTATACCTTTGCCAGCGTGTATTAATAGAACCAATATGGTCAACCCAAATTGGTAATTCAATTTTTCCATTACCAGCAGGAGTTAACCAGTGCCATTTTTCCTGACTCTCAGAAATGAGTGAGACATCATTAACAGCATCGTCACTTAAACCTAAACTAAGAATCCCAGTTCTGGTAACTCTTTCTGGAAATTGTAAGCTTTCCTGAATCCGGCACTCTAAAGTGATTTCTTGACTGCTTTCTGCGGAACTATCTACCCAGCAGAGGAACTTGATCTCGCACAAAGTATCAACAAAATCTGGTGCATTTCCTAACTTTGATTGTTTGCTAGCCACACCATATTTAAATCGGCTAAATTTGCGAAGTGTAGTAGCAATTTTTGGTTGTTTTGCATAGGCGAAGGCAAGTTTTACACCAGAATGTTTAGCACGGAAATACTCGCCCACCAGCGACAACAACATTCCGTAAACAGTCGCAGGAGGAGGAAATGGATAAGTTTCTGCTAAAGAACGGGCATAGGATTGGCGAAAACTAGCATAGGGTACTTCAATATGCAATGTTATCACTATTTTTCTCCTACAACTTTGTAATCTCCACCTATTGCAGCTATTTGTTGACGAACTTGTTGCGCCGCAGCATAGACACCAGGAAAAATTTTTACTTGCAATTCTTGGAGTTTTTGTCCTTCCTCAGTATGATAAACGTCGCCACCAACAATCAATTCACTCGCAGAGATATCTCCTGCTTCCACTCGTCGAATTAGTTTTTGCAGGGTGTAAGTTTGATTAGCAATATCATGCTCAAAACAATTTTGAATTCTAGAAGAATGGGCATTAGTGAAGCGAAAAATTATGGAAGCAGGTGAAAAATCATAAGCAAAACGGCTATGATTACCAGCAACTGGTGGTGGGTCAATAATGGCATCAATAAAGTTGCCAATATGCTGTTTTTTAACCACATCATTTAAATTTAACCCAAAGGAATATTGATATTCTGTTGTGTGCATTTCTGCACTGTACAAAGATAATTGACCTTTTTTCTTTTCTCCACTTACACAGTTAAAAGATAGTTCACCTCGATAAGGACGCAAACTAATGGCTCTTCCTACTGCTAGAGGACTTTGGCGCTTGGTTGTTTTTCCTTTCGGTTTTTCTTTTTTACCTTTTGTAGGTTTATCTGTTGCAGTTAATTCATCTTCTTCAATTTCCTCTTCTTTTTCCTTTGCAGCAGCTTCAGCATCCATAAACCCCATCAAATCATCATCAATGAATACATCTTTAGTAGGGTCCCAATTTTGGCGTTTTTCATCTGCATATTCTAGTTTCCCAGAGTCAGGATGATAGGTGCGGTTGACTGATTTTGGATTCTCTAGCTGAAAGCGATAGCGCATAGAGAAGCGAATTGTTTCCCCGGAAACGCTAGTATGTAAATCATCTTGATGAAATACTTTTTGTAATGTTGTAGTGTTACCTAAATTATCACCTCGATTATTTGCTGCAACTGCTTCGTTGGTTAAAATTGTGCCATAAAGATAGTAAGTTGCCATTTTATTTGTCTCCTGTATTTTTATTGTTAGACGAATCTCCTGCGTAACTGAGTAACGCAAATAAAAGTAAGTTCTGAAATCTGTCAAAATTACGTTGATTAAAGATAAAATTGCGGATGCGCTCTTTATCTTCGCGGATAGGATCTAAAGCTGCTCCTTTAGTTGCGTTAATGCAAAATTGTAGAAACCAGCTTGCTAAAGCACTAGGTGTTTTAGTACGCAAAATTTCATTACGCATTTTTTCCCGTCTGACTTCTACTAAGCGGCTAAAATCAAGATTATTTTCTCTTGCTCTCTCGCCTAGTTGACCCATAGTGATTTCCCAAGCTTTGTGGAAAGCTTTGATAATTGCTTGGTCATCTTCATCATGTATGGCTTTTGCCATTTTTTTGAAACACTCCTTTTGAAATAACATCCGATTAAAGTCTTGTTTTTTGCTTACTAATGTTGTGAAATAAGCACACCAATGTCTTTCTGCGGCTAGATTTGCAGCGATTAACTCTGGAACTGGACTTTTGGGAATAGGATAACTTTTACCATCTTTAGTTTGAAGTATTTTACTTACTCCTAAATATTGCTTGGCTGTACGAAAAACTTTCATCTCTGGATAATTACCCCGCACTTTTACACTGAGACTGCGGTTAATTTGATTTTTATCCCAGGCTACTTTACCCATTGCAATTACCTGACAACCAGAGACACCAGATGATGTATCTGCGATCGCATCGGCTTTAATATCAATTAAGAATGAAAGAGCAGCTTCTTCTGCACCACCAACAACACGTCCTAAATAAGTATTGCTAAATCGCTGAAAATTTTGACTGCTACTAGCAAGAATTTGCATTGAATTAGCAAAGTCTAATAAATCTGTAACATCGGGAACCACGATACAAGCTTGGGCTTTTTCTTTGTATGTTCTAGGACGTAATAAAAATACAGCGCAACCTACCATGAGATACAATAATAAAATTGCTTCATCTGGTGTTGCTTGTAATGGTTTTTTACCAGTCATTGCACCAGGAATTACTGATTGCGGAATAGTCGCACTTATCGGAAAATTTCCACCCTCTCCTCTTCTAGGAACATCTAACAATCCTGTTCCTTGTGCTTTTTGATGTGCATAACTATTGATAGCTTTATAAGTAATTGGGTTTGGATTTTCACTATCAGCATTTTTTAAAGGGAATACACGGGGCGTTTTTTCACCAGGGCGCATTTTATTGTGCTGTAAAAAAGTTAGACATAATCCTTCGTGAATTGCCAATTTTAAATCAGCCGCATCTTCACCAATAAATTGACCAGGTAAATCAATTAATTTGTCTTCAGTTAATTTGAAAGAAGCCTCTAAAATGCGTCCTAAAGCTTCTTGTTCTGTAAGTGATTCATCCCAAGTGATTTCGACAAAATCTGATTCTACAGTGGTTTGAATGCCTTCTGGTGGGTTATCTTCCCAAGCTGTAATAGTTGCAGCCAATCCACCTAAAGCGGCACGATGATAGATGGTAAAATTGCCGTCATTTAAATAATATCTCAAAGCCATCTTGCACCCGTTCCTTCTTTCGTTACTTCGTCATAGTCATAGGTGACTGCATCCTTTGGTGCAATACGAATTCCTCCAACTTGTGGCCAGTTCAAAGCGTCTTTACGGATAGGTATTGCAACTTCATGCTTGCGTATCCAATCAGCATCGGGGTTTCCAGATAAGCCTTGTTTTTGCCAAGCTTCATAGTCGGCTTCTAAAATCACTGATATAGTGTATCCTTCACAACGAGTAAAACCTGGACGAGTCCGCCACAAACCTGATTTTTTCGGTATACCAAAAAAGCAAGCTCTTTCCTTGGCTGTTTTGTAGTTGTACTCCTCTTCGTTACTAACAGCAACAAACTCTTGTGCTAAGTCTCTTTGACTTAATGATTTGTTTTTAGCAAGTAAGTTATGAATCCAAGTTTCAGTTATTTCTATGTCTTTTTTTTCATAGGGTTTAACTTCATTGTCAGTAGGTAGTTGACAAATTAATGCTGGTTTTGGATGTCCTGGTGTTTCAGGAGTCGCACGACGATTTAATCTTCCCATTCGTTGAATTAAAGCTGGAACAGGGGCAATATCCGTTATTAATAAATCAGCTGATAAATCTAAGCTCATTTCTGCAACTTGAGTTGCAACTAAAATAGCTGCTTGTCCTTGTAGCTTAAAATTATCAATTACTTGACGGTGGCGATCGCTCCTATCTTTGTAACGCAACCGCGAGTGATAAACATTTACGTAAATATTAGGAAATTTTTCTTTAACTTGTGTATAAGTTACATTTGCCCACTCCACCTGATTTTTCACCCAAAGCACTTTGCCATTGTTAGCCACACATTCCTTAACTGCGTCCCACACTTGTTGAAAATCAGTCGGGTATTGAATTTTATAACGTGGTAAAATTTCCAATTTCTCATCACCCGGAACATAAAACACATCAGGACGCACTTGTTCAATTGCCTGACGGCGTTGCTCTGGTAATGAAGCAGTCATTAGTAATACAGGTAAATACGGAAAATTTTTCAAAAATACTAGCAAATGACCAAACAAATAATCATCAAAAGCGTGAACTTCATCAAACACAATGACTGACTGCATAATTGCAGGGGTACTGTAGATAGCGCGACGAGAGTTTACCATTAGCCCTAAAACGGTATCCGCAGTAGTTACAACTAAAGGTGTACTCCACAGCGCCAAACCTTCAATTTTGTCTCGTTCTGCTTTTAGTGCAGCTTCCGCAGCTTTTGTTGTATCGTTCTCGTCTTTCTCGTTGGCTTCTTCCCGATTACTAGTTTTTGCCATAGTTTCTAGGTCAACACTAGAGCGAGAATGGGTTAAACTTATTAGCTCTGGAGGAATGCCAGATTCTAAGGCATAGTCCTTAAAATGTTCTGTAGTTGTACCCGTAGTAGGCAAGCAAAAGAATATACGTGTATTGTTTCTACCTTGTGCCAGTAATTTTTCACACCAACGCCTTCCCCAAAGATAAGCTGCTATGCTTTTTCCAGAACCACATCCTGCCAGTGCAAGGGTAAGGAAAGACTGGGATGCTTCTACTTTTTTTTGAAATTCTCGAAACTCAAAATCATCTGGTAGTTTAGTTAAATCAATCTGTTCTTTTTCGACATCTTTATTATTCCAAGCCCAAGCGTTAATTAGTGTAGTTAAGTCACTAGGTTTTAAACCTTGAGATAAGTTCTCGACAACAAAGGCTGCTAAAGAATAATTTCGTGTGTGTTTATATTTTTTAGCTACTCCACTTGCAGAACCATCCGCAGCAATGCCAAAAGCTTTGATTAATGCTACAAATCTTCGTGATAATTCATCCTTAAATTCTGATTCTAGTTTATTAAATAATGCCTTTATTTGGTTTAATGATTCTTCTGCTGCTAAATTGCAGATATCATATTTTTTAGGTGCAATAACTAAATCAGATTCAAATAATGGCGGTTCTGATAAACCTAAATCTTGTGCCATTTCTTGAAGATTTGTTTTGAAGTCTTCATGAGTTACATAAACCGTCAGTTCTGTAACGTCTTTTTGTACAGTCCGAGCATCAAACTTGCGGTGATGTCCCATTGCACCCCAAACAGCAATAAACTTGGCTTTACCCAGAGGTGCTAACCATTCAACAAAGCGCGGTTCTAAGCACGCTAGTAAACCTGAAATAGTTTCATGTCGCAGTAATTGAATTAACTCTGGTTTCCCTGAAAGCATCTCTTGAAAATGGCTGTTCCCTTTACCTAAGTCTTGTATCCAACCATTTGCCAACAGGGTTTTGCTGAATTCATCAATTAGATTGGGATCTAATCCTGCATTTTTTAATGCTATAGCACCCACTATCTTTGCTAGTGCTTTACAAGCAGCAGCAACATCACGATTATGTTGAATGTAAAGCGCATAATCAGGTGGTTGTTGATATTTATCGCGGTCATAGGATTTTGCAAGCAATTTTGGAGGAATTTTCATACTTCACCTCTTTTAGGTATAAAAATCCCACACCCCATACGTCGCTTTCCCCCACATCCTGCAATCTGTAACTTGATAGAATCTTCATCGCTTAAATCTGCAACTTCTAAACCAAAACCTACAACTGTATACTTTTTGATTTTGATGGTTTTGCGGTCGGCTTCTTTGTCTGCATTTATAGGAATCCATACCCTACCTTGAATTCCCAATGATTCCAATTGGCGTTTCGCTGCGGATAAAAATGCTTCTGGTTCTTGAAATCCCTTAATCACAACAATTCGCGATCGCAATCTTGACACAGGTTGCAGCATGAAAATCTGCGGTATTCCCAAACGAATTAAATGCTTACCAATAGTCAAGGCTTTACCTGCTAACGAGTAAACAACAGGAACCATATCGCCAGGAACACGTATACGTAAACGCGATTTTTCCGTCAGGTAAATCTTCCCTTTGCCATCAGGAATACCCATAATGGTTTGGATACTCAGCCATTGTTGCTCGTGCAGTTGAGGACAGAGGTGAGATATATTACTGTATAAAGCGTATCCGTGGTCAGCCGGTAAAGTGTGTCCAAAAATATCAAAGTTGAGTTCAACATAAGGTAAGTTACTTTCATTTGTTCTTACCCCTGCTAAATCTGCTGCTAGCATAATTCAGTTTTCCAAAAATCTTAGTTGCCAGAATTAGTTTATATCTATAATTCTTACTGCGATGCTTTGCAACCTCCCAGTTAAACTAAGAGGTGCAAAACTATGGTCATTTAGCTAAATTTAACCGCTCATACAGCTATATGTAAGCAATAGCTTTTTTTGATTAGCAAGAATGTTTGCTGTTAGTTTCTGCTATTGCACAAGTAACGATAAATTCTAAAAGCTCATCGTTACTTCTCAATTCCAAACGAGAATTTAGAGGCTGCAAACGATTATCATATTGTTTAGCTTTAGGCATAAGCCAGCTACGAACACTAGAGGAATCATGGAAAGACTGCTGGGAAAGCCTTGTCATTGCTAGAACGAACTCCATCTGTGACTTCGTAAATCGGTCAAGCAACTCCATCTGTGAATTCGTAAATCGCTCCAGGATCTCCAAAATCGGTTCACAAGAAGATGGCTCTTCTGATAGTTGAAGGCTGTCCATCCTATTTGGCAGCTGAATATTTTTGCCGCCGTTATTTTGTGGCATCATAATAATTGAATAAAAATTGTTATTTTTCCGGTTCGCGTAGAACTGGATTTTTTTTATCTTATCACTGATTACTGAATTTAGCTGCTTACATAAATTAATCCCTTTATGTAAAATATTGTAAAAACGCCTTACGGCATCACCGATAGCTAGAAACCTTAAGAATCTAGTTTCTGGATTTAGCAGCTTAGTGCTCAACACCTGCTCAAAGTTACTTGAGGGCATCAGAGATATACATACTTTAACAATATAGGCAGTTGACATCATTGCGACATTCCTTCAAGCATTGTAATTTTTCCTCATACCCTCAATTTCCTCTTGTACCAACTCCACCAACTCAGGCGGACTCTTGACAATTGCACCTTTGCCATACCACATCACCCACCGCTTCAAGTCGTTAATGCCGCGTACACTCATTTTCAGCGTCAGCGAACCATCTGAATGTTCTTCAATCTCCTGGGTGTAGTGCCAACGTCGTTCACGAATATAAGGTGCAGTTTTTGAGTCAAACCAAATTTCCACATCAAGCTGTTTGTCTCCAACCTCATGCTGAAACACACTACCTATATATTCTTTGATATTAAAGTTAGGATCTGGAGTGTAATCTTCTGGTAATATTTCTAATTTTGTAATTCGATCTATCCTAAACCAGCGAAATTCCTGGCGGGTATGGCAATAGCCAATTAAATATAAATTAGTACCGCGATAAACGAGTAACAGATAAGGATCTAGTTTGCGTTCAGAAGTTGTATTCCGACTTGCAGTATAGTAGGTCATCATGACTCTTTTTCGTAAACTGCAAGCGTCTTCTATTTTGTGCCAAATATCTGGATCTAAATCTGTTTCTGCACCAGCACCAAAAAGAATATATTCCTGCGCCAGTTGCTGCATATTTACCCAGATTGTTTCAGGTAAACGTTCACTCAACCTTGCGATCGCACTTCGCAACTGTAAAGCATAAGGTGAACCAGCATAAGCCTCTAGCATTCTTGCTCCAACAGTCAAGGCAAATAGTTCACCTTTAGATAAAGGAATACTCGGCAATCGCCATTCTGGTTCAGTATAATGATGTCCTAATTTATGGCTATACTCCAAAGGAGCATGAAAGCGATCTTTTAAGAAAGCCAAATCATTACGAATTGTCCGTTCACTCACCTCTAACTCTTGAGCGAGACTAGCATTTGTTGGGCGTTGCCTAGTTCTGAGCAGAGAATCTAGTTGTAATAATCTTTCTAGATGACGAGACATAGCGATCGCTTAATTGATTTAACTCATCTTAGAAAGACTACCCGGCAAAATTGTTTCCGCCTTCAGAAGAAAATAAAAAAATTTGATTTCTCCGAGCAAAAATCAAACTTTCTTATCAATATGGTGGGTATGCTATGTAAGGGACTTCCAAATAAAAAAACATACAATTTTTCTTGTGGGGTGGGCTTCTAGCCCGCCCCACAAGATTGGATAATTTATTTCTTGGAAATCCCTAACTGAACTCTATAGCAGTGACGATATCGCTATTGTAATTAACGCCTATTGGCATCAAAGGTTTAATCAGAAAGAACAAGTATGGAAATTTGACCCTGAGCCTGAAGTGATCAACGCCTTACGGCATCAAAGGTTTAATCAGCCCTTTGTCGTTGTAGTTGACTCGACTGTTAGAGAGGTGATCAACGCCTTACGGCATCAAAGGTTTAATCAGTTGAGATGGGCAATGGGGGTGACGAATAAAAATTTAGAGTGATCAACGCCTTACGGCATCAAAGGTTTAATCAGTCAAGACTGCCCGCCCCGGTTCTATGGCAGACACTAGTGATCAACGCCTTACGGCATCAAAGGTTTAATCAGTCTAAAGAATCATGCAAATCATCAGAAGAATTATTTAGTGATCAACGCCTTACGGCATCAAAGGTTTAATCAGAGCGATCGCTCTAATCCATATCCTGTCTGCCCTGAGATTTGATATTACAAGCACCTAGCACCCAGGAGCAATATAGAAAACAAATTTTTACCTAAGTCTCATTTTTTTGAACAGATGCTAATCTTGGAAGCCTTGTCTCATCTAGATTTCAAGCTCTTAAAATAAAATGCAAGCACCTTCAAGTGATGTGAAAACCTTGGAAGTCAGCACTGACAACAGTTATATGATTTTTTGATTGGTTTTTGAAAGGCACAGTCGTAGATCCATGCAAAACAGCTGCAAGATGTGAATTGTGAATATAGTGATGAAAGGCTAAAAAGTTGGGTAGCTAGTTATTGGTGTAGGGGTATAGGAGTGTATCCCGCATTTCTCACAAGCTTCAGGCGTTTGATGGGGCAGAGGGGCAGAGGTGCGGAGGGGCTGGGGAGAGAGTACCTTCATTCTCCCCAGCCCCCCTGCTCCCCTGCTCCCCTGCACAGGCTTTGAAAGGTGTGGTGAGAAATCCGGGTGTATGTATCCAAAAACCTTACACCCTATACCCATTTTTCACAGATAATTTTGGTGCGTAAGTCCTATTTTTGTAAATTCCCTAAGTGTAGACCACACTCTTTAGCAGTAGATTCTTCCCACCACCAACGACCTTCGCGTTCGTGCTGATTTGGGAGAACTGGTCTAGTACAAGGTTCGCAACCAATACTAATAAAACCACGCTCGTGTAATTTGTTGTAAGGTACATCTAAAGCGCGAATGTATTCCCATACCTGTGCAGAAGACCAGTTAGCTAAGGGGTTGAATTTAATTAACTGATGGTCTTCGGTAGAAAATGCGGTATCAACTTCAATGACGGGAATATGGTTGCGAGTGCTGGGACTTTGGTCTTTACGCTGTCCTGTCACCCAAGCATCGAGAGTATTTAGCTTGCGGCGCAGTGGTCTAACTTTGCGGATAGCACAGCATTCTTTGTGACCATCTTGATAAAAGCTAAACAATCCTTTTTCTTCTACCAAAGCTTGGACTTCTGCGGCATCAGGGAACATAACTTCTAGCTTAATGCCATAATGTTCTCTGACTTTATCTAACAACTGATATGTTTCTGGGTGCAAGCGCCCGGTATCGAGGGTAAAAACTCGGAAGTTTTTGGTGATTTTAGAAGCAATATCAATCAATACAACATCTTCAGCACCACTGAAAGAAATTGCCATGTTATCAAAAGTGTCCAAGGCAAATTTGAGAATTTCTCTCGGTGATTTTTGGCTATATTCTGCTTCTAAAGCTGCAATATTTAAATCCGTATGGGCGGCTACCATGTTTGAATGTTCTCTTCTCTCTGAACTTGAATTTTACCAATTTTCAGATGCGGTTATACTAATTCTCGACCACGACTTACGGAAATTACCCCATATATTGCGCTAAAGCTGCAAGATGCGATCGCTGTTACACTGCAATTATCTCACTCTAGCCATACCCAATGCCCGATCAACTCCCACTCAGCGACTACAAGCAACAAATAGCTGACCTCTTTAATCGCAGAAGTCCAACTTATGATCAAAGCGATTGGCATTTGCAAATTGCTCATCGTTTGGTGGAATATGCCCAACTGCGTCCAGGAGATCAGGTATTAGATATTGCAACTGGTACGGCGATGGCTGCAATTGCGGCGGCTCAAGTTGTAGGCGCTGGCGGTAAGGTAATTGGTATAGATATTTCATCGGGAATGCTGAAACAAGCACAACAAAAAGTCACAGCATTAGGGCTGACAAATATTGAATTTCAATTAGCGGATGCAGAATCCCTCGACTTTCCAGCTAACAGTTTTGACTGTATTTTGTGTTCTTCCGCATTGATTTGGCTGGAAAATTTTCCAGGTGCATTACAGCATTGGCATCAATTTTTAAAACCTGGGGGTTTACTTGGGTTTCATGCCTTTGCAGAGACGGCATTTATTCCTAGTATTGTCGTGCAGAAAGTTTTGGCAAAGTATGGCATTGCTCTTTATTTAAACCAGCCTACAGGCACAACAGAAAAGTGTCGTCATTTACTAGAAACAGCAGGTTATGACTGCATTGAAATTATATCTGAGCAATATGGTAGTTATATTAGTTTAGAGCAAGCTAAGGCGATGTGGTTGGGTAGTTCTTATCCGGCACCGGGGCAATTTCCTAATCCTTTTTCGCAGTTATCAACAGTAGAAGTAGAGCAAGTTAAGGCAGAATTTGAATTAGAATTAGCTGCTTTAGAAACTGCACAAGGAATTTGGAATGATATTACTACATTTTTTACCTTTGGGCGGAAACCAGTTATACAGTAGAATGCAGGAGTCAGAATTCAGAAATCAGAGTTTAAATAATACCAGTTGCATGTGAAGCTGCACAGTATTTTACCCCTCCCTAACCCTCCCCTTATAAAGGGGAGGGAACTAGATTCTCTTATTTCCCCCCTTTCCAAGGGGGGATTAAGGGGGGGTAATTGATTTTTATATGCGTCTTCATATTAAATTGGTATAACCCGTAAAACACCCTACTGGACTGTTTCAGAAATCAAATTAAACATTAAAATGCCTTACTTGAATACTGCTCGTGCAATTCATAACATGATTGCTGAATATACTCAAGCTGCAACTTTGTGGATAGATACAGAAGTAGCTGATTATAATAGCCGAAATCCTAGGTTGTCGTTAATTCAGGTGTTAGATGATGCTGATGATATGAGTGGCGATCGCGTTTTTTTATTGGATGTATTAAATCAAGATGATTTGGTAGCTGATTTTATTCAGCAAGTAATGTTAAATCCGAATATTGAAAAAGTATTTCATAATGCCAGTTATGATGTCAAATTCCTCGGTAATAAAAAAGCTAAAAATATTACTTGTACTTTAGAAATAGCGAAAAAAATTCCTTATTATTTGTTACCAGTACCGAATTATCAACTCAAAACCCTTGCAACTATTTTATGTAACTTTCACGATATTGATAAACAAGAACAAAGTAGCGACTGGAGCAAAAGACCTTTATCAGAAGAACAAATAGACTACGCTTATCTTGACTGCATTTATCTTGCTCAAGTGCATAAACGTTTGTTAGAATTACAAGCAGAAGGTAATCCCGAACCAGATACAGAAGATTTAATAGTTCTGAATGCTAGATATACCCAAATAGAAGAACAATGGAAGCTATTAAACTCTGAATATGAACATTTACAAGAGCGCATTAAAAAAGCTATGCAGGCTCAAAATGTATCAGAAACATCTGCTTTTAAGTTGACAGCTTATGAACGCAAAACTGTAAAAGCCCAATTCTTAGAACTGGCAAGACTGGTACAAACTCAAGGATTAAATTTAGATTTTCCGATTACCTTGACTCAAAAGCTGCAAAAAGATTTAGGTGAAAATTTAGAACAATTATCTGTAGAGATAGATACATCTAATGCTTTGCGGCTAACTCCGAAAACTCAAGAAACTAATGGCGAAGATGAGTAGGAAGAGTGACTGATTTGAGTGCAATTCTTATTAATAAATAAGCAAGAACGTATAATTCATCACCGTTAAATTACAAGCTAAAACACAAAAAGTTGATAAACTTCCCGGTTAAGGCAAGAGTTAACCGTTATTAAACCTAGGGAATATCAGTTAAGTGTAAAATTCCAGAATTAAGAAAATTGGGTGCTAATTAAATCTAGGTGGAATGGTGGTTAAAAGCAACTTATGAAGCTGCGGTTATGGGAGCAAAAGCGGGTGAAGGAAAATAAAGCATTGGCTATGGTTGTGCTGACTGTGTTGAGTGCAATTACCCTTGTCTCTTGCAATCGAGATAAGAATGTTTTGGTGACAGAAATCGGCCTTACTCCTCCTAGCCGCCGGACTATTAAAACTTCACAAGCTGGGGCGCTGTATCTTCAAGGACAAAATCAGCACCTCAAAGGCGACTTACAAGCAGCGATCGCATCTTATACTAAAGCCATCAACCTCAACCCTGAATATAGTGCAGCTTATAAAGGGCGGGGACTGGCTTATTTTGATACGGGAGACAAACAAAAAGCCATCGATGATTATAACGAAGCCTTGCGCCTGTCTCCTAACGATGCCGAAGCTTATAACAGTCGGGGAAACGCCCGCGCCTCCTTGGGAGATAATCGAGGTGCGATCGCAGATTATACCCAAGCCGTTAAACTGTCACCCAACTATGCCGAAGCTTATAATAACCGCGCCAATGCCCGTGCAGCCATAGGTGAAAGGGATGGTTCTCTAGAAGATTACGACCAAGCAATTATTCTTAATCCGCGTTATGCGATCGCTTACAATAACCGAGGTAACGCTAGGGCTGCTCAAGGAGACAAACAAGGAGCCATAGCCGACTACAACGAAGCTATACGCCTCAATCCCAACTTTGCACCAGCTTATAATAATCGCGGTAACGCCCGCGCCGCCCAAGGGGACAAACAAGGCGCAATGAAAGACTTAGAACAAGCCGCCGCCATTTTACAACGTCAAGGTAATAACGACTTGTATCAACAAGTCATGAATAATATGCAGGAACTTGGGCAATAGTTTAGGCGTTGTGTGTTGAAGTTGGGTTTACTTCGACCCTTTGACAAGCTTAGGGCGGTGCTGCATTCAGTAAACGAAATCGAAAATTTACAGTATGAAACCGTATCCCGCCTTGAACTAAAGTTCCAGGCTCATAGCCAAAGTCTACTGAAGTAGACTGGAATCAATTTTTCTTTGAGTCCTCTTGAGAGGACTTGCGCTATGAGACTCGGAATTTATTCCGAGGCAGGACAGATGCACTTAACCCAGATTTGTGTATAGCCGTAGCCTATGAGGAGAGGGGAATAAAACCCAGACTTTCGCCTTTTAGAAGAGGGAGAGGTCTGTCGAATTAACGTTTATTTAAAAACTACGTCGCTAACCACAAAATATCAATGTGCGTTGGCGTAGCCCGTACTTCGACCCTTCTCCTGCCGGAGACGCTACGCGAACGACAAGCTCAGGGCATCGCAAGCTCAGTGACCACCGCAGGCATCGCTACAAAGCAATGGTATAAAATTTTGCCCCGATCCGCTAAAATCATCTTCAACAGTCTTCTTTCCTTTTACCCTTTGGCTTGGAATTATGACGCAAGATGAGTTGTTAGCAATGATAGAGCAAGCGGCGGCTGAGGGTTGGCGAGAGTTAGACTTGTCAGGGCAAGAGTTGACTGAGTTACCTGTAGAAATTGGTAAGTTGCAGCAGCTTGAGTCTCTGATTTTGGGAAAGAAGGTTGAAGGTTATGAACGAGTAGGAGGCCGCTTTCTCGAAGAGGTTTCAGGCAACAATTTAAAAATGCTTCCACCCGAACTATTGGATTTGCCTAATTTGCGTAAGTTGGATATTAGTGGCAATCCTTTAGAGAAAATTCCCGATGTGGTAATGCAAATACTACATTTAGAGAAACTTATCTTAATTCGAGTAGAGCTAACTGAAATACCAGAGGCGCTGGCTAAATTAACTAATCTGACGGAGCTTGATCTCAGTAGCAACCAAATAAGCGAGACTCCAGAGGCACTGGCAAATTTAACCAATCTGACGGAGCTTGATCTCAGTAGCAACCAAATAAGCCAGATTCCAGAGGCGCTGTCAAATTTAACCAATCTGACGCAGCTTTACCTCCATAACAACCAAATTAACAAAATTCCAGAAACGCTCACGAATTTAACCAATCTGACGCAGCTTATCCTCACTTTGAACCAAATAAGCGAGATCCCAGAGGCGCTGGCAAATTTAACCAATTTAACGCAGCTTTACCTCAATGGCAACCAAATAAGCGAGATCCCAGAGGCGCTGGCAAATTTAACCAATCTGACGCAGCTTTACCTCAATAGCAACCAAATAAGCGAAATTCCAGAGGCGCTGGCAAATTTAACCAATCTGACGCAGCTTATCCTCAGTAACAACCAAATAAGCGAAATTCCAGAGGCGCTGGCTCAATTAACCAATCTCACCGAGCTTTACCTCGGTGACAACCAAATAAGCGAAATTCCAGAGGCGCTGGCTCAATTAACCAATCTCACCCGGCTTGACCTCGGTCGCAACCAAATCACCGAGATACCAGAGGTGATTACAAAATTAACCAATCTCACCCACCTTTATCTCCCTGGCAACCAAATCACCGAGATATCAGAGGCGATCGCTAATTTAACCAATCTCACCCACCTTTACCTCGGTGGCAACCAAATCACGGAGATACCAGAGACGATTACAAAATTAACCAATCTCACCCACCTTTACCTCCCTGGCAACCAAATTACCGAGATACCAGAGGCGATTGAAAGTTTACCGAAATTAGAAAAATTATATTTACGGGGAAATCCGCTTTCTATTTCACCAGAAATTTTAGGATCTTCTCTTGATGATGTTGGTTCAGTTGAAGAAATTTTTAATTACTTGCGATTACTCCGTAGTGGTGAAGTACGTCCACTCAATGAAGCTAAAATCTTGCTTGTCGGACAAGGTAGCGTCGGCAAAACATCCCTCATCGAGCGACTAATCCGTAATCAATATGATAAAAATCAACCCCAAACTGACGGACTGAATGTCCAAACTTGGAACGTACAGGTTAATAGCAAAGACATCCGCTTGAATGTTTGGGACTTTGGCGGACAGGAAATTTATCATGCCACCCATCAGTTTTTTTTGACTAAGCGCAGCCTCTATCTCTTAGTTTGCAATTGCCGCACCAGCGAAGAAGAAAATCGCATTGAATATTGGCTGAAATTAATTGAAAGCTTCGGCGGACAGTCCCCCGTGATTATTGTTGGCAACAAAAGAGACGAACAACCCCTCGACATCAACCGCAAAGCATTACGCGAAAAATATCCCAATATTCAAGCTATTGTCGAAACTTCCTGTCAAGACAATATCGGCATTGATGAACTCCGCACCGCTATTTTTCAGCAAATTGCAAACCTCAAAGAAGTCTACGACCTTCTACCCCTCTCATGGTTTGAGGTGAAACAACAACTCGAATCAATGCCCCAAGACTTTATCAGCTACAGCAACTATATTGGCATCTGCTATGAAAACAAAATTCCCGAAGAACAAAACCAAGAACAACTCATTGATTTACTGCATCGACTCGGCTTAGTTCTCAACTTCCGCGACCATCCCATCCTTAAAGATACCAACGTCCTCAAACCCAACTGGGTGACAGAAGGTATTTACGCACTTCTCAGCGATGAAATTCTTAAAACTCAAACCAAAGGCATTTTCACACTCGCTGACCTCAGACGTATTCTCAATCCACAACGTTACCCCATCCAACGCCACAATTATCTGATTGGGTTGATGAAAGAATTTGAGCTTTGCTTTGAATTAGAATATCCCTCGCCAAAATTTCTAATAGCCGGACTTCTGCCCAAAGACCAACCAGAAGAAACAGAATTAGAAGGGGAAACCCTAGAATTTCAATACCATTACAAAGTTCTCCCAGAAAGTATTATTTCTCGTTTTATCGTCAACACCCACGAAAAAATCTATAACCAAGTCTATTGGCGCAGTGGCGTAATGCTGCAATATCAAGAAAACAACGAAATCTATAACATTGCGCGGATAAAAGCCGACCCTGAAGACAAAAAAATCTTCATCGCCATTAGCGGACGCAAAGAAACCCGCCGCTTATTTCTCGGTATCCTCCGCCATGACTTCCAAAAAATCCACAAAAGTCTCCCCAACCTCGAAATTACCGAATGGGTTCCCGTCCCCGGCTATCCCAATCATCCCCCCCTCGACTATCAAGAACTCTTGGGACTTGAGGCAATGGGTGAAAGCACAGTTACTATCGGCAAATTAAAATTAAAACTGAATTTACGTCAACTTTTAGACGGCTACGAATCATTAGAATCGCGTCAGAAATCACAAAGAGTCGGTTTAGAGAGCGATCGCCTGACAATTGTCAACAAGATTTACAATAGCAACCAAGCAGAATATAAACCTATGACACAAAATACAAACAACTTTCACAACTCAAACATTGCCAACTTTGCCAACCAAGTCCAAGACAAAGCCAGTCAGCAAGCCTCAGATTTCACTCAAACCAGTGGCGCAAACATCACCGAAATTCTGCAACTAATCAACAACCTACGTCAAACTGCCGCCCAATTTCCGCCAGACATCCGCGACGACATCACTATCGATATTGATGATGTAGAAGCTGAAATTCAAAAGCCAGAACCAGAACGCAATAAACCCAAACTCAAAAAGCGTCTCATTGCTTTACTTACTGCTGCTGGTTTAATTGCTGCCCCCATTGCAGGTATCACAGATTTTACAAATAATGTTATGGAAATAGGCGACAAATTAGGGATAGAACTACAGCTTCCTGCTGGAAAGTAGGCTTTTCTAACTCCCTATTGTGTACAGAAAAGTTAAGAGAATAGTAGGTTGGGTGTAGCGATAGCGTAACCCAACAAAGTATGCGTGAATGTTGGGTTCTTTTGCATCTGCCTATTTAATACCGCAGCGCGATCGCAAAATATAAAAGAAATGCCTTTTCTTCCCTGAAACTCTTTTATTATTGAAAGGCATTCTTCAACTACTAGTAGCCTCATCGTTATATCCGTTTCTCTCGCGCTTGAGACTTTCTTCTAAAGCTTGAATTTGTTCGCGGCGGGCTTCCAATTCTAGAGAACGACGCGCCAAATCTTGATTTTGCAAAGTCAGAGATTGTCGCCACTGTTCCGCGCGTTCTGCTTCTTGTTGTAACAGTTCTGGGGTAATGCCAGTGGTGAGGTAAGACTCAACTAAATTCATTACCCAATTACTAGCTTCTTCTAATTTTTCGATTTCACCGGTGGCAGAAATTTCTACTAAAACTAGTAAGCCTTCACTCATAGTTTTACCTTTCCCCAGCAAAATAAAAGCTTCTTCGGGAATAATTGCCCAGAGTTTATCAGTATCTTGACGTGCTAACAAACGCAACTGGTACTGGTCTAAAAATTCGTTTTTATGTACCTGAGCTAGGTATAGCATGATCGTCTTTTTGCTCCAGCTTACAATTAAAAATTAAAAATTAAGTACAAAAATTTCTATTAAACAACAAAATTAAAATACTGATTTTGTTTTGAAAATCATCCTTGGGCAATGGGTGATGACTCTGCCATTACCCATTGTCGTGATGTTAGATCATTCAGGCTATGTTTACTGTAATGCCTGGAGGCGATCGCGCAAAATTTCGGCTTGTTTCTCAGCTTCAGCTAAGGCATCTTTCGCCCCTTGTACCACGTCGGCGGGAGCTTTATCCACAAACTTAGGATTGCTTAACCTACCTCTGAGAGACTGGGCTTCTGCTTCGATTTTGCTGAGGTTTTTCTCTAATTTGGCACGTACGGTTTCGATATCAACAACACCAGTCAAGGGAATGACCACTTGAACTGTACCAACTACCCCAGCAATGGTTTGTTCTGAGGCTGGTAATGGTTCTGCAACTGCTGTTGGTTGTTGTGAGACAGTATTCACTGGTTTAGGTTTGGCAAATAATATACTGCGGGCAATAAACCACATACTATAACCTAAACCCACAAGTTGAAAGAAAGTACCAGCTAAGGGAATGCGATTAACTGTGTCGGCTACAGCCAAACCAACGCGCAGAAAAATTAGCCCCACAAATATTAAGCCAATTGTTTTCCAACTCCAGCGTGATTTTGCGGGTGCGACAGTTTGGCTTTTTTGTTCGGCGGCAATGCTTAAGGTTTCCACCTTGGCTAAATCTTGAATATAAGCTTGCCCAGCTATGAGAATTTGCTGTTCTTGCAAATTACCTGTTTGCAAATTCACCTTGACTTTTGCCCCTGGCTTAACATCCGCCTCCGCCCGTAAATTACGAATTGTGCGGATAGTGCCGATTAGCAGGTCAAACTGTGCTTCTAAAGCAGTATCAATCAAGTCGGCATTTGCTTGGGGATAAGCTTGTAAAGCCAAAGTTTGTGGAGAATCTGGGTTTTGTTGGGTGAGGGTTTGCCAAATTTCCTCGGTGATGTGGGGCATAAAGGGATGCAGTAATTTTAAAATCCCTTCCAGCACGTAGGCGAGAATTTGTTGGGCGGCGCGGCGGGATGCGGGGTCTGCACCTGGTTGTAAGCGGGATTTCACCAACTCAATATACCAGTCGCAAAAATCGCCCCAAATAAATTCGTAAATTCCCTTGGCGGCTTCCCCTAAACCATAGTTATTGATGTAACTGGTAGTTTGATTAATAACTTGATGATAGCGAGAAAGAATCCAGCGATCGCTTAATTCAGTGCTGAGTGCTGAGTGCTGAGTGCTGAGTGCTGAGTGCTGAGTGCTGAGTGGTTGTCCGAGTTGAGAGGGGGTTTGTCCATCCAAATTCATCATCACAAACCGCGCCGCATTCCACAACTTATTCGCAAAGTTACGCGCAGCCTCCACCGATGCTGACTCATCAGTTTTGCGGTTGTATTCTAAGCGAATATCTTGACCTGCACCCGCCACTTCCTTAACTAAGGTATAGCGCAGGGCATCTGTGCCGTATTTATCAATCAAAATCAACGGGTCAATGCCATTATTCGCCGTTTTCGACATTTTCTTATTGTTTTCATCCCTGACCAAACCGTGGATGTAAACTGTCTGGAACGGCATTTTTCCCGTAAAATGACCAGCCATCATCGTCATTCTGGCAACCCAGAAAAAGATAATGTCAAAACCTGTAACTAAGGTAGTCGTGGGGTAGTACTTAGCTAAATCGGCAGTTTGTTCCGGCCAGCCCAAAGTGGAAAACGGCCACAGTCCCGAAGAAAACCAAGTATCTAATACATCTGGGTCTTGTTGTAGCTGGACATTTTCACCAAATTGGGCTTTTGCCTTCTCCCAAGCTTCATCAGCCGATTTCGCCACCACAAACGGCGTAGTATCAGTAATTTGTCCGTCTGTTTCACTCACCGCGTACCAAGCGGGAATTTGGTGTCCCCACCACAATTGACGGGAAATACACCAATCTCTGAGACTGACCAACCAATCACGGTAAACCTTTGTCCAGCGTTGGGGAACAAACTCAGGAGAATCTTTTTGGTCGAGAAATTGTAGGGCGTTGTCTGCTAGTGGGCGAATTTTGACAAACCATTGAGTGGATAGGAGAGGTTCAATGGGGACTTTACCGCGATCGCTATAAGGAACGGTATGCTTATAATCTTCTACCTTTACCAAAACTCCATCCGCTTCTAAACGAGACACGACATTTTTCCTCGCCACAAAACGGTCTTGTCCTTGAAACTCCCCAGCGTTAGCGTTGAGAGTACCGTCCTTATTCAAAATATTAATAAACGGCAGATTGTGACGCTTACCCATTTCAAAATCATTGGGATCATGGGCTGGTGTTACCTTCACGCAACCAGTTCCGAAAGTGGGGTCAACCAACTCATCGCCAATAACCGGAATTTCCCTCTGCATAATTGGCAGAGTTAAAGTTTTACCAATCAAATGCTTATATCTATCATCATTGGGATTCACCGCCACCCCAGTATCGCCCAACATCGTTTCCGGTCGAGTCGTCGCCACCTCCACATAACCAGAACCATCTGTTAGCGGATAGCGGAAATGCCAGAGATTACCATCAACCTCCTTTGATTCCACCTCCACATCCGACACCGCCGACTGAGTAGCCGGACACCAATTCACCAAATATTCGCCACGATAAATTAATTTTTCATTGTAAAGACTTACAAAAGCTTCCACCACAGCTTTCGATAAGCCTTCATCCATTGTGAACCGTTCCCGCGACCAGTCCACCGACACACCCAAGCGGCGCAACTGATTCACAATTGTTCCCCCAGACTCCGCCTTCCACTGCCAAGCGCGGTTCAGAAATTCCTCACGCCCCAACTCAGCACGAGTTTTACCTTCTTTTTTGAGTTGTCTTTCTAATATTGTGTGGACAGCAATACTAGCGTGGTCAGTACCCGGTAGCCACAAAGTATTGCGTCCCTGCATCCGGTGATAGCGTACCAGAACATCAATTAGCGCACTTTCAAAAGCGTGACCCATGTGCAGACTGCCAGTGACATTTGGCGGCGGAATTACAACACAATAAGGTTCACCGCTATGATTTGGGTCAGCTTTGTAAACTTGGTTGTCTTCCCAGAATTTTTGCCACTTAGCTTCAGTGGTAAAGGGATCGTAGAGACTGGGAAGATTCGAGATAGTTGCGGTCATGCTGGGAAAATTAACTGTGGAAGAACTTTAATAAATTTTGCCACAGGGTTGAGATGGGAACGAACCACAAAGGACGCGAAGGGCGCAAAGGAAGAGAGGAAAAGAGAAGATGAGACATTTAAATGAGCAGTTAGAAAATTTAGCTTACGAGGTAATTGGGGCGGCCATTGAAGTACATAGGATTTTAGGTGCTGGGTTTTTGGAGGAAGTGTATCACAAGGCTTTGAGAGAAGAATTTATCATGCGTGGGATTCCTCACAAGTTTGAACATCCAGTGAAAATACACTATAAAGGTCGTCCAGTGGGTGAAGGAAAATTAGATTTTTTAGTTGGAGACTCTTTAATTATCGAATTAAAAGCTGTACAAAACTTAACGCCTCTTCACGAAGCTCAAGTCATCTCCTACCTTAAAATGACTAACTACCCTTTAGCTTTACTCATCAACTTCAACGTCCCTCTCCTTAGAGATGGCATCAAACGCATAATCCTCTCTTCTTAACTTCTCTTTTCCTCTCTTCCTTTGTGTCCTTTGCGTCCTTTGCGGTTCGTTAAAAAAATTATCCTATGTCACGCTCCCCCTGGCTTTACATCCCCACCTTATATTTTGCCTCCGGTGTACCTTACATCATCATCAACACCGTCTCCGTCATCTTTTACAAAAAACTCGGCGTAGACAACACCCAAATTGCCGTATGGACAAGCCTTCTCTATCTCCCTTGGGTCATTAAAATGTTCTGGGGGCCAATTGTTGATACTTACTCCAGCAAACGCAACTGGATACTCTACACCCAACTAGCAATGTTCTGTTGCTTGGGTTTAATTGCCTTTTGTTTACAATTGCCCAATTTCTTTTTTATCTCCCTCGCCGCCTTAACAGTGGGAGCATTTATTTCTGCAACTTATGATATTGCCACAGATGGCTTTTATCTATTAGCTTTAACTCCTGAACAGCAAGCCTTTTTTGTCGGCATTCGCTCATTATTTTATCGGCTGGCGGTGATTTTTGGTTCAGGACTACTAGTTGTTTTAGCGGGACAACTTGAAGGCTATCTCAAGAATATTCCCTTAAGTTGGACTGTAGCCATTGGTTTTTCGGCAGTAGTTTTAGCCATACTTTCTCTGTTTCACCGTTTCAGTTTACCCTTACCCGACTCCGATCAACCACGGCAGTTACAAGCCACAGATAAAATCCCATTTTGGACAATTATTAGTTCCTATTTTGCCCAAGAAAAAATTATAGTCGTTCTAGCATTTATCTTGCTTTACAGATTTGGCGAGGCGATGCTTGTTAAGTTTGCTTCTTTATTTTTGTTAGATAAACCAGAGGCGGGAGGATTGGGTTTATCGACATCTGAGGTGGGTTTAGTATACGGCACATTCGGCGTAATTTCACTCATTGCTGGCGGGATTTTGGGGGGATTGGTTATTGCTAAATATGGGTTAAAAAAATGTTTATTCCCGATGGCTTTAGCCTTGAATTTGCCAGATGTATTTTATGTCTATATGGCTTATGCTAAACCTTCTCTAACCTTGGTTTATCCACTGGTTTCATTAGAACAGTTTGGTTATGGTTTTGGGTTTACAGCTTTTAGTGTTTACTTAATGTATGTTTCCCAAGGGGAATATAAAACATCCCATTTTGCTATATCTACTGGGATTATGGCTTTAGGGATGATGCTACCCGGAATAGTTAGCGGTTATTTACAACCATTATTAGGATATCCATTATTCTTTAGCTTGGTGTGTTTGCTGACAATTCCAGGAATGATTGTTTTATTTTTTATCCCCTTAAAAGCAGAAGCACAAAAAAGAGCGATCGCACATTAACACCATGACTTATGTTATCGGAATAGATGGTGGTGGTAGCAAAACCGTCTGTATTTTGATGGATGATAAACATCAAGTGCTAGGTCGCGGTGCAGCAGGCGCATCTAATTATCAAAGCATCGGTGTTACAGCAGCAATCCAATCAATTCATTCTGCTATTCAAACAGCAGCAAATGAAGCATTAAAGTTCACAAGTACAATTCAAATATCAGCCATCTGTTTAGGTTTAGCTGGTGTTGGACGTTCTGATGATATTGCAGTAGTTAAAAGTATGGTGCAGGAATTACAAAACAGTCAATTCCTACCGATTACTTGGGATTTACAACCAGATAATATTGTAATTTGTCATGATGCGTTAATTGCTTTAGTTGGCGGAGTCGCTCATGATGTGGGAATTGTGGTAGCGGCGGGTACTGGTTCCATAGTTTTTGGTCGAAATCACCAAGGAGAAACTAAACGTGTGGGCGGTTGGGGACATATTTTAGGTGATGAAGGTAGCGCCTATAAAATTGCTGTTGCTGGTATACAAGCAGCATTAAAATCTTATGATGGCCGGGAAATATCAACAAGTTTAATCAAAGATTTTCAACAGCATCTGGGTTTGCAGAATATAGCAGAATTAATCGAAATAATATATCGGCGCGGATGGGGAGTTAAAGAAATCGCATCTTTAGCACCAATTGTAGATTTAGCAGCCGCTTCGGGTGATAAGTTAGCGAATAATATAATTAATGATGCTGTTAAAGAATTGGTAAAAGCTACATCTACAGTTATTGAGTCAATTTTTAGTCCTGATTCAGTTGTGGAAATTGTGACAACAGGTAGTGTATGGCAAGGCAAATCTCAAATATATGAGAGATTTACCACAGCCCTAGTTAATCAGTTTCCACACGTAAAAGTAATGTTTCCAAGGTATGAACCTGTTTATGGTGCTGGGTTATTGGCTTTGCAGAGTTTGGTAAGATAAAATTCGTATTTTTTGTACTTGTTAAGTAAGGATAATTGAAAAGCTTAATATGTCAGTATTGGGATATTAAGAGGACTTACGCAACTGGCATATTTTTTCTGTAGGGTGCGTGACGGCGAGCAAATTTGAACGTAGTTATGAGACTTATTGTGTCACGCACCAACCAACGATTGTGACACTTGCGTAAGTCCTGATTAAAAAATCACTTTAATTTTTATTTTTTACATTTTGCCGTGTTGCAAAACTTGTTGCAGATGTTGGCGAATTTCTTGTGCATGTTCTATGTCAGACTGGCGCAGTCTTTGAAATAACTCTACACAAGGTTGAGAGTTTGCTTGTTGTGCATCTTGGATGTATTGATCATACGCTTTGACTGCTTCAGCTTTATTATGCAGTACGGTGACAAAATCATATTCTAGGTTGCTAATGGGTTGTTGAGATTGTCCGTTACCTGTAGTAGTCATATTATTGACCTTATGTAAGTTTCTATTTAATTTCTACTTACCCTAAAAGCGCAATTCATCTCTCTAAAAGCGTAGAAAAAAGCACAAAGGCTGCTGATGCAGCCTTAAATAAAAGTTGGATTTTTATAACCACAGAGTTATCACCTATTGGATAATTTATGTCAGTGGTTGATGTTTATCACACTGATGTGAATAGCGCAATTCTTGTTCTGGTTGTTTTTCTCTACCCCCTTGATAGACAATGGGACAAAATTTGGTGTTAGCACTGATGCAGTCCATGTGTGGTGTCTTGGCACAGACTAGTAGTAAGCTGCCTAAAATAAATAACAAGCCACAAATTGCGGCTGTTTGAATCCAAGAAATTTCTAAGGCTCCGTGAACTACTACTTCTCGCAGAACAGAGACAATTGTAACTTCCACTGCTACACCAACAGAAATGCTGTGTTCTTGCAAGTAAATCATTAAGAGTCGAAATAACTCGACTAATATTAAGACAAAGAGAATTTTGGCAGTTACTTGTTTATAGTCTAATGTGTGGGTTAGAGCAATAATTATGCTCCATATCTGCATAATCATGACTGCAAATAAGCTTAAGCACAAGACAATCACAAGTAAGTCTTGAAAAGCTTCCATATTACGAGCGATTGAATGTCGATCAAGCCAGCGATCGCAAAATAAAAAGCGACTTTTGAAGCGTTTTTGCATTGGTATTTTCCTATGAGGTAAATTTCACCCCACACCAGCTAGTCTATCCATTTCTCTTATTGTGACTTAATATTAAGATTCGCGCCTCAGCGTGGTTGGTAATTTAAATTTTGTACTTGTTGCAACAGTTTTTCGGAATTTTGTACCCACTGAACATTTCCTTGAGCTTTATATAAATCTCTCGCATATTGCAGTACTTGTGCAGCTTCGGCATATTTTTTTTGCTGCATAAATACTAACCCTGCACCATAATAAGCATTAGGATAATTAGAGTTAGATTCGGCAGATTTTCTAAAGGCTACCAATGCTTCATTTAATTTCTTTTGATTAAACAAAACTGTTCCTAAATTATAGTGAGCTTCTGCATATTTAGGATTAAGTTTAATAGCTTGGCGAAAGGCACTTTTAGCTTTATCTAGTTTACCTTGTTGCAAATAACATATACCCAGATGATAGTGAGGCTCCGGCGCATTTTTACTATATTCTGCGGCTTTTTTAAAGGATGCGATCGCCTGTTCCCAATTTTGCTGCTGTTGTCTCACTAAGCCCAAGTTATAGTGAGCAAAACCCAGTTTAGGATTTAATTCTATCGCTCTTTGTAAATAATCGTTTGCCTGTTGGACATTATTACCTTCTAATAAAGCACCGCCTAAATTGGCAAAAGCTAAGGCAAACTGGGGATCGGCTTGGGTGGCTTGATAAAATGCGTCGGCGGCTGGCTTTAATTGTCCGCTTTGCCTATATGCTAACCCTAGATTGTAATGGGCTGCGGCTAATCTTGGTTCTAGCTGAATGGCTTTTTGGAAGGATGCGATCGCCTCTTGCACTCTTCCCGCTTGAATTAACTGTAAGCCTTGATTTAACCAGTCTACAGCCGCTTGATTAAATGATTGTGCCAGCAATACAGCAGGCTCCACAGGCAAAGTTGTGGGCGTTAGCCAAAAAATACTACCACCCAAGAATGTGAGATTTATTAACCCTATTATGGGATATTTATAGAATAACCAGCCCATTTTTCGCTAATTTTAATTTAGATTAAGCTAATAAAAAATTTGGTCTTGCTGTTAGTTTTAACAAATATTTTAACTTTTCCATTAAAGTTTGATTTGCTTAATATTTCTTAAGCTAAATCTTACGACTGACTACAATTTTTTTAGCATCTGATTAAAAGGAGGATAATTACAAATTAAAGCAGGGATGATTCTTGGTTAAGAGCCAGAATATTTATCCCCAAAAAATACATACAGGTAGTGCAGGTAAGAATAACTTACCGCAAGGGAGGTTGTATGAGCGAAAAAGTCAACACGGGTTCGCGGAACGTTGCAATTGTCGGCCCTTATTTAAGTGGAAAAACTACCTTACTTGAAAGTTTATTGTTTGTGACTGGTGCGATTTCTCGCAAAGGCAGCGTTAAGGATGGTAACACAGTTGGAGATAGTGCAGCAGAATCGCGCGATCGCCAAATGACTGTAGAAGTTAGCGCCGCCAGCACCGACTATAACGGAACTCGGTTTACCTTTATAGATTGTCCGGGAAGCGTAGAATTTGCCCAAGAAACTTACAATGCTTTGATGGGAGTTGATGCAGCAATTGTCGTTTGCGAACCCATACGCGATCGCGTCCATACTCTTGCTCCTCTATTTAAATTCTTAGACGATTGGGAAATTCCCCATATTGTCTTTGTCAACAAAATGGATCGGGCAAATATTCATGTTCTCGAAACATTACACGCCTTAAAAGCCGTTTCTAGCCGTCCATTAGTGGCGCACCAATACCCCATTATGCAAGGGGAACAATTAACAGGCTTTATTGATATGGTAAGCGAACAAGCTTATCAATATCATCCCGGCGCAGCAGCCGATCAAATACCTTTCCCCGAACATCTCAAAGCCGAAGAACATGCAGCACGAGCCGAAATGCTCGAAGCTTTAGCAAATTTTGATGACCACTTACTGGAAGAATTATTAGAAGATATTGAACCACCCCAAGAAGAAATTCTCAACGATTTAAAAATGGAACTAGGCGCAGATTTAGTAGTTCCTGTCTTCTTTGGGGTTGCAGAACAAGATTATGGCGTAAGACCGTTATTAGAAGCACTGCTACGAGAAGCACCAGAACCAGAAAGCACCGCCGAACGTCGTTTAAAAGCAATCAACAGCAAAGCACCTTTAGCGCAGGTATTAAAAACTTACTACACTCCCCAAGGCGGTAAACTTTCCCTAGTGCGAATTTGGCAAGGTAAATTAACCGATGGGATTGTCCTCAACGGTGTGCGTGTGGGTGGACTTTATCGCTTGATGGGACAACAACAGCAATCTGTGAATGAAGCTGTGGCTGGCGAAATTATTGCTTTAAGCCGGATGGAAGGTGTGAAAACAGGTGATACCCTCTCCACAGAAACGCTAAAAACCACACTATCAAAAGCCGAAGAGTTAGAACCTGTATATGCGTTGGCAATCACACCCGAAAAACGCAACGATGAAGTTAAACTCAGCAGTGCGATCGCTAAACTATTAGAAGAAGATCCTTCCCTGGCTTGGGAACAACATGGCGACACCCACGAAGTTATTCTCTGGGGACAAGGCGAAATTCATTTACAAGTCGCCTTAGACAGACTGCGCCGCAAATATAACTTGCCCATGTCTACCCATCTGCCGCAAGTACCTTATAAAGAAACAATTCGTAAACCCGTTACCTCTGTACATGGGCGTTATAAACACCAAAGCGGTGGACATGGACAGTTTGGTGATGTCTTCCTCGATATCAAACCCTTACCACGGGGTGAAGGCTTCAACTTTAAAGAAACCATCGTCGGTGGCGTAGTTCCCAGACAGTATATTCCGGGTGTAGAAGTCGGTGTGCGGGAATTTCTCGCGCATGGGCCTTTAGGCTTCCCCGTTGTGGATGTGGCTGTAACGCTAACTAACGGTTCTTATCACAACGTTGATAGTTCCGAACAAGCCTTTAAGCAAGCTGCACGTTTAGCAATGCAAACAGGGATACCCCAAGCGCAACCCACCTTACTAGAACCAATTTTGCGCGTAATAGTAACCACACCCAGCGAATTTACCGCCAAAGTCCTGCAATTGCTGAGTGGAAGACGGGGACAAATTCTCGGTTACGAAGGTAGACAAGATTGGCAAGGCTGGGATAATATTTCTGCGTATTTGCCTCAAGCAGAGATGCAGAATTTTATTGTTGAGTTGCGATCGCTCACTTTAGGCGTTGGTTCCTTCCACTGGGAATATGACCACCTGCAAGAAGTACCAGAAAAACTTGCCGAACGTGTGCTTGCTAGTAACGGTAATGGTAACGGTAACGGCAACGGCAAGTAATATTGAGTAAAAAATGTCTTCTCTATTCAGAATCTTGGAGTGGTAATATTTATCACTCCAATTTCTTGCTTCACAACAGTTAATTTTTTAATAGGCAGAATGTTTATCCATTTTTATACCAATACTAAAGATTCATCTTCTTGCCAAGTAAACAAAGGTTCAAGTTCACCTGATTCGGCAAATGTGATTGCAGCTATTAAGCATTGGGGTAAATTAACACAAATTTTCTCAGAATAATTCCCTGCTTGTCCACCTACAACTAATTTTTGCTCATTTGCAGAATTTGTATTTTTGTTGTTTGCATTTATTAATGATTGATAAAAGATAGATAAATTAATTTTATCATCAGAAGTATCTGAGTTGGTTATTTCATAATTAACTGGATGCAAAAGAGAATAAAAAATCTCATTATCTAAAGTGACAGTAACAATATATTGACCTTCATTACCTCCACCAATCATCATATAACTTTGCTCATCAGCTTCTAAACTAACTAAAGTTTTACTTTTACCATCTAACTCACAAATAGCTGTTTTTATTTGTTGCCAATTAGGATTTTCAATGAAAGTTTCTTCATTTTTGTTCCCTGTCCATTTATCTGTATATAGTTTGGATACAAACATTATTTGCTCCTTGTCTTCGGAACTGTAACTTTAATGGTTTGACTTCCACTGGAAGTAATAATCTCTAATTCTTCTATACCTAATTGATAAGCCATAGAATTAACAGCGCCTTGTAAACCACAAGCACGACATAAATCTCTATCTACTATCAAACGCGCTTTGGCTGCTTTAATACCAGCTTCTAATGCTTGCTGAAAGGCATCAGCTTCCGCATGAGTTTTAGAAATAATATTAACCTTCAAAGTTATTTGCCGACGATAGGGATTACTACTAGAATTTATACCAAAAAAAGTTTGACCATTTATTTCTAGTTTAGCAATTGTTGAGCCGTCATTTTCACTATCAGCAGGAGGTAAACCCAGATGCTGTCTATATTCAGCCAAGTCATCAAAAATACTGTCCGTTTTTGCTCTCCTTTGAATTGAGTATTACACTGAACGATAGGCAATGCGGAGACTTTGAATCAAGATAATCAAAGAAGCGATCGCCATCAAGCCGCCCCAAAACCAATAAGGTAAAAGTAAATATCTTTGCATCTGGGCTGTGTCAGATAGCCCCAAAGAACCAGCACTATAACTAAATAAATAATTGAGTTGGTGATAAGTACTCACGCAAGCTTGGACACCCAAAAATTGAATAGCAAAACCTTGCATCCAACGGGGTGCTTTTAAAGAAATACCAAGAATAATTAAACCTAATAAGGGAACTGCTAACAACCCAAACCAAGAACGCACCCAAATTAATGTAGATAACAATAGAAAACTACCTAAAACTTTTAAACTCAAAGATGCGGCTTTAAAACTGCGGGAAGCCAGAATCAAAGCTGCACCAGCAATTGGCGGCCCCATCGGCCCAGCCGCAGCGACTAAACCGGGGCCAAGGGGGCCAAGTGAGGTGGCGATGCGGTAAGTAGCTACACCGGAACCATTGCTAAAAATTTCTAACTTTTGAAACTGTCCACCTAAAATCAGCGCCATTAAACCGTGTCCCATTTCGTGAAACCAAGTTGCCAGAATGGTGAACGGGTATAAAATATAGTCGCCGCCGGGAACCTGCCACAACACAGCCGTAGCGATCGCAGCTGCAACTAACCAAGTCAACCCCATACGTTCTACCTCTGGTGGGGCTTCTGTAGAGAGCAAAGTTGCAAAATCTTTACTTGGTTCCTTCATGGCGTACTTTCCTGAATGTAATTACCCCAATGAGTGGAGTGTCTTTTCATCCATCCTAATCTAAGGAGGCAGTGGTTCGGCTACGCTCACCAACCGGAGACAGGAGGCAGGAGGCTGAGTGTGGGGAGTGTGGGGGGAAAGACTTCTTCACCATCCTCCCACCCCTCCCCCACTCCCCTTTCAAGGGCAGGCTTTTTTTATTAGACAAATTTTTGGGCTTTTAAAACCAAAATTATTGTCTGAACAGTTAAAACTACGTTTCATAATTGAGAATATTCTCAACTATTTATCGAAGGTTTAAAAACCTGCCCTTGAAAGCCCCCACTCCCCACTCCCCACTCCCTACTCCCTACTCCCTTTTTTTAAGTTAACTGAAAGATAAATGTTACCAAGTCACCTTTACCGAGGCTGATGCGATCGCCTGGGCGGAGGCGGTGTCTGTTCCCTGGTAATAATGGCAAGTTATTAATATAAGTGCCATTGGAACTACCGACATCTTCAACATAGAAAGCATCTCCCTCAACGCGAACATCTGCGTGGATGCGAGAGACAATTTCTGAATTACTAAACCCGGAAACATCGATATCGGGGGGGATGCGATCGTTGGGTTTACCGATGTGAATTACCGACAGGCTTTGGGGTAACTCAATTTCGCGCTCACTTTGAATGTGAACTAACCGCGCTGTTACCTGTTGTAACTGAGTTCTAGATACACCTGCGGGGGCTTGTACAGGTACAGGTGCGGGTACTGTTGCTTCTGGTTCAGGTACAGGTTCAGGTGCGGGTGCGGGTTCTGGTTCTGGTTCGGGCGCAGGTACAGCAGCTACAGGCGGTGGAGATGGAGGTGCGCTTTCCACTGCTAAGGGTTGTTGTGCTGTGGCTGGTGGTGCATTAATTCCTAGTGCGTCTGGTTGTAACAGATCCAACAAAGGATCTGGTGTCACTAATGGTGGTACTTGTATAGGAACTTCGGGAGCAACTGTAGGTGCAACAGCCGCAGGAGGAACAGGAGCAGGTGCAGCAGCAGAATGGAGATTAAACCCACATTGACCGCAGAAAGCAGCATCAGCCTGTACCGTTGCTCCGCAGTTGG
This sequence comes from Nostoc sp. FACHB-190, assembly GCF_014696905.1. Taxonomy (NCBI): domain Bacteria; kingdom Bacillati; phylum Cyanobacteriota; class Cyanophyceae; order Nostocales; family Nostocaceae; genus Nostoc; species Nostoc sp. FACHB-190. The sequence continues at coordinate 83,361 of NZ_JACJQW010000025.1, forward strand.
GACAGTTACTAGTCGCTGGTAAAGGCGTATAGCAAGCTTCGCACTGGACAGCGCCGTTGGGATTGGGATGATTGCAATTCGGGCAGACGATCATTGATTTAAGCCTTTGTTGAAGATCAGCGTTAGATAGCACTGGTAAGCAGAAAAAACTCCGTAGATGCTTCTGCTTCCACCAATCAGCAGTTTTGCAAGGGGGCAATTCTAGCTTTCGATTTTAACAACTACTCATGATAATGAAGAGTGCTGAGTTGAAAGTGCTGAGTGCTGAGTTAAAAGACCACCCAAAAGGACTGGGGAATAGAGTATAAATCTACATCTGGTGAGAAGATGCTGCCCAAAAGGGGCAAGGCATTTGTACTTTTTACTTAACTCAGCACTCAGCACTCAGCACTTCTAGTTTGGCAATTCCGCCCCAGCCGCCGCATCTAGTAGCCACCAAAGTTCCCCTTGAGGGCGAATTAAGCGAGATGGGTAGCTAAAGTCATCAGCTTGAGGGGCAAAGACTTGGGCTAAAGCTGGACGTTTATTAGCACCAGCTACTACAAAAATCACGCTACGAGCAGCGTTGATAAAAGGGTAAGTAAAGGTGATGCGAGGATTGCCATCTTTATTACCCACAGTCACTAAGCGATCGCTCACTTTTAAGGCTTCGGTGTGGGGAAACAAAGATGCTGTATGGGCATCATCACCCATACCCAGCAAAATTACATCTAATGATGGAAACTCACCGGGAGCAGAATGAAAAAATTCTTGTAAATCCTGCTCATGCTTGGCAGCCGATAAAGCTGGATCAGCGTCTAAAGTGGGCATAGCGTGAATATTGGCGGCGGGGATATCAACACGGTCTAACCATGCACGCCGCGCCATTAATTCATTGCTATCGGGATGATCAGGGGGAACGTAACGCTCATCACCCCAAAAGACGTGAATTTTATCCCAAGGCAAATCTTTTGTAGCGATCGCTTCATATAAAGGCTTGGGTGTACTCCCGCCAGATAAGGCAATCGTAAATTGCCCCCGTTGAGCAATGGCGGTTTCTAACTTCGATAAAATTAACTCTAGCGATCGCGCTATCAGCGCAGACTGATCCGATAGAACTTCTACCTGTTTATTCATGGCTTGATAATTACATTGCCGGCTTCCAGCAATACGATACCGAACTTCTTACAAACCCTCCTTTGAACTTTTGAAACTTTTAACATCTAAGACTTATGCACCAAGATTATCTGTGAACAATGGGTGTAGGGGTGAAAGGGTTTTAGATACCTACACCCATATACCCCTACACCCTTGCCCAAACTTTTGATTTTTCATCTCACTGCATAAGTCCTAACATCATCAGTTAGGTGGGCAAAGTTTAACCTATTTTATGGTTATCATCTGTCAGGTTATTTTGTCCGTAGTCAGTGGTACTAACTGGGAAGAGGGGTGTCAGGGTTTAAGGGTGTACTTCGACCCTTCTCCTGTCGGAGACGCTACGCGAATGACAGGCTCAGGGCGGCGCTGCGCTCAGTAACCAGGGTGTAGGGAAATAAGCTCCCGTAGTACTCACTCAAGGTAGGAAAGAGTTTGCTGTAACCTATCACCTATCACCTGCTACATTCCGCAAAGGTGTCCAATTACCCGAAGGAACAAACGCCGCCCAAAATCTGGGATGCTGATATTCTTGTGTTTTGAGTAAATCTAACTGTGCTGCACGCAAAGCTTCATGTCTTCCTTTACCTGCTTGCAAATTCTGGTAATACTTCGCCATCAAATCTTTTGTTGCAGCATCATCTACTAACCACAGACTTAAAACTTGGGTTTGAGAACCAGCAATTACTAAAGCGCGACGCAAACCATACACACCATCGCCCACTTTGACATCGCCTCTACCAGTTTCACAAGCCGACAGCACCACTAACTGATTAGAACGTAAATCTAAACCAGCAACTTCCAGCGCCGTCAAAATCCCATCATCACCTGTTGTTACCTGATTACGTTTGTTTGCACCAGCTAAGGCTAAACCAGAACGCAATAAGGGGTTTTCTACTGCTAATATCTTTTGTGAATTTGGTTTTTCTGCCGAATCTAATGAGGCGTTGATATTTTGGGCAATATCAGCGATGAAAAAACCGTGAGTTGCCAAGTGGAGAATCACCGGACTATGTAATTTTTTCACTGCCGTTTCTGTGGCATTTTTTCCTAATAATAATTTGGCATTTGGCAAAACTTTTTTAATGGCGATCGCTTCATATTTAGTTGCAGACAAGGGCAGAAATTCCAAGGTTGCCAAGTCACTAGAGCGTTGATTTGGCAAGGTCTGTACACTGGGCTTTTTATTAGAGGCAACAGTTGTATTTTGATAGTCATAATCAATATCTGCCAACACAACCGGAGGCGAAGTATTACTAAAATTTGACTGGAAACGTAATAAATCCCGCCCAGTTGTCAGGTAAGAAAATGAATAACTCTGAATTAAAAATTTGTCTTGCTCATCTTTGAGAGCTTCAAAAGGAATTAATGTTAATTGTCCATCAGGAGAAATTAAAATATGCCGCGCATCACCCAACAAAGGGCGAATGGGTGTGATTAATTTTTCATCTAAAGTGCGAGCCAGTTTATTAAATGTTCTACCAATGGCTAACGCTGTGCGGAAATCTATCGCTAATTTATCAATTTCTGCGGCTTCACCTAAATCAACCCATGTTGGTTGACCTTGAGAACGCAATACCACTACCGCATAACGGGGTTTCCCAAATTTTTCCGCTTCCGTTGTGGCTTTGACGTTGAATGGTTTATACTGCACAATCTCTAACAAAGCAGCATCTTGAGGTATTTTGGCTTGGACAGCTAATAAATCGACTGGTTGAATTTGCTGACGAAATTCGGCACTTTTCACACTAATTTTGGCTTCTAGTTTTTCCTTTTCTGATTCCAATTTTCCTATCTGCTCTGTTGGGTTAGCAGTTTGTTGTGTTGAACGGGAAAAAACTAAGGCTGATAATTGCTGTTGTATTTGGAACCATTGAGTAAATAGTTTTTGTGTTTCGGGATTTTTATCTAATTTGCTGCGTAATATTTGGATGCTGTCTGCTACAGCATCTAAGACTAGCCCTTTGCGACGTAATACAGTAGTTAAAGCTAAAGATGCGGCGGCTGGATTTTTCCGTGCTTCTTGTAAAGCCAGGGAAACAGTAGCATCAGTTGTCCCCGCAAAAGTCTTAATATAATCCTGTTTGTTTTTTTCTGAGCCAACAGCAAAAATTAAATCAAGATTTTTGGCTTGAATATCTAACCCACGACGCTGAAAATCAACAGCATGAACAATATCACCCTTGGCTTGATACAGAGAAGCCAAATTAGTTAAGCTAATAGCCACATCAGGATGTTGTTTTCCTAATACCTTTTCATAAATGGCTAAGGCGCGGAGATGGATAATTTCTGCTTGTTTATATTTTCCTTGTGAACTATATAGTGCAGCCAAATTATCTAATTTATTCGCAACATCGGGATGTGATTTACCTAAAATCTTTTCACTAATAGCTAAAGCGCGGAGATATAAAGGTTCTGCTTTAGTAAACTTTCCTTGGGCATTATACAGTGCAGCTAAATTATTTAAAGTAATTGCAATATCGGGATGTTCTTTCCCAAAAACCTTTTCATAAATAGCTAAAGCACGCAGATGCAGTGCTTCCCCTTGTTCATATTTCCCCTGGGAATCATAAAATAATCCCAAATTATCTAAGATAGTTGCAAAATCAGGATGTGAATTACCCAGCAACTTTTCATAAATAGCCTCTGAGCGGAGATACAATGGTTCTGCTTGTTTAAATCTACCTTGTAGACGATACAGTCCAGCTAAATTATTTAAGCTAATAGCGACATCGGGATGTTCTTTGCCAAATATCTTTTCATAGATAGCTAAAGCACGCAGATGCAACGGTTCTGCTTGTTCATATTTGCCCTGTTTTCTATACAGTAAAGCTAAATTATCTAAGCTAGTGGCAATCTCACGATGGAAGTTACCCAATAATTTTTCTTTAATAGCTAGTGAGCGGAGATACAGAGGTTCTGCTTGTTGATATTCTCCTTGTGCTTGATATAGTGCAGCCAAATTATTTAAATTAGTGGCAACAATTAGATTTTCTTGACCAAGGACTTTTTCTCTAATAGCTAATACACGTTCAGCTAAAGGGATAGCAGTACTATATTTTCCTTCCTGGTATAACTTGATGACTTGTTGATTTAGTTCTTCAGCTTCCTTTAAGGCTGCTTGTTGCTCTGGGGAATATGTAGGAGTTTGCTGTTGCGCCATCCCTTTGACTGGCATACTTAACACTAACCCTGGTGTTATTCCCGTCACCATTATCCAAGGAGCAAGACACACACCCGTAGCATTAATCGCACTGAAGAACTTTTTCACAATCAACTCACAAGCATTTTGGTTTGGTTAAGACATCAATCATGTCCGCCCTCAGAATGTTTTGTAAAGCTGTTGTCAACAAAACTCAAAACCTTCTTCTTCCTCTCCGCGCCTTTGCGCGGCAGTCGCTACAAGTCGGGAAACCCGCCCAACGCGCTGCCTTGCCTCTGCGTGAGACAATCCCACAAAATTTCTCGACACTTCACCCTCAGAACCTCAACATTCAGCCTCTAAACCTCAACATTCAACCTCAAAGGCTTACTTTTCACCCTTTGAACTTCAACATTCAACCTTAAAGGCTCAACTTTTACCCTCAGAACCTCAATGTTCAAGTAAAAAGGCTGAAAATTCTAATTCAAAGGCTCAATTTACTATTGAAAAACCAAAATTTTATCTTTTGTAGTTGACAGTTTTGTGGTTTTCTTCATAACATTTGTTGGGTTCCACTTCGTTTCACCCAACCTACAAACTCAGGCGATCGCACTTGAGTTTCTCAAAGTAAAATTACTTTATTTCTTTCTACTTACTATGTCGCTGGATTACCCGGACTACGAGGAACTACGAAAGAGAAGCAAATTTTTAGGATTGCTCTGGCGACTTAGTGATGTGGGCTATTATTTCGGATTAATTGGTAGCATTATTTGGCCGTTAGCGGTGATTGGTTGCCAAATGACAAGTCGAAAACGTCAGTTGCCTTGGGATAAAGCCTTTTTGCTTCTAATCTTAGGTATGCTACTCTATCTCAGTCTTTTCTGGGGGGCTACACAGTTTAAGAAATTTGTATTAAGAAGAGGAAAAAGCCTGAAGAGTAAGCTTTGACAAATTTTGGTGGTAGCGAGTAGGTTGGGTGCAGGCGCACAAGAAATATTGACAACAAGATAGCAAATGTATATTGCGCCGTAACCCAACACAAAATCAGAATATATTGAGAAAATATTTTGGCAGGTAAAATAATTGCAGCATAAATTTTACCATCGAAATTGAGTTATTTTTGTAGTTGACAATTTTGTGGTTTTCTTCATAGCATTTGTTGGGTTCCACTGCGTTTCACCCAACCTACAATATCAGGCGATCGCACTTACGCAGTAAGAGGATGTTTGAAAAGTATTTATTCGTAGTTTTAAGTACTCGTTGATCCCCCCTAGCCCCCCTTAAAAAGGGGGGAATTAATCTCAAAGTCCCCCTTTTTAAGGGGGATTTAGGGGGATCTAAAATATTTTGCTACCAACAAGCAGACTTTTAAAACAACCTCTAAGACAAAATATCAAGGGTATAAGGGTGTAGGGGTATGGAGGTGTATGTATCTAAAACTCTTACACCCCATACCCCTTTAACCCCTAAACCCAACCTCCACAGACAATCTTGGTGCGTAAGTCCTATATAAATTAGACATTTGCTCCAGTTGCAGTTCCACCCAATCGTTGTTGAATTTTGGCTTTAGCTGCTTTAAATTCGGTAGCGAGTTGCTCACTTTGTTGAGTGTTCAAGTTGTTGCGGATGGCAGCAAACATTGTGCTTTCTTCTTGACGAATGTGGTCGCCAACAATATCCATCAAATTTTTGATTCTATCTTTAAATTCAGAGGTTGAAGGACTAATACCTTTGATTTGATTTAAAAGCCGCTTCATTTCGGCTTGTTCATCATAGAGTTCTTGGGTATCGCCTTCACCATAGAAAGAGCGAACTCTGGGGTAAACTACTTCCTCTTCAGCTTCAGCATGGGCAGTTAAATCTTTGTAGATTTGACCAAAGTATTCTTGAATCTTTTGTGGATCATTGCTTTGGAGCAATTCAGTAAACAAGATATTTACTTTGTTATGATCCAAGCGAATCACGTCTTGGATGTTCATATCTTGTTTGTCAGTACCTTGGGTAACAGCACTACCTACTGCGCCGCTAAAGGCTGCGATCGCATCTTGAACTCTTGCCCAAATTCCTTGGTCGGCATCTTGTCCAGTTAACTCACGCACACCTAAGATTTCGATAATACCTTTGAGTTGCTCTTGGTGAGCGCGGTTTTCAAAGTTAACGGGATTGATAGGCCCAATGGCTGCTAGAACATCAGCACCAACTTTTTGTGCTGCTTTATGGACTAACAAGCCACTCAAAACTTGTTGATGTTTTAATAATTCGTGCTGGGATACTTTTTCGTAGAAACTCAGTTCCGAGCCTTGCATCAGTTTGCGAACTTGTTCAACCATTTGCTGAACAGTTTGTTTCGGTTCTTTCTGAATACCATACTGCACGATTACAGTTTCGATGATGCCCAGATTTTTGCGATCGTCTTCTAGAAAGTCACGGATACGATCAGAAATTTCACTATCTGTAGATTCTCTCAAAAATAGCTCTTCATTTTCAATCAATAATTGTTGAACTAATTTAATACTAGCTAATTTACTAGCAATAGCATCGCGCTTTGTATCATCTAAAGTTAATACCATTCTGAAGTTCTCCTCAAAAAGCAATCGGATTATTACTAGTCACAGCTTGTCATAAGACTTAATCATCTTTCCTCTTTCTTTTGAGCGATTAATTTCAGAACTCTAGATAGAAAACAATCTTTTTTTACATATAGAGTTTCTGATTCTTCTTTTAGAGATACACAGAATAATTTTTGTCTCCATCGTTGGGTAGATAAAATTTTGCAATTATTTTTCTAAATTGTCCAAAGAGAGTCAAACACGAGATAAGAGTGCGATGTCAGAAAGCCCTGGAATCGGAGAGCAAGCACTAAATAAAGCTGCCGAAATAGGATTATCTAGCCAATTGGATGAAGTGGAAAATCTAGATGTCAACATCAAAACTGATCCAATAAAAATGCTTCAGGGGCAAGTCGATGCAGTCACAATATCAGGTGAAGGTTTGGTGATGCAGCAAGACCTCCGAATGGAGGAATTAGAAATGCAAATGGGGAATGTTGCCATTAATACTTTAAGTGTGGCTTTTGGCAAAATTGAATTGACTAAACCGACAGAAGCTAGTGCAAGAGTTGTATTGACTGAAAATGATATCAACCGTGCTTTTAATTCGGAATATGTACGATCGCAACTTCAAAACCAGAAAGTGCATATTAATGGTCAACTCATGAGTATAGAACCCCAATCGGTAGAATTTCGCTTACTTGATCATCAAAAGATATGGCTCAATGCAACCATTCAATTAAAGGAAACAAGAGAAATTCAACAAGTTGCTTTCTCTGCAATACCTAAAGTCAGTGCTAATGGAGAAACTGTATCGTTAGAAAATGTCGAGTATGGCGGAGGTGAAGAAATCTCACCAGAATTAACAAAAGCTTTGATTGAGCAAACCAGCGAAATTCTCAATTTATCTAATTTTGATTTAGAAGGTATGAGCTTGCGAGTTAAGCAAATAAAAGTAGAACCAAGTAAATTAACGCTGCAAGCAGAAGCTTATGTAGAACAAATTCCCTCAGCTTAAATCAAGGATAATTATTTATGGAAACTATGGAAACTTCAGACACAACATCGGCTTCTAGTCCTTTTCCCAATATTCCACCGATGATTGAGAGTGATGATCGAGAGTATCGTGATACTGGCGTACCTAGCACAGTTGCGATCGCCGGACATCCCTTACACCCTTTAAGTGTCATTTTCCCCATAGCCTTTTTAGCAGCAGCTTTAGGAAGCGATTTTGGCTATTGGTTAACTCGTGATTATTTCTGGGCGCGGGCTTCTTTGTGGTTGATTGGACTCGGATTGGTTGGAGGTTTAATTGCAGCTGCGATCGGGTTAAGCGACTTTTTGAAAATTGAGCGAGTCCGTAAACGCACGGCTGGTTGGGCTCACCTGATCTTGAATGTTTCTATCTTAGTTTTAACGCTGTTGAACTTTATTTTGCGTTGGGGTGACGCAGAAGCCCGGATTGTACCTTGGGGATTATTAATATCTCTGGTGGTGGGAACGTTGACTAGTGTTTCTGGGTGGTTTGGTGCAGAACTTTCCTATCGTCATAAAATTGGTGTAGTAGGGGCTGGTAGTAAAAGATATCCATAACTTTATTTGAGATTCAAGTTATGACGGGTAAAATTTTGTTGAGTTTCTAATTTGTAGAAAATGCGTCACAATCGTAGCTCAAAAATATTCATCATCTTTTTCTTGCTCATCGTCACAGCGATGGGCTTTTTATTTAGGGACTGCTAACTAAAAAGATATCCTTCCCCTACACCCCCATACCCTTACACCCGTACACCCTCTTTCAAGTCAGAGGTAGTGGGAAAAAGAGAAATATACTCTCTTGAAAATTGGATATTTTGCTTATGATATATTTGGTTGCATTTTATGTTGGCTGTGGCTAGGAAAATAGGCAATGCAAAAAAGAGTAAAAGTCAAACCTAATTCTAAACAACAAAAAGTCGAAGAACAAGCAGATGGAAGTTTAACTGTATATTTAAAATCGCCGCCGATTGATGGGAAGGCGAATGAAGAATTAATTAAGGTTTTAGCTGATAAATTTGATGTGCCGAAGTCTTATGTCAGTATTAAATCAGGTTTCTCTTCTCGACAAAAGTTGATTGAAATTCAAACTGAGATTTAGTATTCCTACTATTTTAGTTATTGGTTTTGACTAAACGTTCGTCTAGCCAAGCTAAAGCCGCACCGGATGTCTCCGCTAAGATGCTGATGAGACGATATAAAGCGATCGCACTAATCACGACCGCCGAGGGAAAACGATTCTGCAAAAGTGCGATCGCTGTAGCTTCAAATACACCTATCCCCCCTGGCGCACCGGGAACTACTAGCCCTAGCAGCCAAGCAATACTAAAACCCCCGAATAATAAAGGAAATTGGCTAAGATTTATGGGGTAAATTGCCAACATAGTCAAAATAAACCCTAAACTACGCAGTCCTAAAAATCCAACTTCTCCTAACAAGGGGCGAAAGGGATAACGTTCAAGATTGATAGTGACTTGTGGCTGATTTCTATTAGGTGATTTTTTATTTTTTAATCTGTATAAAAAGCGAATTACTGGGTTTAAAAACCAAGGATGTATGCCACAAAGTATCACAACTAAAATCACAAATTGTAATATTTTGAGAGCTAAATTAGTTTGAGTCACAGCCAACTGACTGCCAAATAAAACCACAATTATTAAAGCGGCTGCGGCCATAAGTAATGGTTCTAATAAGACACTAATGGTTGCTACCCCTCCAGAAACATTGGCATTTTTCGCAGCCATAATCCGCCCATAATAATGCCAAACATTACCCGGAAGATATTTGGCGATATTAGTTTTTAAATAGGCTTGAATAAATGGAATCGATGGTACAGGTTGATTTAAATCGCGCAAAACCCAAGTCCAAATCCAGCCAGCCCACGTATGTGCTAATAAAGTTACCCCAGTGGCGATCGCTAAAATTGCCCATCCTGCTGCATCAATTCTGATAGTTGTTACTCCTACCCAATTATCCTTTAAGGCTTTGGCAACAAAAAATAGTGTCCCACCCAAAATCAACCAGCGTAAAAATTGCTTCATCACTTTAGCTAAGTCTTATCTCTCTACAGTCAGATGTAATTATTACATAATCATTGAATATAATGCGACTTAAGCCAGATGTTTGATTAATATTTACTAATTAATATGGGAAATTGTTGGTCAAACAAAAGTCAACTAAAACAAGAATTTAACTTGCTTAATTAACTATTAAACCAGCAAATAAACTTGTTCATAGTTGCAAGGAGGCAATGATGAAAAATTTAACGTCGTTATGGAAAAACCTCAGACTACGCCAAGTTATAACAGTATTTTTGGCAGGTATGATTTTGATAGTCAGCACTGCTTGTAGTAGTGGAGATGTTACAGGGGCAAATCCTCAAAATCCGGCGGTACAAGCTGGTGGTGCAAACAATCCTTATAAAAATGGTGGAGATAAATATACTAGAAATTTAAGCAATAACGCTTATTTACCTTCTAGTTTATTAATTGCGACAAATCCAGAATCAGAAATCCTCTACCCTGGTGCAGAAACTCCGCAAGGCAGAGTCGAAAAAGAAAAAGAATTACCAATAATTACCAAGAAAAACTTTCAAAAACCTGAACCTGGAAATTTAATTCAAAATGAACCAGATTTAGGAAGTCGTGTGCAAGAACGACTGGAAACCGTAAAAGAACAATTTCAAGATGCCAGCAGCTTTGTTAAAGAAAAAGCTGATGAAGCAAGTGCTAGACCAGAATTACAAAAAAATCCGGCAGTCGGCAGATAGAATTTTTGTTCTAGTGTGGGAAACTTCCATAAATTTTTAACTGATACCAAATTGAAACAGGAGTAAAACTATGAACAGAGTCATTAATTGGTTCAAGAATATTCGCCCTTTGAAAGTGTTAAGTGTTTTCTTAGCAGGTGTGTTTCTGATTTTGACACAAGCTTGTAACCGACCTAGTATTGCAGGTCAACCACCACAACCCAGCGCCCAATCACCTAATACTGAGCGTTATGACCCCACAAAATCTTATAACCTCAATTCTCCTGAAGGTGGGATGAATAACTTTAGTGATGTAGATCCGAGAGCGAAAAATTTTGAAAAAGCCGCTAAAAATCGAGCCGAAGATTTAAGCCGTAATGCCGAAAGAAATATTAACGAAAAAGGCATTGATAGCGCAGAACAATATGCTCGTAATTATCGCCAAGGTACACCTTTCCCAGAAAGAGTGAAAAACTTAGGTGAAGATATTGGTAGTTCTGTTCAAGGAACAGCAGAAGGTGTAGCGAAGGGAACAAAACGTGGTTTAGAAAATATCAAAGAAAACACCAGTGATGCGGCTCAAGACTTAACAAAAAATGCTCAACGCGCAGGCGAAGATGCTGGTGATACAGTCAACCGGACATTGAGAAATATTGACTAGAATTTAGTTAATTTCCAGTAGGGAATAAAAAAGAGAGGAGTTAGAAAAAATGATTCTAACTCCTCTCTTTTTATTGGGATAGCAGTCGAAGTATAGATGAGGACATTTAAAAAGCACAAATGCTAGGCATAGTAAAAATTTTACCTCCTGCCTCCTGCCTGGTTGGTGAGCGAAGCCGAACCACTGCCTCCTGCCTCCTGTGATAAATTATTTTACGAATACCAATGTTGCAGGGCAACTCTGTGAACTTCTCGCCAAGGCAGATTGTGTTGTCTGGCTAATTCGGCGCAGTCTTCATATTCTGGCTGTACATTGGTGATTGATTTATCTGGCGATGTTCCTTGCCATGCGACTTTGACACGTACTTTGCCATATTTTGTTTCTATTTGTTGAATTTCTCGTTGCAGGATGGCGCGTTGTTGGGTGGTGCGGCGAATACCTAAAGTGCTGGTTTCACGGAATAAAACTGCTTCACATTGGGTTAAATTATCCTGATGACAGATAACTGTTAATAAGATACCAGGACGGGATTTTTTCATACCTATGGGTTGGGTGAAGACATCCACTGCACCTGCGGCAAATAAGGCTTCAAACACATAGCCAATTGCTTGGGGACTTAAGTCATCAATTTGAGTTTCGAGTACGGAGATGGGTTCTAAAATCGGGCTGATTTCTTGAAAATTGCGGACATCTGCCTGAAGGCTGGTGCTTTCACCCAGCCACAGGCGTAGTATATTGGGAATAGGAAGATTGATAGTTCCCGCTCCCAATCCCACTTGTTTGAGTGTCATCGATGGCGGATTACCAAATTCTCTGACTAATGTGGTAGCGATCGCAGCTCCTGTTGGTGTTACCAATTCCTTTTCAATGCCGTTACTGTAAACCGGGCAACTTCTCATTTCCCATAATTTCAACACTGCTGGTACTGGTACCGCCATTTGACCATGTGCAGCCCGCACCGTACCGCCACCTGTTGGCAATGCCGCGCAGTAAAGTAAGGGGAATCCTGAGCGATCGCTATCAATGCCCAACCAATCTAAACCCAAACAAGTGCCAACAATATCTACAATTGCATCCACGGCACCGACTTCATGGAAGTGGACTTTTTCTGGCGCAACTCCATGCACTGCCCCCTCTGCTACTGCTAATTGTTGGAATACTGCTAAACTCCAAGCTTCCGCCCGTGCTGGTAACTTTGCTTGACGAATCATAAGCTCAATTTCTGGCAGATGGCGGCCATGATGGTGATGATGTTCGTGGTGATGATGATCATGATCATCCTCGACTAAATCCACATGAACCTTCGTTGCCTGTTGACCATTTTTTTGGACAAGTTCCGCCCGTAAATGGTACTCCTGAGCAATTCCTAAATCATTTAATTTTGTCACCAAATACTCTACAGGAACACCCAGACTGACTAAGGCTCCCAGGCACATATCACCAGAAATTCCCGTTGGACATTGAAGATAAGCTATTTTACTCATAGGGGTTAGTCAATAGTCACTTGTCATTAGTTATTATCCCCCTGCTTCCTTGTCTTCCTTATGTCTCTCGTCCCCTTTTTCAAATCACCGTGTTTCTATGGCAAAAATTTTCACAGTGCATCCGGATAATCCCCAAAGCCGCCGAATAGAAGAGATAAAGTCTGCGCTCTCAAATGGGGCGGTCATGCTTTACCCTACTGATACGGTCTATGCGATCGGTTGTGATTTAAATGCCAAGTCGGCGGTGGAAAGAGTGAGGAAAATCAAGCAGTTAGCGAATGATAAACCATTAACATTTTTGTGTCCTTCATTGTCAAATGTAGCGACTTATGCGTTTGTCAGCGATACAGCTTATAGATTGATGAAGCGGCTGATTCCCGGCCCTTACACATTTCTGCTCCCCGCCACTAAGTTAGTACCGCGACTGGTACAAAATCCTAAGCGGAAAACAACTGGGATTCGCGTACCGAATCATACTGTATGTCTGGCTTTGCTAGAAGCGTTAGAAAACCCGATTATTTCCACTTCGGCACATTTGCCAAGTCATGAGGCGGATAATGGGAAATTTAGCTCAGAAGGTGAACCGCAGCTATCACGGGTAGAGTTATTTGATTATCTGGATAACTTAGTGGATGTAATTGTAGACACGGGTGAAGAACCAACATATCAAGTATCGACAATTTTGGACTTGACAGGAGACGAACCAATGATTACGAGACGGGGGTTAGGTTGGGAAGCAGTAGCAGCTTGGGTTTAAGAAACATACTTCACAAACTGAACCTGCCGTTTCGCAAACCTCGGTTAAAAACGCTCCAGTTTGGGGATTGTCATACTAAGTCATGGCTGGGAGTGGGTAGTCAGGATAGGAGTAAAAGTATATCTAGCAAGGATTTGCACCAATTGTGGACGCGATGCTTATATTTGTGTTGTCTGCAATTTGGTTACGGTGTCAAAAAGCGACACATTACTTTCACTGTAACTTTTTTAAATTTCCTACAGTCATATACATAAGCAGTGCTGGCAATGAATCTTGTATGGATGAATACTTAATAACTTTCCAGACAAGAACGTTTTCAGATGCTATCTTTGCGTTGTAGTTACGGTGCTATACCCTACCCTAGGAAAATTCATGAAAGCTAACCTTGTAAATCTACCAACCTCCACACCCAATTTTGTTGTTAGCAATGTTGCTATTGAAGAATTCTCAGAGGCAGATGCTTTAATACAATTGCTGTGTCAGGAAATACAGGCGCAAGTCAAGGCAAGTTCTGGATGTGTAAAAGCTGTAGCGCAACGCATAGCCAAAGAAGTCAGAAGAATTTGTGATAAAAGTTCCCGTATTCAAACATCTGGACAAGTTCAATCTTGGCAGCTAACTTTAGCAAAACATCGTCTGCACAAGTGTCTGCACTACTACCAACTTGGTTCTCGGCGGGGACGGGTAGAGTTACACAGTAGTTTAGGTGCGATGGTTTACCGTCATGTTATGCCATCAGGTTCAGAATACGGATTTGACGCACGTTACAATTTAATAGAAGATTTTCTCCAAGCTTTTTATATTGAGGCGATTAAAGCTTTCCGCCGGGAAAATGAATTGGCTGAAGATTATCAACCACGCACTCAGCTGCAATTAGCGGAATATATGGCATTTACAGAACAGTATGCCAAACGCCGGATTAATTTACCTGGTGGGAATAATCAACAGTTAATTATCTTACGCGCTCAAGGTTTTGCCCGTCGTCAACCCCAAGAAACTCCTGTAGATATTGAAATGGCGGTGGAGTCAGCGAAGGGTGAAGATGCTGAATCTTACCAACGTAATCCAGCCGTGCAGCAAATCCGCTCTAAAATGATTGCTCAAGGTCATGGTGATTTGTCGGAAGAATCAGAACGCGATCGCGTCATCTCCGAATTAGTAAAATATTTAGAATCTCAAGGTCAATCTGACTGTATCGACTACCTCAGCTTGAAGCTACAAGACCTGTCTGCGCCCGAAATTGACCAAATTCTCGGTTTAACTAGCCGCCAGCGTGATTATCTGCAACAACGCTTTAAATATCATGTCGAAAAGTTCGCCAAACAGCACCAATGGCAATTGGTTCATCAATGGTTAGGTGCAGGTTTAGAACAAAAATTAGGCTTGTCTTCCCAACAGTGGGAAACTTTTATTCAAGTACTTTCCCCCCAACAACAGCAAATTTTACAATTAAAAGCAGCTAGACATAGTGATCAAGCGATCGCTAAAGCCTTAAAATGTACTCCCAAACAATTGCAAAAACGTTGGACTCATCTCCTAGAAATTGCTTGGTCTATCCGTAACGGTAATAGCGAAGTTCAAACTGGTTGAGTTTCAATGCAGAGTATCGCTGAAGTCAACACACAGAACATAGAAGTTTTCTTCACCCAAATTTATCTGCGTGTATCGGCGGTTAACTACTCTGAACCTCAACCATTTTTCACTACTTTTTTAGTACACAAGTACCAAAAATATCCTACTTTTTTCCCCTTTGAAAATTCATATTAAGTAACTGTCTATATGTCCCTGCTTCCATGAAATTCTAGAATATATAGAAAATTGACGGAGGACTTGAGAATGACTATGACTCAAGGCAAACGGGCAAATCAGGCAGGGCGCATTTTAGAAAGTAATGTAGACGCAATATTAACCGGACATAATTATTTCCAAATCGGCAATCATGTCACCAAAGAATATCTTTTAACTGCTCATTTATTACCGAAACGCTACGCTAAACAAGTTTATATCGGCGCAGGTCTTTATAATACTTTGTTAAAAGTAGATTTTTTTGTTGTTGGCTTACCCATCAAACCCACTGGATTAATTATTGAATGTAAATGGCAAGAAAGTGGCGGTTCTGTAGATGAAAAGTTTCCGTATTTGAGTATGAACATTCAAGAATATTATCCAGCCCCAACAATTGTGGTAATTGGTGGTGAAGGTATGCGCGAAGGTGCAATTCAATGGCTCAGACAGCAAGTGAACCTAAATCATAACTTACTCGGAGTTTACAGTTTAGATAGGTTTATTGCTTGGGCTAACAAAAATTTTTAATAAGAAGTAATTAATAATTCGCTGATAATTCCTCGCTTTTTAGTATTAGAATTAATCGAGCGAGATGCAGAGATATCATAAATATTAAAACTAATTTCTGTGTAGATTTTTCTGATAAATTCGCAATCGGAATTACAAACCATCACCTTAACACCGCGATTTGCTAATTCAGCACAAACATTTCGCAACCGTATTTGGTCTTGTTCGCCAAAAGAATTGCCATTATAACCAGTAAAATAACTAGTATTGCTAATAGGATGATAAGGCGGGTCACAAAATACAAAATCATCGCTACTATTAGCATAATTCAGCACATTAATAAAATCTGCTTGCCTGATTTCCGATGATTTCAGAGCTTGAGATGCAGCTCTGAGTAAATCCTCCTGACAAATACTCGGATTTTTATAGCTACCTAAAGGCACATTAAATTTACCTTGAGAATTAACCCGATATAAACCGTTATAACAAGTTTTATTGAGATAAATTAATCGTGCTGCTGTTTCTAAATCATTATTACTTGTATGAGAGCGGACACTGTAATAATAATCTCGACTATGTTGAGATTTATGCGCTTGTAATAAGCTAATTAAATCTTCCACTTGATCCCGGACGCAGCGATAAGTAGTAATGAGTTCAGCGTTAATATCTGTTAAGATTGCTGTGGATGGTTGTAAATGAAAAAAAACCGCACCACCACCTAAAAAGGGTTCATAGTAAGTCTGATAAAACTTCGGAAAATAATTAATATATTGTTGAATTAACCGACTTTTACCCCCTGCCCATTTTAAAAAAGGACGTGGATAAATTTCTGGAAGCATTTGAATAACCATTGACTGATAAGTTCACTAATTTAAGCTAGTAAATATAACAAAATATCGCTAATGCAGCATATTCTATATTAAGTGAGTAATTTTCATCCGCATAGATTACAATTAGGTAGATAAAGCATATCAAAACAAACGTCAGTTCATAACAAGGCAGTTTAGATTTCCATGTTTGACGGATTTTGGGATAACGTTCTTCGCTACCCCCGCTACTTAATTACAATCCTCGTTGGGCTTCTGGTGAACACATTCGAGCCATTATTGCCCTTGTTAAAACGTCCAGTCACCTTAGTTGCTGTTGTCGGCTTATTACTGGGCGGTCTGGCTTTCGTGACACTCACCCTCCGCGCTATGCTGGGTTTGAGTGCAGTTTAGACTGGGAACGATGGGTGGCTGTTGTTGTTGATGTTACTCAGCACTCAGCACTCAGCACTTTATTTATAACCTCTGTGAACAGGCAAAGATTTTATGGCTACAAATCGCCGCATTTCTCGTGTTGCTGAATTAATCAAACGGGAAGTTAGCCAAATGTTACTCAACGGCATTAAAGACGACCGTGTGGGTACAGGTATGGTCAGTGTCACTGATGTAGACGTTTCTGGCGATTTGCAGCACGCCAAAATCTACGTCAGTATTTATGGTACGGAAGAAGCCAAAGCCGAGACAATGGCAGGTTTAAAGTCCGCCACTGGTTATGTACGTAGTGAACTTGGCGCTAGAGTTAGGCTACGTCGCACCCCAGAGGTAATTTTTATCGAAGACCGTTCTATTGAACGTGGTACTAAGGTATTATCGCTGTTGAATAAACTCCAGTATGAGCGATCGCTAGACCCTGACGACACTGAAGAAGACATTGGCGCAGAAGAAGATTAACAGGACTTACATACAAAGATTCTCTGTTGAGACTGGGTGAAAGGGTGTGGGGTGTAAGGGTTTTAGATACATACCCCCTACACCCCTTGACCCTCTCCCCAACCCTTGATTTATCATTTTTATGCGTACATCCTAAGAATATTCCCTCATACAAAACTTCTTCTCTAACCCCTAACCGCTATTGTTTCTCTGTTTTGGGAGTTTTTTGATGATCTTGCTTTTCTTGGGGCGGAAAAGCTTGTTTACCGATATTGTCGGCTGCTTGTTGAAATAAAGGTTCGATTTTATTACGCCAGTATTCGGTATCGGGTAACTTTTCGGGATGATTTTTGTAATCTAAAACCTTGTCCCAATTACCATCGTCAATTGCTTTGTTGATGTCATTAAATAGAGCATCAGCCTTAGACCAATCTTGCTGCCATTGGCTAATGATTTTACCTGTTTCTTGAATACTAGCAGAAGCATTGGCAGGAATTGACTTTAATAATGCGATCGCACCAACTAAATCTCCTGACTCATATTTTTTCTTCGCTTGTTCCACAACCTGGTCGCTATTTTCATTAGCTTTTGCTGGTTCTGATTTTTCCCCCTCAGCATTTGCTGTCTCTGGTGGAGTCGTTGTTTTAACCGCCTTTGGTTTGGGAAGAGGTCTAGCAGCAATTAGCGTGCTATCATCAACAGTCTTAATTGCAATACCTTTATCCCGCAAACAACCCAGCCATTCATCATTGTTCGAGATCACATCTGCATAAGCCCAAGCCAAACGCCCAGAGTTTAATTTCACTTGTATCCAATTGCGTTTTGTCCGCAGTCCAGTCACCTCAAAAGCTGTGTCCTCACCAATGGTTTTGAGAACATTATCAGAATTAATCGAACTCGGTTCCGAACGAATATTAGAATTACCTGTCACCATTGCCAAACACTTATTCCCCGCACGAACGTTTTGACCTGTAAAATTAGCGGTAAAATTCTTCACATTCGGATAGACATTCGCCACCAAAGCCGCCGCACTACCAGCTAAAAGTATCCCAATTAATAATGGTAGGGGATCAGATTTACTAGAAGTTCTGCGGGTAGGTTTGCTAACACCAGGATTTGCTGGCGCGAGTGCGAGAGTTGGTTGAAAAGACGAACCAGGTTTCGCCCCAGAGTAAGCATGATTTAGCGACGGTTCTGGTGGTGCAGCTGGTGTTAACATAGGACTCATCAGAGTCACACAAGCTTGCAGTGCTTCGGTGGCTGTTTGGTAACGGTCTTTAAAGTGATAATGCACCATCTTTGTTAAGATAGATGCCAAACGATAGCTAACAGGGGCCAAATGTTGCCAGCGAATCTCGCCTGTATCTGGGTCTTCTTGTAACTCAGAAGTTGGTACACCTGTAATTGCTTGAATGGCAATCATCCCTAAAGCATAGATATCACTATTGGGGCGGGGTTTACCTTGTCCTTGTTCAGTGGGCATATAGCCAGGAGTCCCAATAACGACAGTGGCCGTAGTTTGTCCACCCACCGTCACCATTGAGGAACTTAACTGTTTAACTGCGCCAAAATCTACTAAAACTAATTTATGATCTGAAGAACGGCGAATAATATTATCTGGTTTGATATCGCGGTGAATCACACCTTGCTGATGGACAAACTCTAAAATCCCTAAAACTTCCTGTAACATTTGCAAAACTTGATTTTCATTCCAGCGTTGACCAGAAATGAGTTCATCAGTTAAGGGATGTCCTTCGATATATTCTTGAACTAAAAAGAATTCTTGATTTTCGTCAAAGTAAGCCAGCAGCCGGGGAACTTGGTCATGATATCCCAAACGTTCCAAAGTTTCCGCTTCGTTTTGGAACAGGCGTTTGGCAGTTTCAAAAATTTTGGGGTCAGAACTGGTAGGCTTGAGGTGCTTGACAACGCAGATAGGGTTTCCTGGCCGTCTTGTATCTTGGGCGATGTAGGTTTGACCAAACCCTCCCTTAGCCAGCACTTGAATTACTTGGTAACGATTATCCAGTAGCTTACCGATCATATTCCCTCCCCAGAGTTATTACCTAATTTTCCAGCTGGTAATAAATATCTCCAAATTTTTTTCCTTGAAATCCGCTATCTTGAGAAAAGATTTGAAATAAATACTTAGCTTTTTTATAAACCCTGTTAATTAACTGTGCCAATTTTAGATTTTAGATAGCCGATTTTAGATTTTTTTGGTTTATACTCCGCCAAGTCAAGGCGTAATATCAATCAACTTTCAAAATTTAAAATCCTCAAACTCTTTACCCTAGCGGTTAGAGTCAATCCAAAATCCAAAATCCAAAATCCAAAATCGTTTGACGACCGATGCCACCTAAAATAACCAATCCAGTTGCATGGCAACAGGCTGAACTCCTCATGCAACCAGCTTTCATTAGAGTTGTGGATAACATTCGCAAGCAACTCGACGCATCTGCTTGGAAGGGAACCTACCATGATGTGCTGATTTGGCCGCCTAGTACCACTGACGAAATAAAAGCCTTGGTAACAAGACTGTTGGAAGAGATGGAAAGTGCCACACCAGAACAAGCAGACGAAATCCGTAATACCCTGTCTCGGTTGCCAATGCCCCATCCAGGATATCATTTGCAGCTGCAACGTCAAGAGCAGCAAGTCAGCGTTGATTTGTGGGAATTGTGTTATCAAGTGTGTTTCGCCAATTACAGCCCAGAGAATGAGGCTGTGGATATTGATACTAGTTTAATTGATGAGTTGGGTGAAGTAGATTGGCAAAATCTAGAAGATAAGACAAAAAATTTAGTAGCGCAGGTGTTTGCAAGTTTACCTGATAGTTGAGTAAAAGTACATTAACTGAGTTGGCGATCGCTCCAACCTCAAGTAGATTTTAGCCCTGAACTCTGTGTGAAAATTAATAAAACAGAGGATAACTATTCACCATGACGGAATTACTTGAACAAGCGATTATCAAACTCAAAAGCTTACCAGTCAGTCAACAAGATGCTATGGCAAAGATGATTCTCGAAGAACTGGAAGATGAACAGCAATGGGATGCAGCTTTTGAGCGTTCTCCAGATGCACTAGCTTTCTTAGCAGCCCAAGCAATGGCTGAATATCAAGCAGGTAAAACTCAACAACTAGATCCAGATACATTGTGAATTCTCGCATCACTTCTCAGTTTCGCCAAGCTTTTGGTAACTTACCTGAAAATGTGCGAGAGCAAACCCGCCAAGCATATCGCCAATTTAAACAAGACCCAAACCATCCCAGTTTACGTTTCAAAAAAGTGCATTCAGAATTACCTATTTATTCTGTGAGAGTCAGCATAAGCTATCGAGCCGTTGGACAGTTAAAGGGAGACACAGTTATTTGGTTTTGGGTGGGGTCACATACAGAGTATGAAAGGCTACTATCTCAGATGTAATATACCAGCTATTACAGGCAATAATTATGGGGAATGGAACGCACCATCAAGTAAGCCTGTCGGACTACGCTCAATTTAGCTGTGTTTATTTCTGGTCATCTGTGCTTTAATTGTCAAAACTTGGGCATTACCCAACATCTATCATTCCAACACTGCTCATGATTGACATTGACGGTTCCTACGGAGAGGGAGGCGGACAAGTTCTCCGTACTTGCCTGAGTTTAGCCGCTATCACGGGTGAACCTATTCGCATTGCCAATATTCGTGCCGGACGCAAAAAGCCAGGGTTAGCGCCACAACACCTGACAGCAGTCCGCGCGGCGGCGAAGATTTGTCAAGCTCAATTACAGGGTGATGCTTTGGGTTCGATGATGCTGGAATTTATGCCCAGTCGCCCAGTGCAGGCAGGAAACTATACTTTTGATGTCAGTGAAGTGTTAGAAGGTGGTTCGGCTGGAGCAATTACTTTAGTTTTACAAACAATTCTTTTACCTTTAGCTTTAGCCAAGGGTAATTCTCAAGTAACGTTGCGTGGTGGTACTCATGTGATCTTCAGCCCGACAATGACATATATTGAGCAGGTATATCTGCCAATGCTTCAGCGTATGGGTGTTAAAGCATCTGTGAAATTAGGTGCTTGGGGGTGGTATCCCCAAGGTGGCGGAGAGGTAACATTGCAGGTGAGTGGTGGTAGTCAACTCAGTGGCATAAATTTACTCAAACGCGGTCATTTACGCCAAGTACGGGGACTGGCAGTGGTGACGGAATTACCTGCTCATATTCCTCAGCGAATGGCAAATCGGGCTGAGAAAATATTACGCATAGCTGGGTTCAAGGTTTCTATGCAAGCTTTACGAGAAAGAGGTGTCGCGGCGGGGGCTGGGATTTTTCTGACGGCTGAATATGAGAACAGCTTGACGGGATTTGGTGGGTTTGGACGATGGCGGATGTCATCAGAAAGGGTGGCTGAAATTGCTTGTGAACAACTGTTGAAGTTTCACCAAACGGGTGCGCCTGTCGATGAGCATTTAGGAGATCAGTTAATTTTGCCAGCCACTTTGGCTACAGAAGCAAGCCAGTATCACGTAGCGAATATTAGTACCCATTTGACAACGAATGCAACTGTAATTGAGCAGTTTGGACTGTCGCGGGTAATGGTGGATGAAGTGGAAAAGATTGTGAAGGTAGTGCCAATATCTGACGCAGAGACGCAGAAAGTAAGAGTTTGAGAGGTATTTTGGGAAAGTTATAGGACTTGAAAAAATAAGGTTTTAGAACAGGGTGCAGGAATATGAGGGTGTAAGTATTCAAAACCCTTTCATCCTCACACCCAATCTCCACAGAAAATTTTGATGCGTAAGTCCTGAGTCATAATCTCTAGTCCTGTTCCCTACGATAAAATCCCAATTTGTTTGACTCAGCACTCACTTTATTTTACAGGTGGGGGCTTCTGCCCGAATTGGCTAAAATTAGTAAGTCACGCGATGTGCAACTTATTCTTGAAACCCCTCTCCAAACCTCTCCCCGTTGGCGTTAGCCTGCCGTTAGGCAAGCGGAGAGAGGCTTTGAATCTTGCTCCCCTTCCCTTGTAGGGAAGGGGTTGGGGGTTAGGTTTGAGAGAAAGTTGCACACGGCGTTAAGTCTTAACCAACAAAAAGCGATCGCATTCATTCAACCATCAAACTAGATTTGATATGTCAATCGAATATCCAGAATATTGGACACATCGTCAATGGATGAGTCGGGCTTTAGAAATCGCCCAAGCCGCAGGAGAGGCGGGTGAAATTCCAGTTGGTGCTGTTATTGTCGATAGTCAGGGAAATTTGATTGCTGAAGGGGAAAATCGCAAAGAACGGGACAAAGACCCGACAGCCCACGCCGAAATTGTAGCAATTAAAGCAGCATCTCAAACATTACATAGCTGGCGACTGCATGAATGTACATTATACGTAACTTTAGAACCTTGTCCGATGTGTGCAGGTGCAATTATCCAATCACGGTTGAGGACGCTTGTCTATGGAGTGGACGATACTAAAACTGGCGCAATTCGGACTGTCCTAAATATTCCCGATGGTGCAGCTTCTAATCATCGTCTGCAAGTCCTGGGAGGCATTCTAGAATCAGCTTGTCGCCAGCATTTGCAAGCTTGGTTTGCTACTCGCAGACTTCAACAAAAAACTACAGACACCAAGAAAACTGTCCAATCATAACTACACAATTTATAAAAGAGAATTTACGGTTTAATTAATCACTATTTAATCAACCTCTGGGCAATTCGCAGCTACCGACATGATAAAACTTGACTTCTCCCAAAATACGCAACAGATCAAGCCAACATCACAGAAATCATTAAATCATCAGGTGGCTGATACTACCTCACAGGTTTCTCCCTTGTTAGGGCCGATAGCGTATCGTTTGGGACGACATCTGCTTTTACCTTTGTTCTTCGGCAGAATTACCATCACGGGACAACACAATGTTCCCACAACAGGGCCAATTATCTTAGCACCCACCCACCGGGCGCGTTGGGATGCTTTAATTGTCCCTTACGCTACTTCTCTAATTACTGGGGGAGATTTGCGCTTTATGGTGACTATCACTGAATGCCAGGGCTTACAAGGCTGGTTTATCCGTCGTTTAGGTGGGTTCCCTGTAGATCCACAACATCCGACAATTTCCACCTTACGACATGGCGTTTCTTTACTAGAACAAAGAAAAACCTTGGTCATCTTTCCCGAAGGCGGCATTTTCCGCGATGGTAAGGTTCATCCTTTAAAGCCAGGAATTGCCCGCTTGTCTTTGACTGCGGAAATGAATCACCCAGGACTGGGGGTCAAAATTGTGCCTATGAGTATCAATTACAGCGAACCCTATCCCAACTGGGGTACAGATGTGCATATTAACATCGGCAGCCCGATTAATGTTGCAGAATATACTAACGGCTCAATCAAACAAAATGCAAAACGGATGACAGATGAGTTAGCCAAGGAACTGCAAAGCTTAAATCATCAAGAAGCAGAAGTGACTAATGGGCAATGGTCAATGGTTAATGGTCAATAGTCATTTGTGTGTGATTTAAGCCTAATTACCAATAACTAATTCCCAACTGTTTAATCTACCAACATCTTGCGGTGCAGCATCGATGAGCCACAATTGCCAGCGCCCTTGACCAGATATGGATAGTAATTGCTTGAGGGCAGGATGCGATCGCACGCTATAAGTTGTCTGCAAGTTTGTCCGTCTACCTAAAGTCCGGTTTTGTAACAAAACTGACTGATTATTCGGTGCTATTAAGTAAATTTCTACATCGCCTAAGAAATCGTGCGAGACATTCACACTCACTTGAATATCTTTAACGACAATATCTTCGTTAATGGCGATCGCACTTTTCACACCTTGGCGATCGTTATCGGGAATGCCTACAGAGTTGGTATTACTCACCCGCAAATTTTGGCTGACTGGTGATGCACCTTCTCGCATTTGCTTGGCAGCTTGGACTGCTTTAGCGGCGTTGATTTTGCCATAGCCAAACCATTGGGAATGACCATTACCATTGTAAGTCCCGCCTTTTAAACCTAATTGGGGGTCGGGATTCGGGTCAACTATTTTATCGGCAGTTTCTTGTAAGATGCGTTTAACTTGTTGAGCAGTTAAATCGGGATTCGCTGATAAAATCAAAGCTGCTACCCCAGCCACCACAGGTGTAGCACTGGAAGTCCCACCAAAAGTACTGGTAAAATTCCCCTTGTCGTAACCTGCGGCTCCTAATTGGTCAGTTGTAAACACACCCAACCCGTTAAGATAAGCAGCGATCGCAGGTTGGGTATACACATAACCCTTTTCCGGAAATGACATTCCTGGTGGCGCATTATTACTAGGCGCACACACCGCAATACTATCTCCCCAATTACTGTAAGCCGCTTTCTTATTCAAACTCGTGGAAGCCGCAACAGTAATCACATCAGGATGTACCGCAAAACCACTGAGCCACTCGGTTTTACCTTGTAAAATTTTATCAGGCCAACTTTGTTCAATTACACTCCCATTAATTGGGCGATTGGCATTACCAGCAGCAAAACAAATCACACATCCTTTTCCCTTCCTGCCTTTGGTGGCTGCGCGGGTAATTGCCGCCCGTTGCCGCAAAGACAAGGGGAAATACACAGCCGAGGCTCCCCAACTGCAAGAAATTACACTTGCACCCTTGTCAATTGCCCAATTAAAAATCTGTTCAACAGATTCATCATCTAAATAGCCAGTGGTACGGATGGGCATAAACGCACAACCAGGAGCCACCCCCACAATACCAGAACCATTTTCTTCGGCAATGGCTACCCCTGCACAAGCTGTCCCGTGGCTAGTTTCTTTCGCATCAGGTAAAGGTAGAAAATCATTTTGTTTCAAATCTCTAGGGGCAACAACTTTACCTGAACCTTGAAAATCAGGATGATTCAAATCAAAAGAATCATCCACCACAGCCACAACCACAGAACGCACACCGCGAGTAATATCCCAAGCTTTTTCCACTGAGATATGAGAACCTAAAACTAAATCCTCACCGCCGCTATGGTTTAAGTACCACTGTTGGGTATAAAGCGGGTCACGGGGTTTATAGTGTGTTTCGCTGTTAATGATAATGTTAGGTTCAGCAGCTAACACTTCTTTGAGTCCTTGGAGTTGGTTAGTAATTTTAATCGGGTTGTCTGTAGCTTGTTTACTAACCAAAAATACGAAAGTGTTAGGGATACCCAAAACAGGTTGATCTTGAATTAAACTATAGGCGCTGGCGATCGCATTAATTCTAGGCGCTGCTATATCTTCTAAAAATTGAATAGTAATTTGGTCGCCCAAGTAAACAAAAGTCCCAGGATTATTTTTAATCGTGTAAACATGGCTGGCAAAGGCTACAGTTTCTGCGGCGCGGGCTTGAGACATCGCCGCATCTAATTGGGCGGGGGGAACTTGAAATAATTCTAGTTGTGCTTGGGGAATACTGCGCTGCCAAATGCCCCAAGTTACCTGAGATAATTGTTGAGGTGTAAAATCGTTAGCTGGGCGGATGGTGAAACGGTCTGTTGCTTTTTCTAACACTAATTCTTCACCACCGCGTTGCAGAACAAATCCCAAATTGCTGGCTGGTACACCTGTGGTTGGAAGATCAGAGGAATTAATGCGATCGCTCATAATAGACGATGGTAATTAGTATACAGAGGCACTGGGAACTCGATTAAACCGATTTTCAGTCTAAAGCAAAGAAACCAAGTATATAGCTGTGTTTTGTTTAAAACGAAAACAAAGTTAAGATACCCAAAGTTTCTCTTAGTATTTATATATATTTGTCACACCCAATTTAATCCATGAAAATAGCTGCAACTGCACCTTTTCTTAGCCTCAGTTCCTTCTCAGTCACCCTCCTCTTGAGTTTGCTATCACCCGCTTATAGCCAACAAGCACAGCCCATTGACCCGAATGACCCCAACAACCTCCGTCCTACCACCCAAACCAATAGCCTGTTAAGCATTGAAGGCGGAGAAAGACTGATGAAAGAGGCAGAAGCAGCAGTTTCCGCCCAAAACTATGCCCTCGCTGCCAAAAAACTCCAAGAAGCACGGCAAGTTTTTAATCAGCTATCTAACTTTTATCAAGACCTAAACTCTAGCTTTTCTGGTATTGACATCAGAGTGTCTGACTCTCAACGTCAAAAAGCTTTCTTAACTGCTCAAAAGCGAGATGAAGCCACATATCAACTAGCACTCGTACATCGCGCCCAAAATCAGCCAGAATTAGCCGTACCACTATTAATTCAAATTATTAGAAGTCAAAATCCCACACGCGACTTAGGTAAAAAAGCATATCAACAGCTATTTGAACTCGGTTTTGTTGATACCCCCTACCCCAGACAAGGTAGCGGCGGTTCAACTTCTCAAAAATAAACCCTTGTCCCCCTTATCCCTCTCTCACAAGTGTAGGTTTTTAACAGAGTGATGAGTAGCGACTCTAAAAATCACGATTTAATCAGAGTTTCATCACCCTCACACCCTTATACCCCTACACCCTAAATCAAGGTTTTTGGGGCAGAACGTAAAAAACCTACACCTGTCAGCTTATCCCTCTTCCCCCTACTCCCAACTCCCCACTCCCAACTCCCTAATCTGCTAATAATAGAGAAGTAGTTTTTTCAGAAATTGCGATGATTAGTCCGCAGCAGATTGAGGCTATGATCAAGGCGGAACTGCAAGACGCTCAGATACAAGTACAAGACTTAACAGGTGGCGGAGACCACTATCAAGTTACAGTCGTATCATCGCAGTTTGCAGGTAAAGGACTGGTGCAACAACATCAGCTAGTTTATGGCGCGTTGCGGCAAGCTATGTCCACAGAAGCAATTCACGCCTTGGCAGTTAAAACATTTACGCCAGAAACTTGGCAAGCAACCACCACTTCATAAAATCAATAGTTCCAAGCTAAGTTGAGCATTGACTATTGATTTTTTTATATCCGTAGCATAGGAAACGAAAACACCATGTCACAAGAAGTCCAAGAGAGAATTCAGAACTTAATTAAACAAAACAAAATCTTTGTTTTCATGAAGGGGACTAAGTTAATGCCTCAATGTGGTTTTTCTAACAACGTCGTCCAAATCCTCAATACTTTGGGTGTTCCCTTCGAGACGATTAATGTTCTGGAGGATTCTGAAATTCGTCAAGGCATTAAAGATTATTCCAACTGGCCGACTATTCCCCAAGTTTACATTGATGGTGAATTCATCGGTGGTTCCGACATCCTGATTGAAATGTACCAAAACGGCTCATTACAGGAAAAAGTGGAAGTTGCTCTAGCTTCGTAATTTTAAAATAAGTTTAATTACAAAAAAGCCCCTGTAACGGGGCTTTTTTGATGGACTACGCTTCCCAAAGCAGAAAAATTACTCAATGGTTAGTAGCAAGTAGTGAATAAAAAATTTTCTGCTTTTTAATTAAAATCACAATCTTAAACACCCCTTATGAGAGTTACCAAAATTACCACAAGTCAAAGGGGATGTTTTCTCCAGTACATTCTCTCCCAAAATTTGCACCATCGCACACTTGATCAATACAGATAACGTGCTATAATCATCTGCGTCAATCTACGTTTACTTTGAATGGCTAAAGCAAAAGCTTTAGTAGTAATCGTGTTGTGGTTGTGGTTCCGGCATTGCAAAATTTGAAGCATCGTACAAGTAGCGGCTGGCTTCCTCTTCTAGACGATGAATCAGATATGGCTCGATAGCGTTGCCATGTCGCAGTGCGGCTAGATATCCATCCAAATACATCCGCATATCGTCCATACGATAACCGCGATTCCATAGCTCGACGAAGGCGTCTGTGAGTCTTTGGTAATAGCGGATGGTTTGTGTGTCTTGAAGCATAACTGCTGTTTGATCTCTTTGGAATGAGAATTGTAAATGATTAACGCTGAAATGTGAAGTGCCACTTTCGCTTTTTTAGCGTTTTTGGCATATAAATTATGCCAATGATTCTGCTTTGATCTGCCCCCTCCAGCAGCTACAGCGTATTTAGATCCTATTCCAGAAAACTGGGAAATTGATTGGTAAGTAATTTATTCTTATGATTTCTTCTTTCAACAACCTGATTTTTGTGGTTGAGGTTAAGCTTAAGCAAGCAGAAACTAGACTTCAACAGCAGGCTGAAGGACTTTTACAAGGATGACAATTTGGCTGAGTACAAGTTCTTCATCAAGTTACAATTTGCTAAAAGCAAAATGATTGTTAAGAAGAACTTTTGATAAGTCTAACAAAAATTTAAGAAAATTACTAATTAACCTTGGAAATAGGCTGAGGTGGGAGATATTGCCACCCTTGTTTAGCATAAATGTCAAATGAATTGTGAGTAGAAGTAACAAAGACTACAAAACCTTGAGCATGGGCTTGTTACTTTGAAAGTCATCAACGCTAAGGGGTCTTACCGCCGTGGGTTCGGTTTGTATTGAAATCGTTGAGGGGAATCCCCATCTGAGGTCGTTGCTGGGTTGGCACTTGCAACAGTTAGAGTATAGGGTAAATCAAGCTGCCAGCATTTATCAAGCAAGAGAAGTGTTTTTAACCCATCAACCTACTCTAGTCATTCTAGATGCGGATCTGCCCGATGGAGATGGTATCGAGTTTTGCCGTTGGTTGCATCGTCAGCAACAGCCTTTAATCTTAATGCTGTCTGCACGTAGCAACGAGGCGGATGTGGTCGCAGGACTAAAGGCGGGGGCCGATGATTACCTCAGCAAACCTTTTGGAATGCAGGAGTTTTTGGCTAGGGTTGAGGCATTAATTCGCCGCAAACGCACGCCGACTGCGCCAGCTTATTTAGACTATGGCACTTTGCAAATTGATTTAGTGCAGCGTCGTGTCCGGTTCCAAGGGGAGTTTATTGATTTAACACCCCAGGAATTTAGTTTGTTGTATGTGTTGGCGCAAGCTGGCGGAGTACCTTTGTCTCGCTCAGAATTACTGCGTCGTGCTTGGCCAGATGCAATTGACAACCCGCGCACGATAGACACTCATGTTTTATCACTACGTAAAAAAGTAGAACTTGATCCCCGCCAACCTAGTTTGATTCAAACTATTCGGAATGTGGGATACAGATTTAACATGGAAATTTTGAATGCCAATCTTCCCCAATCACAAACTAAGTTAGCAAAAGAACGGTTTAGCAATCAACGTCCAACAGTAACTACTCAACGGTGATGAAGCAGGTGAGAGGTAACAGGTGAGAGGTGACAGGTGATAGATTTTGCCTGGATTTTATCATCTGCGGATTTCTAAAACTATGCTTCAACTGCTACATAAGAGGGTTTGGTTGGGTGCAGTACAAGTTTTCAGGAGAGAGGCTAGAGGCTAGAGGTTAGAGACTAGGCTATTTTGCTTTATCCAAACAAAGAGTGCTGTAAGAGTTGTGTTTAGGGTGATTTATCAGATAAGAGGTTTTTAAATCCATTCTTGTGCGGCTTGAGTTTCTGCCTGAGTCAAACTTGCTTGTAAACTGACTAAATCTACCTCAGAGGCGGGTTTGTCTGCTAACAACTGGCCTTGGTGCAGGTGTAACAGCCTTGTACAAAACATTTGGGCTAAATCTAACTGGTGATTAACCATCAAAATTGTAGTTTGTTGGGTTTGGGCTAGTTGAATGAGGATTTGCATCAGATGAGAGGCTGTACCTGCATCCAAGGCTGATGTTGGCTCATCTAATAGTAAAATTTTGGGGTGGATGATTAAAGCACGCGCGATCGCAACTAATTGCCTTTGACCCGATGACAACTGTAACTCATTTTTGGCTAACCAGTCATTAGGAATATGCAGTTGTTCCAGGCAATGGCTAACTCGTTGCTGAATTGTCTGTTTGGGTATTCCGCGCAAAACTAAAGGATATTCCAATGCTTGCTGGACTGTCATCCCCAGTAGTCTTGACTCTTGCAACACCAGTGTTACTCTTTGGCGCAGTTGAATAGCAGGAATTTGGCGATATTCTTGATTTTCCAGATAGATTTTACCGCTAGTCGGTTCAGTTAAGCGATTTATCAAGCGTAGTGATGAGGTTTTACCAGCACCAGTTACGCCAACAATCGCAATTCTTTCACCAGGGAATACTTGAAAGGAAATATTCTGTAAGATTGGGTATCCTTGGTGATTGCTTTTTAGTTTGGTAAATAGATTAACTTGCTCAAGCCGGAGTTGGGCTTGTGGAGTGAAATTATCCACAGTGATAGTTTTCCTTTTTTCTCACGCAAAGGATTTTTTCGTCTTTACGTGAGATTTTAAATTTAAGATAGTGTCAAGGCTGTATTAATAGTCCAAGCATCAACTAACAGCAGTAGTAAGGTAAATCCAAATAAAATCGCATACATCCAAGGCTGCGCTAAGGGACGGACATCTGTGGTGTCTATGCCGGTTTTGGCTTGGACGATGTTCACTAACCGGGCAAAACCAGCCACACGCATTGGTAATAAATAAGCTTTACCATCTTTGCTGAGGAAATAATAAACTAACCCGCCTTGACCTGTAGAACGGGGTTTGATTTCTTTAACCTCTGACCAAGGTAAAATCCAACCTTTACGAAAGAAACGCGGAACCCATACAGGGTAAGTTACCTGAATTTCTTGGTCATTGACAATTACTCTTTCTGTCAACACTGCATACAGTCCGACAAAGCCGATGACAATTCCTACCCACAGTAACGAGGGTGGTGTTGGCGCGGCTGTTGCTTGGGCTAAAAATGGCAATGGTATTGTGAGTGCTACATATAAACTCAACAGAGTAATCCGAATCAACGGAGATAGGCGAAATATGGTTGTAGAGGTATTAGCTGAATTGGCTGTCACGGTTCCATTAAGATTGTTGCTTTCAGTTTTATCCTAACGGGACTTATCCCTGTTTAATCATTCTCAAAAAAGAAAAATAATAGTTAAATTTTCAACTTTTAACTGTGGTAGGACTTACGCATAAAAACGAAAAATTAAGGGTTTTGGCGAGGGTGTACTTATTCAAAATCCTTACACCCCAAACCCTTTCACCCTTGCACCCAATCTCCACAGATAATCTTTGTGCGTAAGTCCTGTATAGATATGATAGCGATCGCTTCACACAGAATGTAAAAGACATCCAAGTTTGTTCCCTGCTATTTTTAGCATAGATTCAGAGAATATTAGCTGTAGTACACTAATTTTAGGGAAAAAACCTGGGTTAATCTACACTAGTTCACTCTGTGAAAAAAATCCTGATACTATCAGCCCATCCTAGCAACGGCAAACCATTACGTTTAGACCAAGAAGTCAGGGAAATTCAGGCAGGATTGAAACGTGCCAATAGTCGAGATAAATTTGAAATTATTGCGAGTTGGGCGGTGCGTCCCGAAGATTTGCGGCGATCGCTGTTAGACTATGAACCAGAAATTGTGCATTTTTCGGGACATGGCGCAGGTAATCAAGGGTTAGTCTTAGAAAATGATGCCGGAAAAGGGCAAGTAGTCAGTACAGAGGCTTTAACCAAGTTATTTAGTTTATTTAAAGACAAAATTGAGTGTGTGTTGTTAAACGCCTGCTATAGCGAAGTCCAAGCTGAGGCGATTTTTCAGCATATTGACTGCGTAGTTGGGATGAATCAAGAAATTGGTGATGAAGCAGCCAGAGAGTTTGCGGTGGGTTTTTATGACGCACTCGGCGCTGATAGATCCTATCAAGATGCTTATGAGTTTGGGTGCAATGCGATCGACTTAAAAAGCATTCCTGAATCTTCCACGCCAGTTCTCAAAAGCCGAAAAAATCCAGTTTCAGAACCAACTGTCACATCAGCAGTAGTCTTAGAAAATCCAGAAGGGCAAGTTCCTTTAGGATCTGCATTTTACATTGATCGCCCTCCTGTAGAAACCGACTGTTACACAGAAATTCTCAACGCTGGGGCATTAATTAGAATTAAAGCACCGCGCCAAATGGGTAAAAGTTCTTTAATGTCACGGATTCTGGATTATGGCAGTAAACAAGGCTATGAAACAGCGTATTTAAACTTTCAGTCAGCCGATGCCGAATTTCTTGATAGTTTGGATATGTTTTTGCAGTGGTTTTGCGCCAGTATTACCGATAGCCTTGGTTTCCCAGATAAGTTAGATGATTTTTGGCGCGGGGTTTTAGGAAGTAAAAACAAGTGTTCCAACTACTTTCAAAGGTATTTGCTGAAAGAGATAGACGCGCCCATTGTCTTGGGTTTAGATGAAGTAGACGAAATTTTTAAACATCCCTCAATTGCTACAGATTTTTTCGGCTTGCTGCGGGCATGGCATGAGCGTGCTAAAAATGATGCAATTTGGCAAAAGCTGAGACTGGTAATTGTTCATTCTAAAGAAGTGTATATTCCTCTGAATATTAATCAGTCACCGTTTAATGTGGGTTTACCTGTGGAGTTGCCAGAATTAAATCCAGCACAGGTAAAAGATTTGGTACAACGTCATGGACTGAATTGGTATAACTCACAAGTTGAGGAGTTAATTGGCTTATTTGGTGGACATCCTTATTTAGTGCGGATGGCTTTGTATCAAATGGCGCGGGGGAGAATGACTTGGCAAGAGTTAGAACAAACAGCGCCTACAGAGTCTGGTGCATATAGTGATCATTTGCGTCGTCATTTGTTGAATTTGCAGGAGGATAAACAATTGCTGACAGCCTTTAAACAAGTACTTATGGCTGATGTAGCCGTTGATGTGGGAACAACAGCCGCCTTTAAACTGCGGAGTATGGGGTTAGTGAAGTTTCAAGGAAATAAAGTCATACCCTTGTGTAATTTATACCGGAAATATTTTAGCGATCGCCTGGGAGTGAAAATCAGTGAACAGTGAACAGTGAACAGTGAACAGTAAACAAAATTATTTTGATAACTGATAACTGATAACTGATAACTGATAACGATTCTTAATTGTTTTACAAATTCACTAGAGGATATCTGAAAAATTGTTTGTTTTGTTCTCCATACTTTTAGATCCCCCTTAAAAAGGGGGACTTGAAGAAAATTCCCCCCTTTTGAAGGGGGGTTAGGGGGGATCAAGCGAAATATTTGATATTTTTCAGACATATTCACCCCTACACCCTTTCACCCCTACACAATATGACTCAATACCAGTACCAAGTCGGGGGAAGTTTACCCCAAGATGCGCCAACTTATGTCAGACGACAAGCTGACGATGATTTGTATGCAGGCTTGCAGGCTGGGGAATTTTGTTATGTGCTTAATTCGCGGCAGATGGGGAAATCTAGCTTGCGGGTGCGGGTAATGCGGCAATTGCAAGATGAGGGTTTTGCTTGTGCTGCGGTGGATATTACAGCCATAGGGACGGATGATATTACACCGGAACAATGGTATGCCGGGGTAATAGATACGTTGGTGGGATATTTTAATTTGTATACTGATTTTGATTTAGAAATTTGGTGGAATGAGCATAATTTAATTTCACCAGTGCAGCGTTTTAGTAAGTTTATTGAAACAGTTTTATTAGCAAAAATAAGTGGGAAAATTGTAATTTTTATTGATGAAATTGATAGTGTTTTAAGTCTGGGATTTAATTTAGATGACTTTTTTGCAGTTATTCGAGATTGTTATAACCGCCGCGCTGAAAAACCAGAATATAACCGCGTGACTTTTGCTTTAATTGGCGTGTCTACACCTTCTGATTTGATTCAAGATAAAGGACGCACGCCTTTTAATATTGGTAGGGCGATTGATTTAACTGGGTTTAATTTAGATGAGGCGGAACCTTTGGCACGGGGTTTAGCAACGGTGGGAAATCCGCAAGAATTGATGGCGGCGGTGTTGGCGTGGACGGGGGGACAGCCGTTTTTGACGCAAAAGGTTTGTAAGTTGATTATTGGGGAGTGGGGAGTAGGGAGTAGGGAGTGGGGTAATGAGAGGGATGGGGAGAAATCGGAAATTGCAGCGTGGGTGGAAAGTGTAGTCAGAAAGCGGATTATTGAGAATTGGGAAGGGCAGGATGAGCCGGAACATTTGAAGACGATTTTATATAGAATTACGCGCAGTGGGGAGTTGCGGACTGGGCGGTTGTTGGGGTTGTATCAACAGATTTTGCAGCAGGGTGAAGTTGCCACTGATGACAGTGCGGAACAAATAGAATTGCGGTTGAGTGGGTTGGTAGTGAGGCGCGAGGGAAAGTTGCGAGTTTATAACCGCATTTATGCAGAGGTGTTTAACTCGCTGTGGTGTGAGCAGTTGTTGGCGAATTTGCGTCCTTATTCTGATGCTTTTAATGCTTGGAAGGCTGCTAATTATCTAGATGAGTCGCGGTTGTTGCGGGGACAGGCTTTGAAAGAGGCTTTGGCTTGGCGAATTGGCAAAAGTTTAACTGATATAGATGATCGGTTTTTGGATGCTAGTCAGGAATTAGAAAGAAAAGAAGTTGAACGAGATTTAGAAATAGCGAAGAAAGAACAAGCAATATTAACAGCCGCGAATAAAACAGCTAGGCGGCGAGTACAAATTGCTTTAGTGTTGTTGCTGGTTTCTGGGGTGGCGGCGGTGGGGTTGGGAGTGTTGGCGGGGCGAAGTAATGAACAATTGGCGGTGGCGAGAGATGAACGGGACAAAATTGATAGTGAGAAAAAACAAAAGGAGGAGGAATTAAAAGCGGCACAGCAGCGAATTAATGATGCTAATAAAAAGGTGGCTGATGCCGAAATCAAGGTTAAGAATGCTGAGGCTAATTTAAAAAAGCAAGAGAAAATTGCCAAGCAACAACTAGATGCCACAAACTTACAACTGGCACAAGCACAAGACAAAGAAAATTTGGCGCGGAAACAAGTAGAAAAGGCACAAAACGACCTGCGACAAGCCAAAGCCCAACAGCAAGAGGCTTTGCGGGGGTTAGAAACTGCGGCAGCAGCCCAAAGACTGGCGCAAGGACGGGTGCGAAAGGCACAAAATGACTTAGAAAAAACAGAAGCAGAACGACAAATTGCCTTGGCTGGTATTAGGCTGGAACGGTCAGGGTTGGCAAATATTAACCGCTTGCAGTTTAATCAAGTGGGGGCTTTGCTGGCGGCGATGCGGGATGGCAGAGAGTTAAAAAGTTTAATAGATAAGCGGGGAATTAAACAACTCCAAGACTACCCAGCTGCTAACCCGGTGTTGGCTTTACAGACAATTTTAGATAAAGTGCGGGGCATTACGGTGATGGCTGGGCATGAGGGTGTGGTCTACAGTGCCAGTTTCAGCCCCGATGGGCAGCGCATCCTCACCGCCTCTGATGACAACACAGCGCGGTTGTGGGACTTACAGGGCAGAGAAATTGCCAAGTTCCAGGGGCATGAGAATTCGGTCAGAAGTACCAGTTTCAGCCCCGATGGGCAGCGCATCCTCACCGCCTCTGATGACAACACAGCGCGGTTGTGGGACTTACAGGGCAGGGAAATTGCCAAGTTCCAGGGGCATGAGGGTGTGGTCTACAGTGCCAGTTTCAGCCCCGATGGGCAGCGCATCCTCACCGCCTCTGATGACAACACAGCGCGGTTGTGGGACTTACAGGGCAGAGAAATTGC